>NZ_CP089391.1:0-340000 GCF_027594865.1 Bradyrhizobium xenonodulans
ATGACAATGGAACAGGATCGCTGGTCACGCGTGAAGAGCCGGCTGCGCTCGAACGTTGGCGAGGACGTCTATACGAGCTGGTTTGCGCGCATGGATCTGGAAGGCGTGCAGGAGGAGAGCGTGCGGCTCTCGGTCCCGACACGCTTCCTGAAGAGCTGGATCCAGGCCCATTATGCCGAGCGCGTGCTGTCGTGCTGGCAGGCCGAGATGCCCGAAGTGCATCGCATCGATCTCACCGTTCGCTCCGCGGTGCGCCCCGTGGTGCAGCCGAAGGAAGCGCCCGCGCCGGTCGAAGCGCGCCGCACGCCTGCGCCGGAGCTGCGCTCGACCGCGACCGCGCCGGTCTCGGCCAATCATGACGCGCTCGGCGGCTCGCCGCTCGATCCGCGCCTGACCTTTGCAAGCTTCGTCGTCGGCCGCTCCAACACGCTGGCGCATGCCGCGGCACGCCAGGTCGCCGAAGGGCGCCGCGGCGACCCCGTGATGTTCAACCCGCTCTACATTCATGCCGGCGTCGGCCTCGGCAAGACGCATCTGCTCCAGGCGGTGACCTGGGCCGGCAATTCCGGCAACGAGCGCAAGGTGCTGTATCTCACGGCCGAGAAATTCATGTACGGCTTCGTCGCCGCGCTGAAGACGCAGACGGCGCTCGCCTTCAAGGAAGCGCTGCGCGGCATCGACGTGCTCGTGATCGACGATCTCCAGTTTCTCCAGGGCAAGTCGACCCAGGCCGAGTTCTGCCACACGCTGAACGCGCTGATCGACGCCGGCCGTCAGGTCGTGATCGCGGCCGACCGTCCGCCGTCCGATCTCGAAAGCCTCGACGATCGCGTGCGCTCGCGCCTCGCCGGCGGCCTCGTGGTCGAGATGGGCTCGCTCGGCGAGGAGCTGCGCCACGGCATTCTCAAGTCGCGCGTCGCCGCCGCCCGCGCCCATCATGCGACCTTCGAGGTCCCGGAGGAGGTGCTGGCCTATCTGGCCCGCGCCATCACCCATAACGGCAGGGATCTCGAAGGCGCGATCAACCGCCTGCTGGCGCACTCGAAACTCAACAACCGGCCGGTGACGCTGGAAATGGCGGAGCACGAGGTGCGCGACCTGATCCGGCCGCAGGAGCCGAAGCGGATCAAGATCGAGGACATCCAGCGCGTGGTGGCGCGGCAGTATAATGTCAGCCGCTCCGACCTCCTGTCCTCGCGCCGTACCGCCAACGTAGTCCGGCCGCGCCAGGTGGCGATGTATCTCGCCAAGACGCTGACCCTGCGTTCGCTCCCCGAGATCGGCCGCCGCTTTGGCGGGCGTGACCACACCACGGTGCTGCATGCCGTGCGCAAGATCGAGGCCCTGGTGTCCAAGGACACCGCGCTGTCGGAGGAAGTGGAGTCGCTGAAGCGCCAGCTTCAGGAATAAACGCCTAGGCTGCCTCCTGCCATTCTCCCGCCGCCCTGGCCTGCCCGGGCGGCGGTTGCGTTTCCAAGGGTAAATCGTGGGGAACTGCCCCCAATCCCTTGAAACGGATGACATTCCGAGCCACCTTGCGCGACCCTGACGGCTTTGGTCATATCGGCTCGATGACCCGGCCTTCCGGGGTCTTCGGTGCCGCGGCGCGCTGTCCTCCGCCCGGCTTTTTCCATCTTTGGGGATCGGGCGAGTAGTGCAATGAAGGTTACGGTCGAACGCGCGCAACTCCTGAAGTCGCTGGGCCATGTCCACCGCGTGGTCGAGCGCCGCAACACGATTCCGATCCTCGGCAACGTGCTGGTCCGCGCCGAGAACGCGAAACTGTCGCTGAAGGCGACCGACCTCGACCTCGAGGTGACGGAAACGCTGCCGGCGGAAACCGCGACCGCGGGATCCACCACCGTGCCGGCGCACATGTTCTACGACATCGTGCGCAAGCTGCCGGATGGCTCGCAGATCGTGCTGGAGGCCGACGGCGACCGCGCCGTGCTGGCGATCCGCGCCGGCCGCTCGCGCTTCACGCTGCAGACCCTGCCGGAGAATGATTTCCCGGATCTCGCCGCCGGCGACATGTCGCATTCGTTCAACCTTGCCGCCAAGGACGTCAAGCGGCTGATCGACCGCACCCAGTTCGCGATCTCCACGGAAGAGACGCGCTATTATCTCAACGGCATCTATCTGCACGCCGCCGGCACCGCGAAGGCTGCCACCCTGCGCGGCGTCGCCACCGACGGCCATCGCTTGGCCCAGCTCGATTTGGTCCAGCCCAAGGGCGCCGACGGCATGCCAGGGGTCATCGTGCCGCGCAAGACGGTCGGCGAGGTGCAGCGCCTGATCGAGGACACCGAAGCCGAGATGACGATCGAGCTGTCGCAGGCCAAGATCCGCTTCACCATCGGCAATGTGGTGCTGACCTCGAAGCTGATCGACGGCACCTTCCCTGACTATGGCCGCGTCATCCCGCAAGGCAACGACAAGGAGCTCGTCGTCGACAAGAAGGATTTCGAGAACGCGGTCGACCGTGTCTCGACCATCTCCAGCGAGCGCGGCCGTGCGGTCAAACTGTCGCTGTCGCCGGGCAAGCTGGTGCTGTCCGTCACCAACCCGGATTCCGGCAGCGCGACCGAAGAGCTCGAGGTCGAATACGCCTCCGACGCCCTCGATATCGGCTTCAATTCCCGCTATTTGCTCGACATCGCCGCCCAGATCGAAGGCGACGTCGCAACGCTCCGGCTCGCCGATCCCGGTTCGCCGACGCTGGTGCAGGACAAGGACGACAAGAGCGCGCTGTATGTGCTGATGCCGATGCGAGTGTGAGGGGCGCTCTCTCGACCATCCATCGGAGCCGTAGGGTGGGCAAAGCTTGCGCCGTAGCTCGAAGAGCGAAGGTGAAAGCGTGCCCACCATGCAGCGGCACGGATGATCGCGGCGAGACGTGGGCACGGCGCGCGCAGAGCGCACCTTTGCCCACCCTACGGCATACTGCGTGAGGCGCCACCCTCTCCCACAAGGGGAGAGGGGAAGAATCCCGTCCATGACGAATAGCTGATGACCCCCTCCCGCATTCATCGCCTGACGCTGACGCATTTTCGCAATTACCGGGCGGCGGGGCTCGAGACGGCGGCTGACATGGTGGCGCTGGTCGGGCCGAACGGGGCGGGCAAGACCAATTGCATCGAGGCGATCTCGTTCCTGTCGCCGGGCCGGGGCCTGCGGCGCGCGACGCTGGAAGACGTCGCCGACAACCAGGGCGACGGCTCCTGGGCGGTGGCGGCGCAGGTCGAGGGCGCGCTGGGGCTTGCGACGCTCGGCACCGGCATCGACGCACCGCAAGCAGACAGCACCGTGAGCCGGCGCGTCCGCATCGACCGCGAGCCGGTCAATTCGGCCACCGCCTTCGGCGACCACATCCGCATGGTCTGGCTGACGCCGGCGATGGACGGGCTGTTCATGGGCGGAGGCTCCGAGCGGCGGCGCTTCTTCGACCGCCTGGTGCTGGCCATCGACAGCGACCATTCGAGCCGCATCTCCGCACTGGAGCGCTCGTTGCGCTCGCGCAACCGCCTGCTGGAGACGCGCAATTACGACGACCATTGGTGTGACGCGATCGAGCGCGAGACCGCCGAGCTTGCGGTCGCGGTCGCCGCAACGCGCGGCCAGACCGCAGCAAGGCTGACCGGCATGCTGAATGCGCGCGCACAGGCGTCCGCCTTCCCGTCGGCTCAAATCGCGCTCGACGGCTGGATGGAGAACGCGCTGCTTCAGGAGACTGCGACCTCGGTCGAGGACCGCTACCGCCAGATCCTGCGCGACAACCGTCCGCGCGATGCCATCGCCGGCCGTACCACCGACGGTCCGCATCTCACCGACCTTCAGGTGATCTATGCACCGAAGAGCATGCCCGCGCGCGACGCGTCCACGGGCGAGCAGAAGGCGCTTCTGATCGGCCTCGTGCTTGCCCATGCGACGCTGGTCGCCGAGATGACCGGCATCGTGCCGCTGCTGCTGCTCGACGAGGTCGTCGCCCATCTCGATCCTAGCAGGCGCGCGGCGCTGTTCGACGAGCTGCGCAAGCTCGGCGCGCAGGTCTGGCTGACCGGCGCGGACCCCGCCGCCTTCACTGAGATTGGCGCAGGCAGCGAAGTCTTTGACGTCGAGAGCGGACGGGTTTCGGCGCGGCGCTAGACCCCGCCCTTGAACCCGACCGTTTCCCTTCGCGACTAGCTTTTTGAGGCGCGGCGATGCGTGTCGCAACCTCAGCCATCGCGCATGACGCGCGATTTCCCTGGAGAAGCGAGATGCGGACGGTGAGGACCGGGGCGCGGGTCCCGGCACGATGGCTGGCGCCTGCCTGCGGCCTGTTTTTTCTTGCGACCTGCATGCTCGCGGCGAGCGCCAGCGCCTGGGTGCCGCAACTGGCGCCGCTGTTTTCACCCGCGCTGACGCCGGATCCCGACGCGAAGCTGCCCGCGCCGACCCGTTATACCTATCGCGAGATCGGCATCACCACGATGCTCGACGTCGACGCTCCGCTCCGGACCAAGCTCATCACCCGCATCCCCGCCGAGCTCGGCGACGTGCTCGCCTTCTACCGCAAGGAGCTCGGAAAGCTCGGGTGGCATGAGCAGCGCGATGGCGCGGTGATCGCTGCCGATCACGTCCAGCTCGCCTTCGTCTCCCCGCTTGGTCCGGCGGCGCTCGCGCTCGGCCGCAAGGACAGCGACACCTTGGTCCATCTGGTGCAGCGAAACCAGGAGGCCGCGACAAGAGCGCAAATCATGCCCAGGGCCGGCCGTGCCGCGCTGATGTTCACCAATCTCGGCGACAAGGAAGCCATCTTCACCATCGACCACCGGACCGTCACGCTCCCTGCGCGCGCCGGCAAGGAGCGCCCCGAGGCGCCGCTGTTCAATCTGCCGCCGGGAAAATACCCCACCACATTGAAGGTCGAAGGTCGCGCCGACCGCGATACGACGATCGAGCTCGTGGCCGGCGATGCCTGGGACGTCACGGTCGGGCCCAACGGAGAGCTGTGGTCGCCGCTCCAGCTTTACTGATCCTCAAAGCCTTCGAAGGCGCCCCGGCATCCCGGAACTGCTGCCGTCACCCCCGGGGAAATGCGGTTGATTTCGACGCGAAAAACCTCCCCGAATCGGGCTTTTCGCGAGCCTCCGAAACGGCCTTCAAACGCCTTGAAAACTCGCTGAAAAACCCCATCTACTCAAAGGGTTGCGAGGGGATACTTTGCGCTAGGCGCAATCCCTCTTTCGTGGCACAAATAGCCTGCAAATCAGCGCCTTTTGCGCCGCTGATTCGGGCGACATCTCGAAGGCCTCTCATGACAGAACCTGCTCGGCAGACGCCTGCCGAAAACGAGCCCTCAAATCCGAGCGATTACGGGGCGGAATCGATCCGTGTGCTCAAGGGTCTCGATGCCGTCCGCAAGCGTCCGGGCATGTATATCGGCGACACCGATGACGGCTCGGGCCTGCACCACATGGTCTACGAAGTCGTCGACAACGCGATCGACGAAGCGCTGGCGGGCCACGCCTCGCGCGTCGACGTCGTGCTCAATGCCGACAATTCCGTCACCGTGCGTGACGACGGCCGCGGCATTCCGGTCGACATCCACAAGGGCGAAGGCATCTCGGCGGCCGAGGTCATCATGACCCAGCTCCATGCCGGCGGAAAATTCGACCAGAACTCCTACAAGGTTTCCGGCGGTCTGCACGGCGTCGGCGTCTCCGTCGTCAACGCGCTATCGAGCAAGCTCGGCCTGCGCATCTGGCGCGACGACAAGGAGCACTACATCGAGTTCGCCCATGGCGATGCCGTCGCACCGCTGAAGGTGGTCGGCGACGCGCCGGGCCGGCGCGGCACCGAGGTGACCTTCCACGCCTCGACCGAGACCTTCAAGAACATCGAATATGATTTCGCGACACTGGAGCACCGGCTGCGCGAGCTCGCCTTCCTCAATTCCGGCGTCAACATCGCCCTCTCCGACATGCGTCACGCGGTCGAGAAGCGCGAGGAGATGCACTATTCCGGCGGCGTCGAGGAATTCGTCAAATATCTCGACCGCAACAAGAAGGCGATCGTGCCGGCCCCGATCATGGTGCGCGCCGAAGCCAACGGCATCGGCGTCGAGGCCGCTTTGTGGTGGAACGACAGCTACCACGAGAACGTGCTGTGCTTCACCAACAACATCCCGCAGCGCGACGGCGGCACCCATCTGGCCGGTTTCCGCGGCGCGCTGACGCGCCAGGTCAACGGCTATGCCGAGGCCAATGCGAAAAAGGAAAAGATCGCGCTGACCGGCGACGATTGCCGCGAAGGCCTCACGGCCGTGCTGTCGGTGAAGGTGCCGGATCCGAAATTCTCGTCGCAGACCAAGGACAAGCTGGTGTCCTCGGAAGTGCGTCCCGTGGTCGAGAACGTCCTCAACGAGGCGCTCCAGGCCTGGTTCGAGGAGCACCCGAGCGAAGCCAAGATGATCGTCGGCAAGGTGATCCAGGCTGCCGCAGCGCGTGAAGCCGCGCGAAAAGCGCGCGAGCTGACGCGCAAGAGCCCGCTGTCGGTCTCCTCGCTGCCCGGCAAGCTCGCCGACTGCCAGGAAAAGGACCCGGCCAAGTCCGAACTCTTCATCGTCGAGGGCGACTCGGCAGGCGGCAGCGCCAAGCAGGGCCGCAACCGTGAATTCCAGGCCGTCTTGCCTCTGCGCGGCAAGATCCTCAACGTCGAGCGCGTCCGCCCGGACAAGATGCTGGGCAGCGAGCAGATCGGCACGCTGATCACCGCGCTCGGTACCAGCATCGGCGACGAATTCTCGGTCGAGAAGCTGCGCTATCACAAGATCATCGTGATGACGGACGCCGACGTCGACGGCGCCCACATCCGCACGCTGCTGCTCACCTTCTTCTACCGGCAGATGCGCGACATCATCGACGGCGGCTATCTCTATATCGCGCAGCCGCCGCTCTATAAGGTCTCCAGAGGCAAGTCCGAGCAATATCTGAAGGATGAGCGGGCGCTGGAAGATTATCTGATCGACACCGGGCTCGACGACTGCGTCTACATTCCCGGCAATGGCGGCGACCGCACCGGCCGCGACCTGCGTTCGCTGGTCGATGATGCCCGCGTCGTTCGCAGCATCCTGCGCAATCTGCACAGCCGCTACAATCGCAAGGTGATCGAGCAGGCCGCCATCACCGGCGTGCTGAACAAGGCGATCTACGGCGATCCCGAGAAGGCCGCTACGGCCGCGCAATATATCGCCGGCCGCCTGGACAATCAGTCCGAGGAGGTCGAGCGCGGCTGGATCGGTCAATACGTCGAAGGCCAGGGCTTCCAGTTCGAGCGTACGGTGCGCGGCGTCAAGGAAGCCGCCGTCATCGACGACGCTTTCCTGGGCTCGGCCGAAGCGCGCAAGCTCGACGAGTACACCGTGAAGCTCCAGGACGTTTATGCCCGCTCCGGCAAGCTGCGGCGCAAGGACGCCGAACACCCTGTCCACGGCCCGGTCGATCTGTTCGAAGCGGTCACCGACGCCGGCCGCAAGGGCGTGACCCTGCAGCGCTACAAAGGTCTTGGCGAGATGAACCCGGAGCAGCTCTGGGAGACGACGCTCGATACCGACGCTCGCTCGCTGCTCCAGGTGAAGGTCAAGGAGGTCGACGAGGCCGACGACATCTTCACCAAGCTGATGGGCGACGTGGTCGAGCCGCGCCGCGACTTCATCCAGGAACATTCGCTCAGCGCGACGATCGATATTTGACAACCGGCTGCCCGTGTGCCGCAATCGCGGCGGCACTGCAGTGCAGCGCCGGACATGCATCCAACACAGGCCGGTGGACGAGGCCTCGACCTCCGTTTCCGTGCCCCCAGCCAAGCGCCACGAGGCCGATGATTGGCGGCCCGAGCGCGGGACCAATTGGGTTAGCGGCCCTGCCCTGTTGCGCCTGCCCCGCGTCGTATTCTAAACGTAAGGTTGCAACACGCCACTCCGGCGAAACTCTCAACGGAGGCTCCCGTGGCACGCGACACCTCTGGCGGCGGGACCGCCGACCTGGAGCGGGAAAAGCTCAATGCGGACGTACGGCTCCGCGAGCGAGAGCTCGGCATCAGGGAGCGCGAGCAGCAAAGCCGTGAAGCAGAGATCGCTCTCAAAGAGCAGGAATTTGCGCGATCACGCTGGTCAAGCCCTCTGGTCCTCGCCGTCATCGGTGCGGCCATAGCGGGCGTCTTCAATGGCGGCGTCGCATGGTGGAACAGCCGCGAGCAGCAACAGCTCGAAGGCGACAGGGCGAAGCGCAATCTGGAGTCGGAGCAGCAAAAGGATGAACGCAATGCTGCGCTCGAAGCCAGAAAGGCGGAAGCCGCCCGCATCCTCGAGATGATCAAGACTAACGATCAGGAAGCCGCGGCCAACAATTTGAAATTTTTGGTCGAGGCTGGTCTCGTGTCCGACCAAAGTGGGCAGCTCGGGAGGTATCTTGCCAAACGAAAACCGGGCGAAGGACCCGTACTTCCCTTGGCCGGAAGCAAGGAGCTGCGGTTTTCGCCTCAGTTGGGAATGGTTAGTGGGACCGGCGTCTACAGAATGGGCGATACCGCACTGGAGATCGCCTCGGTCCAAACGTACTTGCTGAAGGCCGGGTTCTATAAAGGCCTTCCAGATGGATCGTTCGGCCCTTTGACCGATGAAGGCGTGCGACGTTACGAGACTGAGAACAATCTACCTGTTACCGGCCTAATTGGTCCGCGCCTACTCGAACTCGCCCGCGCTACTGGCCAGCTTCGACTGCCCCAAAACTACAAGGACCTGAATTCGGACGATCTGGTAACTCGCTGCCTCTATCTGACAATGGCGTTGGACGGCACCGATTTCGATAGGGTTGCCGCAAGCGTCGATGACGGCCTTTTCCTTGGCGCGGGCGGCCTGGCGGCCTCGACACTGCTCTCGCGGATCAACCAAGCAGAACCGCGAACGATCCAGGACATTGCCGGCAGCATGGCGGAGACACTTCTAACGAACATTCAAAAGCCGAGGCCCGAGTTCATCTTATGGGCAAGATCGATTTCAGCTGGAGACGGCAATTCCCAACTGAAGGACCCGTGGCAGGATATCTTGGTTCGGATATTACAGACGGACGTCTCGAAACGCGTGCAGATGGACATGATACAGGAGCGATTTTATTCGCGTGCGAAGAAATTGCATGAGGAGCTGAAATTCACGTCAGAGCGATCTCTTTGTATGTTGTTCGATTTCCTCTGGCAGAGCGGGGCAGTCCGGAAAGAGATGATTGAGGAATATAAACGACTCAACGTCGAAATGGGTGATATTGAGCGACTAGGCTCGGATGTCGTCGAGCAGGGGCGGATCAGCAATTTCTTCAACGCGGTGGTCAAGAAACAGACCGGCGCCCGTTTCCCCGAACTTCTACTGCCCCGACGGCTTGTTTTCGTGTTCGGAAAGGGAACGGCCGACCACGCCGGGGACATCAACCTTGCCAGCAACTTCCAAATTGAACTGAAGCCCCTTGAACGATGAGATCGGGGGCCTCGTGACCTCCTGTATATCCAGCCGGATTTTCAGGATGCCGATGAACCCGACCCGCGGCCATCGCGACGAAGTGGCATGAACCCGTTGCCAGTTCGGCCGGGAACCCCTCACGCCATGACCGCCTCTGCAACGAACCGTTCCGCCGTTCCCTCCCGCCGCCTCGGGATCATCGGCAGCATCGTCGGCGTGCTGGCGCTGATGGCGGCCGTGCTGCCGCACTGGGTCGTTCCGATCGTTTTTCCGCCGCCGCCGGCGGATAAGGTGATTGTCGACACCGGGCATCGCATCAAGGATCGCGTCATCGCACACGTGAAGGGCGTGGAATACCAGGCTCCGAAGGTCGAAAAATCGGCCGCCAGAACCTGGCGCGAAACCGCTTCCGTCACCGCGATCACGCTGGGCCTGTTTGCCATCCTGCTCTCGGTCCTCTCGCTGATTTTTCGCGAGGAGAGGCTCCTGGCCGGCGTGGCCGCCACGCTCGGCATCGGCGCCATCGCGGTCGAGCTTTCCTTCGTCGTGATCGGCGCGCTGATCCTGATCGCGATCCTCTATGTGGTCGGCAATATCATCGGACTGCTCTGAGCCTTTTCGGGCCTGCCGGGCGGACGTCAGCGCAGCCAGCGCAATTGCTCCCGCGCTCGATTCTCTGTAGTTTCCGCCCGAAACAGCCCACCCCATCCAACAGCACAGCGAGAATCCACTTGGCGCCCATCCAGTACATCGTCGAGGGCGGTCACCGGCTCTCGGGCTCGATCGAGCCGTCCGGCAACAAGAATTCGGCGCTGCCGATCATCGCAGCCGCGCTGCTCACCGAGCATCCGGTGACGCTTGAGAACGTGCCGCGGATCCGCGACACCGAGACGCTGGTCGAGCTGATCCGCTCGGTCGGCGCGTCGGCCGAATGGACCGCCCGCAACACGCTGCATATCCATGCCAAGAGCATCCGCGCCGCCGATCTCGATCCCGAGCTGTGCGTGCGCATCCGCGCCTCGATCCTGCTCGCCGGGCCCCTGCTCGCGCGCTGCGGCGAAGTGATGTTGCCGCCGCCCGGCGGCGACGTCATCGGCCGCCGCCGGCTCGACACCCATGTGCTCGCGCTCGAACAGTTAGGGGCAAAAGTCACGGCGACCGACCGGCTCGAGTTTCGCGCGGCCAAGCTCGCCGGCGCCGACGTGTTCCTGGACGAGCCGAGCGTCACCGCGACCGAGAACGCGCTGGTCGCGGCGGTCGCCGCCGACGGCGTCACCTATTTGCGCAACGCCGCGTCCGAGCCGCATGTGCAGGACCTCGCCAATTTCCTGGTCGCGCTTGGTGCGAAGATCGAGGGCATCGGCACCAACACGATGATCGTGCATGGGCCGGCGACGCTGGGCGGCACGACCTACCGGATCCAGCCTGATCATATCGAGGTCGGCTCGCTGATCGGGCTTGCCGCCGTGACGCGCTCTCCCTTGCGCATCACGCGCGCCGGCGTCGAGCATTTGCGCTCGATCCGCATGGGGTTCGAGCGGCTCGGCATCGTCTGCCGCGTCGAGGGCGACGATCTGATCGTGCCCTCCAATCAGACGCTGAAGATCCAGGACGATTTCGGCGGCCACGTGCCGAAGCTGGAGGACCAGCCCTGGCCGGCCTTCCCGGCCGACCTGATGTCGATCGCGATCGTCACCGCCACGCAATGCGAGGGCGTGATCCTGATGTTCGAGAAGATGTTCGAATCCAGGATGTTCTTCGTCGACAAGCTGATCGCGATGGGCGCGCGTATCGTGCTCTGTGATCCTCATCGCGCCATCATCGCCGGCCCCAGCCGCCTGCGCGGGGCATCGATGATCTCGCCCGACATCCGCGCCGGCATGGCCATGCTGCTCGCCGCGGTCTGCGCCGAGGGCACCTCGACGATCAACAACGCCGACCAGATCGAGCGCGGCTACGAGCGCATCGACGAACGGCTCAACGCGCTCGGCGCGAAGATCAAGCGGGTGCCGGAACGGAAGGGGTGAGGCTGCCCTTCTTCCTCCTCCCCCTGTGGGAGGAGGTGTAGCCGAAGTCTCACGTCTCGAACCAGTATCGTAGGGTGGGCAAAGCGAAGCGTGCCCACGGCTTCTGATGGTGGGCACGGCGCAAGTGCGCCTTTGCCCACCCTACGATACCGAGCGAGCGGAGAACGCGGGGCCATGTTTTCGACGTGTGGCTGTGCTATTGCAGCCACCATGCTCGACACCGTCCAACATCGTTCGCAGCCGCAAGCCGGCGTGCCGCCAAACCATCTCGCCGAAGAGTTCGTCGAGACGCTGCGGCTGGCCGTGCCGATGATGCTGACGCAGCTCGGGCAGATCGCGATGATCACGACCGATCTGGCGATGATCGGCCACCTCGGCGAGAGCGCGGTGGCCGCGGCGGCGCTGGCGCACACGGTCTATTTCGTCAGCTTCACTTTCGGGCTCGGACTGATGTCCGCGGTGTCGCCGCTGGCCGCGCAGGCGTTCGGCGCCGGCGATTTCAGGCGGATCCGCCGCTCCCTGCGCGTCGGCCTGTGGGCCGCGCTGCTGATCTCGCTGCCGATGATGGCCTCGCCGCTCTATGGCGAGCACATCCTGATTGCGCTCGGCCAGGCGCCGCAATCGGCCGCGCTGGCCCAGCGCTATCTCTACGGATTGGCCTGGGGCATCGCGCCCGCGCTCGGCTTCATCGCGCTGCGCAGCATGATGAGCGCGGTGAACCGGCCGCAGGCGCCGCTATGGATCACCATTGCCGCGATCCCGATCAATGCCGCCCTGGTCTATGTGCTGATCCACGGCCTGTTCGGCCTGCCGGAGCTGGGCCTGTTCGGCGCCGGACTTGCGACCACGCTGGTCAATCTCGGCACGTTCCTCGCCACGCTCGCCATCGCCGCGTGGCGCAAGCCGTTCTCGGATTATCATCTGCTCGCCCATCTCTGGCGGATCGACTGGCCCTTGATGCGCCAGCTCATCGCGATCGGCGCGCCGATCTCGTTTTCCCTGCTGATGGAGTACGGCCTGTTCTCCTCGGCCGCCCTGCTGATGGGGCTGATCTCGACCGCGGCGATCGCCGCGCACCAGATCGCGCTCCAGGTCACCGCCGTGCTGTTCATGGTGCCGCTCGGCATCGGCATGGCGGCGACGGTGCGGGTCGGCCATGCCTTCGGCCGCAACGAACCGCTGGCGGTCAGGCGTGCAGGACTGGTCGCGGCCGTGCTCGGGATCGTTCTGGTCTCCGCCCTGACGGTCGCCATCATTCTCGGCCGCTACCAGCTCGGCCGGTTGTTCTTCGGCACCAGTGAGGCCAGCGCGGCAACCATCGAGCTGACGGCCACACTGCTGGTGGTCGGCGCGACCTTCTTCATCGCGGACGGCCTCCAGACCATCGTGGGCGGCGCGCTGCGCGGCATCAACGACACCAAGATGACGCTGGTGTTCGCGGCGATCGGCTATTGGGCCGTCGCCTTTCCCGTCGCCTGGGTGCTGGCGTTCAACGCCGGCTTCGGCGCGGTCGGCGTCTGGATCGGGTTTTCGGTCGGGACGTTCGTCTATGCCGGACTCTTGATCTTGCGCTTCCGCATGCTGACGCGCAGACTGGTGGGATGATCGGGACAGTTCGCGAAGTCGCCCCTGAGGTCGACGCCGGAGCCGTGCTGGCGGGTGCCCAGTTCATCGACGCGTTTCGCGTCGAGATCGGCGCAGCGGCGGTGGACGCGCGCGAGGCCTGCACGCGGATGGTGGTGCACGGACCACGCTGGGTCGATGCACTGCTGCGCTTGCGCAACATCCTGGTAACGCCGTTCGGGCTGAAGACATCGGGCGAAGGCGAGCCGGCGCCGGGCGGCTTGATCGGCCTGTTTCCGGTGGTCAGCGAAACGCCCGAGCGCCTGGTCGCGGGCTTCAACGATCATCATCTCGACTTCCGCCTCGTGGTCGACGTTGGCGGCGATGCAACGGGCCGTCAGGTGACCTCGACCACGTTGGTACGCACGAACAATCTGCTCGGCCGCACCTACCTCGCGCTCATCATGCCGTTTCACAAGCTCGTGGTCCGCAGCATGATGAGGTGCATCGTAGAGCCGGCGCGATGACCCTGTCCGTCGACCTCTTCTACTCCTACCGCAGCCCCTTCAGCTATCTGGCGCTGCCGAAGACGCTGAAACTCGTCGCCGAGTATGATCTCGCGGTCAACCTGCGGCCGGTCTATCCGCTCGCGGTCCGCGTGCCCGGCTTCTTCAAGAAAGCCAGCCCGAACTTCATTCGCTATGTGGTGCTCGACAGCACGCGCGTGGCGCAGCACGAGGGCATTCCGTTCCGATTTCCGAGGCCGGATCCGATCGTGCAGGACAAGACGACGTTCGATGTCGCAGCCGAGCAGCCCTACATCCACCGGCTGACCCGGCTGGGTGCGATGGCGCAGCTCGAGGGCCGTTCGCTGGAATTCACGTCGGCGATCGCACCCGTGCTGTGGGACGGCTCGGTGGCGGGATGGAACGAGGGCGATTATCTCGCACGCGCCGCCGAGAAAGCGGGGTTCGACCTCGCCGCGATGGATGCAGCAATCAGCACCGACGCCGATCGCTACGAGCAGGTGATCGCCGAGAACGAAAAGGACCACGCGGCCTCGGGCCATTGGGGCGTACCGACCTTCGTGTTCGAGAACGAGCCGTTCTTCGGCCAGGACCGCATCGATCTCCTGCTCTGGCGCATGCAGGGCAAGGGCCTGACGAAGCGATAGCTCATTCCGCCACGCGCGCGGACTTGTCGGACGAGGCTTCCGACCATTCGCCGACGACGCGATCGAGATCGCAGAGATTCTGGTGCATCTGCTCCAGCGAGAAGCCGATCGCGAAGAAGCGCTCTGCGGTGTCGCTCGGCTGGCCGCGAATCAGTCCGTCCTGGCGGACGGACGCAACCGCCTCGGCGTAATGCTGGAGCGCGACGTGGACGGGGTGGATCGCCGGCGCACCGGCGCCTTCGCGCAAAGCGCTGGCTGCCGAACGCAGGAAGCGCGCGATCACGGTCGAGACTTCCGTCAAGGGCCCTGCGAGCCGCATCTGCACCTCGGCCGGCAACGGCACCACCGTGGCGCGGCCGATCATCACGACGTCATGACGCAGCCGCAGCACCGTTCGTAGCAAGGGACCGGTGTCGGGCCCGCTCGACAGCCGCGCGGCGCGCTCGCGCTCGGCCTCAGTGCCGATGGCATTCATGCCGACCATGGCGGTGCCGATGCCGTCCTGGATCCGGTGCAGCGCGTCGTTGTCGCGGCCGCGCGTGAGGCCTGCCAAGAGTTCGGTGAAGGCGTCGGCGATCAGCTCGAGCAGTTTCGCCGCACTGGCGCGGATCTGCCGCACCGCGCGGGACGGCAGCACCAGGAACGAGACCAGCAGTCCCGTGATGGCGCCGACCCCGACCTCGCTGACACGGTCGATCGCCGACGTCATGGGATCGGAGTGATGCATGGTCGGAACCAGCAACACGATCACGGCCGTAACGGTGGCTGCGCTGAGGCTCGGATTGATCGCGGCGATGAAGGCGAGCGGGGCGACCGAGAGCACCAGCAAGCCCAACAGCCCGGCCTCGCTGGAATAGGGGATCAGGATTGCGATGGCGCCGCCATAGATGGCGCCACCGATGGTGCCGAGCATGTAGTCGCGCGTCGCCTTCAGCGAGCGTCCGACGCTCATCTGGGTCACGATCAGCGAGGTCAGCACCGCCCAGAGCGGCAGCAGCAGATGCAGCGCGGTGGCGATCGCATAAGCCGCCACCGCGGCCACCGTGACCCGGATCGCCAGCCCCAATTGCGTCCGCCGCGACCGGATCCGGTCGAACAGGTCTTTTGCGAATGCCATCGTCAGACGTCCCGATCCTCTCGAAGCCAGGCAAAAGCATGGCTGATGCCCGCGGCCCCGAGGGCGCTTGAAAGGCCAAATCAGCCCGCCTAACTTGCGCGCCAAAACGAGGAAACACGATGGCCCACGAAACCGCAACGCTCGCCGCCTATGTCTTCAATCTGACATACCAGGATATTCCGGCGGAGGTGCTGGAGCGCGCCAAGGTTCTGATGCTGGACTTCCTCGGCAGCGCCATCCGCGCCCGCAGCGAAGCGGAATCGACCCCGTCGATCCTGAAGATGCTGGAAGCGCTCTCGCTAGACACCAAGGGCGAGTCCACCGTGTTCGGCGACAGCAAGACCTGGACGCCGGCGGTCGCAGCTCTCCTCAACGGCGCACTCGGCCATTCCCTCGACTTCGACGACACCCACGCCGATTCCTCGCTGCATCCGAGCGCGCCGGTGGTTCCGGCCGCCTTCGCCGTCGGCGAAATGGTCGGCGCCTCCGGCCGCGACGTGCTGACCGCGATCGTCGCGGGCTACGAGGTCTGCTGCCGGCTCGGCAACGCACTCGACCCGACCTCGCATTATGCGCGCGGCTTCCATCCGACCGCGACCGCCGGCACCTATGGCGCGGCGGCGGCGGCGGCCAAGCTGTTCGGCCTCAGCGAGCAGCAGATCATCGCCGCCTTCGGCGTCTCCGGCAGCCAGGCCGCGGGCTCGCTGCAATTCCTGGTCAACGGCGCCTGGAACAAGCGCTACCAGGTCGGCGCCGCCGCGATGAACGGCGTCATCGCCGCGACGCTGGCGCGCAACGATTTCGTCGGCGCGACGGAATCGGTCGAGGGCAAGCACGGCCTGCTCGCCGGCTACACCGACGATGCGCATCCGGGCAAGGCGGTCGCCGAGCTCGGCAAGACCTATGAGACCATGAAGATCGGCGTGAAGCCGTATCCGAGCTGCCGCTACACGCATGCCGCGATCGACGCGCTGATCGCGATGCGGCGCGAGCACAATCTGACGCCCGACCAGGTCAAGCGCGTCGAGATCGGTTTGCATCGCAACGGCATCACCTTGACCGGCGATGCCGCCACCAAGCGGCATCCGACCTCGATCGTCGGTGGCCAGTTCTCGATGTTCTTCACCGGCGCACTCGCGCTCGACCAGGGCTCGTTTGGCTGGGACGACTACAACCGCCTTGGGGACGCCACCATCGACGCGCTCGCTGACAAGTTCGACGTGGTGCAGGACGACCGGCTCGAGGTCGGCCGCACCCATCCGTTCGGCGCGCGCGTCAGCATCACCACGGACGACGGCGTGCATGAGCGGCTCTATGCCGATCCCTCCGGCGAGCCGAATTCGTTCCCCGATGCGCAGGCGATGCAGCAGAAGTTTCTGACGCTGGCCCGCCCGGTGTTGAACGCACGCGCGGACAAATTTGCTGATGCAATCATGACGCTGGAGCGGTTTGATCGCGTAGCGAAGGCGACGGAGCTGGGAAGGTAGGTTCGTCGCGGCGCTTACCCTCCCTTGGAGGGGGAGGGTCGGTTCATATTGAGCGCAGCGAAATATGAGCCGGGGTGGGGTGACAGTCTCTCCACGTCCACACTGCCCGTGTTGAGAGATCACCCCACCCCGCTCGCGCTACGCGCGATCGACCCTCCCTCTCCAGGGGAGGGTAAGAAGCTTCGCTCCGCTTCAATCAATTCACCCCCGCCATTTTCCCCTTCTCGCGTGTCGCCGCCACCACATCGCGGACGAGATCGAACACGCCATCCGCTTGCGGCGGGGCGTTCGGCGAGCGGCCCAGTCGCACGATCACCAGCTTCTCCGACGGAATCACGATGGTGTACTGCCCGATCGTGCCCTTGGCGAAGAAGGCATCGCGCGGCCAGCCGTGGTCGACGCGAAATTTCGCGCCATAGCTGTTGCCCTGGTTGGTCCAGAAACCGGCGCCGATGC
Organism: Bradyrhizobium xenonodulans; assembly: GCF_027594865.1. Lineage (NCBI taxonomy): Bacteria > Pseudomonadati > Pseudomonadota > Alphaproteobacteria > Hyphomicrobiales > Nitrobacteraceae > Bradyrhizobium > Bradyrhizobium xenonodulans. Next base: position 17,318 of record NZ_CP089391.1, read on the forward strand.
CGACCCAGGCATGTGGCGTGGCTGACGCCGAGTAGCTCACCCAACCCTCCGGCAGGATGCGCTTGCCGCCGGCGACGCCGTCATTGAGATAGAGCTGGCCGAAGCGCGCCCAGTCGCGCGCGGAGGCCAGCATCTCGCCCGAGCCTTCAATGGTGCCGGCACCGTCGAGCTGGAGCGTGACGTGGCGCATGCCGAGCGGCGCGAACAATTCGCGGCGCGCGAAGCGGAGCGCATCGGCGGGCTTTCCGCCGGCGGCGTCGCGCAGCAAATGCGCGAGGATGAGGAAGTTGCCGTCGTGGTAATTCCACGCCGCGCCCGGCGCGGTCGCAAGCGGGATGGTCGCGGCATAGGCCGCCATGTCGGCTTCCATGAACTTCATCCGGTTGACCGGCTCGAAGGCCGAGCCGAGCGAAGCCTCGAGCGAGCTGCCAAGCGCAAGACCCGCAGTATGACGCAGCAATTGGTCGACGGTGATGGCATGGCGTGGGTCGTTCGGATCTTTCCAGGCGGCGACCGGTGCGGGCCCGTCCAGCTTCAGCTTGCCCTGGCGCACAAGAATGCCGGTCAAGGCTGATATCACCGACTTCGTCATGGAGAAGCCGAGCAGCGGCGTCTCCGATCCGATGCCATCGGCGTAGCGTTCGGCGATGACGCGGCCGGACTTCATGACGACGATTGCGCGGGTGCGACGGTAAGGCGGCTGCGCGGGTTCGGTGAAGGCACGATCGAGCGCGGCGGCAAGCTCGGGACTTTGCGGCGGCACGATCGCTGGGCTCGCGATCTCGGGCAGCAGCGCGGGCTGCCTGTCGTCGGGCGGCACCGCCACATCGGCGAGCGGCGTCCCGTGGTCGAGCGTGCAGCCGAGGCCTTCGCGATAGACGGCATGGCTACGGCCAAGGCCGAACAAGGTCACCGTGACGTCCTTGCGCGCGCGATCGACCTGGTAGTCCATGGCCCAGGTGATCAGGCCGGTCCCGGGCATCGCGTCGGTGGTCTCGGCAAAGTTGCGCCTGGCATCGAGCCCCGAGACGAACGTCTCCGAGCACAGGATGTCGGCCACGAAGCCGGTCGCGACCTTCGGCACGTCGCGGGCCCGTGCGGCGCCAAGCGCGAGGCCGATACAGGCGATGGCGGTGGTCAGGAGGATGATCTTGCGGCGGCGGGTCACGGGCTTTCTCCGGCACGGGGGATGTGCCGGGAGGAAGCCGGAACGGACCGAGGATCGCTCGCCGGATTTGGAAAATGGCCTGGTTGAAACCGGGCGGGGCTTGCTGATTCTGAAATTTCGGCGTGATTAGAACGGCTTAGAATCTAGGCCGCATTCACCTTGAGCCGCCGATATTCCGTCGGCGTCACGCCCGTCACCGCCTTGAAGGCGCGGTTGAAGGGGCCGAGCGACTGGAAGCCGGCGTCCATCGCGATGGTGATGACGGGGACCTCGGCCTGAGCGGGATCGGCGAGCGCGGCCTTGGCTTCCTCGATGCGGTGGTTATTCAGGAACACATTGAAGTTGCGATAGCCGAGCCGCTGGTTGATCAGCCGACGCAGGCGGTATTCGGGAATCTTGAGCCGGCCCGCCAGGACGCCGATGGTGATGTTCTCCTGGCGATAGACCCGCTCGTCCGCCATCAGCCGCATCAGGGCATCGATGAGCTTTTGGTCGGCGGCGTCTTCAGTGGCTTGCGGACCGAAAATGACCGCCGGTTCGACCTTCGCTGCGACCGGAAACAGATCGGCGGCATCGACACGCATCATGGCATAGGCGATGGCCGCGACGATGCAGGCGAGCACGCCGGCATTGATCGTATCGGCGGCCTCGCCGACGCGATAGCCCGCAACGGAGATCTGAAGCAGCGCATTCACCCCGCCATAGAGCGCGCCGGCACAGACGATGAAGACGCGAACGCGGCGGCGGCGCTCGACCAGGTCGGCCGGCCACGAGGCGATCGTCTGCCCGATCGCAAGCGCGATGAAGCCGAGCACGATCAGGTTGACCATCGTCACCGAGAATCGCACATGGCCGCTGGGTGCAATCCAGACGCAGCCTGCGAAGCTGAACGCCGTTACCAGCGCCCAGACCCAGCCGTGCCACCAGCTCAAGCGAAACTCATCGTCGAACAGCGCGCGCGTGAACAGCCAGAACACCACGATGTTGCCGGTCGATATCGCAATCAGCGGCGCATGCGATGCCGGGATCCGCGACGTGACACCAACCGAATAGCTCACCGCATGCGCGGCCAAGCCCAGTGCGAGAGCAGCACCGAGCCGCCCCGCCAGCACATTGCGGAAATCGGAGAGCAATGACGCCGCCAGCACCAGCAGCAGCGCGACGCTGGCAGCGCGGAAGGCGAGCTCGGTTGCGGCAAGGGTCATCGGGTGATGCGATCGGTCGCAGTTGAAACCAGCCGAACATCGGTCGTTGCGGCTATTTTTTCAAGGACCATCCTCACTCACACTCACTCACAACTGTCATCGCCCGGCCTTGACCGGGCGATCCAGTACGCCGAGACGACAGTTATTGAACCGAGAGGCCGCGGCGTACTGGATGCCCCGCCTTCGCGGGGCATGACAGCGGAGTTTGTGGTGCGGCCTTTGTCGCGACGACAATGCAGAATTCTGCTACGATCATACCAGCAAGAAACAGGAGTCCACCATGAGCTGGCAACCCTCGAACGATCCCGTGCTCGGCGATCCCATGTCCTGCGATGCGCTCGATCTCGTCATCGTGCCGCGCACGCGCGATCTCGGCGATGGATTCGCGGTGCGGCGCGCGCTGCCGCATGGCAAGCGGCAGATGGTCGGGCCCTTCATCTTCTTCGACCATTTCGGCCCCGTGCAGTTCGTCTCCGGCAAGGGCATGGACGTGCGGCCGCATCCGCATATCGGGCTTGCCACCGTCACCTATCTGTTCGACGGCGCGATCATGCATCGCGACAGCGAGGGCAACGTCCAGGAAATCGCGCCCGGCGCGATGAATCTGATGACGGCCGGGCGCGGCATCGCGCATTCCGAACGCACGCCGGATGCCCAGCGCGCCTCGGGCCAGCAGATGCTGGGCCTGCAAAGCTGGATCGCGCTGCCGGCCGGATCGGAAGAGATCGCGCCGTCGTTCCAGCATTACGCGGCGGGCGACCTGCCGATGATCTCCGAGCGCGATTTTACCGCGCGGGTGATCGCAGGCTCCGCCTTCGGCATCACCTCGCCGGTGTCGATGGTCTCGCCCTGGTTCTATACCGAGGTCACGGCGGTGGCCGGCGCGAGCGTGCCGCTCGACCCTGACCATGAGGAACGCGCGATCTATGTGGTCGACGGCGAGGTCGAGATCGCGAACGAGCGCTATGAGGGGCCGCGGCTCCTCATCTTCCGGCCCGGCGACCGCATCACCGTGAAGGCGCTGAAGGCGACGCGGATGATGTTTCTCGGCGGCGATGCACTGGAGGGCCCGCGCCACATCTGGTGGAATTTCGTCTCCTCCGGCAAGGAGCGGATCGAGCAGGCCAAGCAGGACTGGAAAACCGGCCGCTTCGCCGCAGTTCCGCAGGAACATGAGTTCATTCCGCTGCCGGAATAGGCTAATCCGGTGTCCGGCCGTGCGATCAGGCGCGGCCGGATGTCCCGCGCGAAGGCTCTTCCGATGACCACCATGCTCTCCAGCGACCTGCCCCTGCCCAAGATCGGCCGCGGCAAGGTGCGCGATATCTACGCCGTCGACGACGACCGCCTGCTGCTCGTCACCACCGACCGCATCAGCGCCTTCGACGTCGTGATGGGCGAGACCATCCCGATGAAGGGCGCGGTGCTGACGCAAATCAGCGCGTTCTGGTTTCGCGAGCTCGAAGGCGTGGTGCCGCATCACATGATCAGCGCCGACACCGACGAGATCATCGCCGCCGTGCCGGCCTTGAAGCCGCACCGCGCCGAGATCCTCGGCCGCGCCATGCTGTGCAAGCGCACCACCGTGTTTCCGATCGAATGCGTGATCCGCGGCTATCTCTCGGGCTCGGCCTGGAAGGAATACGCTGGCGCCGGCACGCTCGCCGGCGAGAAGCTGAAGGCAGGCCTCGTCGAGAGCGAGAAGCTGGAGCCCTCGATCTTCAGCCCGGCGACAAAGGCCGAGACCGGCCATGACGAGAACATCACCATCGCGAAGATGCGCGCGGTGATCGGCGACGAGGTCGCCTACACGCTCGAGAGCATGACGCGCGCGATCTACACGCTCGGCGAGGAGCTGGCGCGCGAGCAGGGCATCATCATCGCCGACACCAAGTTCGAGTTCGGCCGCGACAAGGACGGCCGCATCATCCTGATCGACGAAGTCATGACGCCGGACTCCTCGCGTTTCTGGGCAGTCGATGCCTACAAGCCCGGCCAGCCGCAGGCGAGTTTCGACAAGCAGCCGCTGCGCGACTATCTCGACGCCGAGCGACGCGCCGGCCGCTGGAACGGCGACGCCCCGCCCCCGCCGCTGCCGGCGAGCGTTGTCGATGCAACCAGCAAGCGGTACCTGGAGGCTTACAGGCGGGTGACGGGGACAGAGCTGAAGATTTAGCCTCCGTTGCTGCCGCTCACTCCGTTATTGCAAGCATAGCGAAGCAATCCAGAATCCCACCGCGGAGGCAGTCTGGATTGCTTCGTCGCTTCGCTCCTCGCAATGACGGGTTGGGCGAAGCTCCTTCACACTCTCAACTGTCATCGTCCGGCTTGACCGGGCGATCCGGTACTCCGAGACGCCTGTGATTCAACGAGGGGCCGCGGCGTACTGGATTCCCCGCCTTCGCGGGGAATGACAGCGGTGGGTGTGGGACTTCGGCTTTCCCCTCAACCATATGGTTGACCATTCACACGTCATGAACGGGCGTCTTCAGCTGGGAATTGTCGGGTACTTCATACTTGCAAGAATCCTGTTGCGCTAAAGCTGCAGTCGGCTACGTCTCTGACAGGACTTTTCATGAGCGAGTGTCACGGCGTGACAGATCCAGCAATTGGCTTCGATCCGGTCACGGGGATCAATCCGTCCGTCAAGCGTGCGCTGAATGATATCCTGGGTGGAACCGCCGCGAGCGTCCTGACCGTCACCTTCGGACTGTCTTATTCGCTGCTGATCTTTGCCGGTCCGCTGTCGCCCTACCTGTCCTACGGGATCACGGCGACTTTCGTCAGCTCCGCCGTGCTCGCGGCCATCATCGCGCTCGGCAGCTCGCTGCCCTTCGCGATTGCCGCGCCCGACAGCTCCACTGCCGCGGTGACCGGAATCCTGGCCGCCTCGCTGATCGAGCGAATCGCGGCAGCCAATCCGTCGGCCTCGCTGCTCCCGCCGGTCCTGATCACCCTCGGCCTCTCGACCGTGCTGACTGGGGTCGTCCTGTGCGGCTTGGGGTTGACGCGGATGGGTCGCGCCATCCGCTACGTGCCCTATCCCGTGGTCGGCGGCTTTCTCGGCGCCACCGGGCTTCTCATCGTGATGGGCGCGATCCGGGTGATCACCGATCATCCCGTGCAATTCGCCACGCTGGTGCGCCTCGCCAACGGCACCGCGCTGTCCGAGCTGGGCGCCGCCTGCGCCATGGCGCTGGTACTGTATTTGACCTGGCATCGTTCGCGCAGCCCGTTCGGATTGCCGATTATCCTGATCGGCGGCATGCTGACCGCACATCTTGCGTTCTGGGTTACGGGCGTCTCGCTCGACGAGGCCCGCGCGCTGGGCTGGACCTTCCAGGCTCCGCCGCAGGCGGCTTTCATGGTGCCCTGGCATACCGACGCTCTCATCCACTATCCCTGGTTCGCGGTGCCAGACTTGCTCGGCAATCTCGTCGCCGTCATCTTCGTCACCGCCTCCAGCACGTTGTTCAACACCACGGGAATCGAAGTCGCCGTGCATCGCGAGGCCAATCTGGAGCGCGAGCTGAACGTCACCGGCGCGGCCAACATCCTGACCGGCGCGCTCGGCGGCTATGCCGGCTGCATCTCGGTCAGCCGCTCCGTCCTCAATTTCAGCAGTGGCGGCCGCGGGCGCCTGTCCGGCCTCGCCGTTGCGGCGCTGTCGCTGCTGATGCTTGCCGTTGCGCCGGAGCTGCTCGGCTTCATCCCGAAATTCGTGCTCGGCGGCCTTTTGCTCTATCTCGGCGCCGACCAGCTGCACAAATGGCTCATCGAGTCGCGCAGGCGGCTGTCGAAGCTCGAATATGTCTCGCTGATCGCCATCATCGCGATCATCGTCATCTGGGGCTTCGTGCCGGGCATCCTGATCGGCGTGATCATCGGCTGTGCGACGTTTGCGCTTAGCGCCGCGCGGGTGGAGTCGATCAAATACAGTTTCGACGGCTCTGAATATCGCTCCTCGCTCGACCGCTCGCGCGACGACCAGGAGGTGCTGCTGGCTCATGGCGGCAAGATCCAGGGCCTCAATCTTCAGAGCTATCTGTTCTTCGGCTCGGCCAACCGGCTCTATCAGCACGTCAAGCGCTTGCTCCAGCAGCGACCGGAGTGCCGCTATCTGGTGTTCGACTTCAAGCTCGTCACCGGCGTCGATTCCTCCGCCGCCTATAGTTTCGCTCAGATCAAGCGGAGCGCAGGCGACCTCGGCGTCGAGCTGATCCTGGTGCATCTGTCGGCCGCGGCCGAGAAGGTGCTGCGCTCCAGCGACTTCATCGGCGACGGCGTCACCCTCATCCCCGAGCTCGACCGTGCGCTGGAATGGTGCGAGAACGAGCTGATCGCGCAACATCAGGGGCTGGCACAGGAAGAAGCCAGCCTGCGCGACTGGTTCACAGCCATTCTCGACAGCGAGGACGACGCCGATGCGCTGATCCGCCGCTGCCAGCGCATCGAGGTCGAGGCCGGAGAAATCATCGTGCAGGCCGGCGACCTCGCCGATTCCATGCACTTCATCCTCGACGGCCGCGTCGGCATCATGGTTCCCGCCGATGACGACCGCACCACGCGCGTGCGCAGCCTCGGGCGCTACACCACGATCGGCGAGATGGGCCTGGTGTCGAACACCCCGCGCAGCGCAACGATCCAGGCCGAGGTCGACAGCGTGCTCTACGTGCTCAACACCCACCAGTTCGACGCGATCAAGGAAGAAGATCCCGCGCTCAGCCACAAGCTGCTGACGTATTTCGTGTCGGTCATGGCCGAGCGGCTGACGTTCGCGAACCGGACGATCGCGGTGTTGCGGCGGTAGCGCCTGCCTGGCCTGGATGGAGCCAACAGGTCGGCGCAAAGCGCCGATGACGCGCTCAGCGCAATCCGGACTACCTGAACTCCATTGATCCAGATCAAGCCGGGAGCAAATGGCAAAAGAAATGCTGATCGCCTCGACTTTGGTACAACGAGGGAGATTGGCATGAGACTGGTCAGCACCAAGCGAATGCTACTTGTTGCAGCCGTTCTGGGCTGTGGAATTTTCGGCTCAGCCGACTGGTCAAACGAGGCCGGCATGGCGTTCGGCGTTCCGAGCGCCGAAGCCAGGGTCGGACGACCGGCAACGCCCGCGAGCGTCGCCGGCGTCGCACGCCGAACCACGCGACGCGCTGTCGTAGGCGGAGCGGCTGTGGGTGCGGCAGCTGCCAGCACGGCATGCGTCCGCGTATATGTGAACGGCGCCTACGTGTGCCGCTGATGCGTTCGCGCCGGCGGCTCCAAAGTGCCGGCGCGCAGCGTCGATTGCCGGTTACACCCCGGCCATCATCACGTATTTGATCTCGACATATTCTTCCATGCCGTGACGCGAGCCTTCGCGGCCGAGACCGCTCTCCTTGACGCCGCCGAAGGGCGCGACTTCGGTGGTGATCAGGCCGGTGTTGACGCCGACCATGCCTGACTCCAGCGCCTCGGCGACGCGCCAGACGCGGCCGAGATCGCGCGAGTAGAAATAGGAGGCAAGGCCGAACGGCGAGGCGTTGCACATCGCGATCACATCGGCCTCGTCCTTGAAGCGGATCACCGGCGCGAGGGGGCCGAAGGTCTCCTCCTGCGCCACCAGCGAGTCCGGCTTGACGTCGGCCAGCACGGTCGGCTCGAAGAATGAGCGTCCGAGCTCGCTGCGCTTGCCGCCGGTCACGACCTTGGCGCCGCGCTTGACGGCATCGGCGATGTGGCGCTCGACCTTGTCGACCGCTTTCAAATTGATCAGCGGGCCCTGCGTGACGCCGCTCTCGGTGCCGTCGCCGATCTTCATCGCCGCGACCTTGGCCGACAGCTTCTTGACGAACTCGTCGTAGATCTTGTCCTGGGCGTAGAGGCGGTTGGCGCAGACGCAGGTCTGGCCCATGTTGCGGTATTTCGACACGATCGCGCCCTCGACCGCGGCATCGATGTCGGCGTCGTCGAACACCACGAACGGCGCATTGCCGCCGAGCTCGAGGCCGAGTCGCTTCACGCCGACGGAGGCCTGCTGGTAGAGGATCTTGCCGACCGCGGTCGAGCCGGTGAAGCCGACGAAGCGCACCGCCGGATGCTCGCACAGCACCTTGCCGATCGGCGGTGCCTCACCGGTGACGATGTTGAGCACGCCCTTGGGGATGCCGGCCTTCTCGGCGAGCACGGCCAGCGCCAGCGCCGAGAGCGGCGTCTCGTTGGCGGGCTTCAGCACCACGGTGCAGCCGGCGGCGAGTGCGGGTGACACCTTTCGGGTGATCATCGAGTTCGGGAAATTCCACGGCGTGATGGCGCCACAGACGCCGATCGGCTGCTTGATCGCGAGCAGGCGCGCATCGGGCCGCTGTGTCGGGATGGTCTCGCCATAGACGCGGCGGGCTTCTTCGGCGAAAAACTCGATATAGGCAGCGCCGATGTCGACCTCGCCGAGCGCCTCGGAGAGCGGCTTGCCCTGCTCGGAGGTGAGGATCAGCGCGAGGTCCTCGCGGTTGGCGGTGATCAGCTCGAACCATTTGCGCAAAATGTTGGAGCGCTGCTTGGCGGTGTGCTTGGCCCAGGCCGGAAAGGCGCGCTCGGCGGCCTCGACCGCCCGGGTCGTGTCGTCGGCATCAAGCTGCGGGACCTTTGCGAGCTCGACGCCGGTGGCGGGATTGTTCACGGCGAACACCGGCGAACCGACCCAGGCGCCGTCGATGTAGCAGGCCTCTTTCAGCAGCGAGGGGTCCTTCAACCGGTCGCGCAGGGTGGCGCTGGCTTGCGGGGCACGTGCGGCGGCGGTCGGGGTCATGGCGTTACTCCCTGGGAGGCGATCTGATCGGCCCGGAATATAGGGAGAGACGGTGCGCAATGCACCGTCCCGCAACGCACAGCTGCCTGTAGCTTAGAAGAGAGCGGCCTTAGGCCGCGCCGCTCATATAAGTCTCGCGCCGGCCGATCATACGCTCGGCGGCGGCCTTGGCGTCGGCCTTCGAGGAGGTCGCGCAGGTCCGGTATTCGAGATCGGGCACGTCGGACGCGTTGCGGCGGCCGAACCAGTTTTTCGAGCCAACCGGCAGCAGCGCCAGCGACTGCGCCAGATTGTCCACCGCGCCGAACGAATAGAGTGCGCCGGTACCGGCAATGCGGACCTCGTAAATGCCGGGCGAGATCGGCGCCTCGAGGTTCTCGCGCTGTCCGGGACGGGGATAGCGCTTCCATTCGCTCCAGGTCGAAATCATTTGAGGTCCCCCACGGCTCGTCAGGCCGCTAACTTTTGCATCAAATCTTAACGTCGGCCACGATTTGGCCTTATGCCGAACGTCGCAGCGCACAAAATGTTTCAAAGAATTCCTGAAACATATCGCCAGAGCCCATCCACGGTCACGGCGCGTTGCGGCCATCCACCGCAGATTGTGACGGAGTGTTGCAGTTCAGCCTCCCTGTCGTCCTGCGTGAGCCGCGGACCGTCAAGTCACGACATCGCGACCGCGTTGGGCATCTCGACGCGCTGGACGCGCGAAGCGCGCAGGAGGACAATCGATCGCTTCCAACAATAATCAAACCGGAGGAAACGCATATGCAGAGCAAAGCCGAGATCGACCAGATCCTGCGCCAGAAGAGCGACGCCAAGGAGATTCCCGGCGTCGTCGCCATCGCGGCCAGCGGTAACGACGTGCTGTATCAAGGCGCGTTCGGCAAGCGTGATCTGTCCAAGCCCGATGCGATGACTGAGGACAGCGTATTCTGGATCGCGTCGATGACGAAGGCGGTGACATCCGCGGGTGCGATGCAACTGGTCGAGCAGGGCAAGCTCTCGCTGGACGCGCCGATCGGCGAGGTGTTGCCCGATCTCGCCAAGCCGCAGGTGCTCGAAGGCTTCGATGCGAACGGCGAGGCGAAGCTGCGGCCGGCGAAGGGGCCGATCACGCTGCGCCAGCTCCTGACCCACACCGCCGGCTTCTGCTACAACATGTGGAACGGCGATCTCGCGGTCTATCTGGACAAGCACGGCATTCCCGCCATCACCACCTGCCTGAACGCGGCACTGAAGACGCCTGTCATGACCGACCCCGGCACGCGCTGGGAATACGGCACCAATATCGATTTCGTCGGCAAGGCCGTCGAAGCCGTCAGCGGCAAGCGGCTCGATGCATATCTGCGTGACAATCTTTTTGCTCCACTCGGAATGTCCGACACCGCCTTCAAGATCACCGACGACATGCGCAAGCGCCTCGTCGGCATGCATGCGCGCGGCGAGGACGGCCAGCTCGCATCGATCCCGTTCGAGCTCGAGCAGAACCCGGAATTCCACATGGGCGGCGGCGGCCTCTATTCGACCGCAGCCGACTACATCAAGTTCACCCAGATGATTTTGAACAAGGGCCGCGGCAACGGCAATCAGGTGCTGAAGGCCGAAACGGTCGCAACGATGGGGCAGAACCACATCGGCGATCTCGCCATGGGCAAGCTGACGACGGCGGCGCCGATGTACACCAACGACGTCGATCTCTATCCGGAGCAGGTGAAGAAGTGGGGCCTCAGCTTCATGATCAACACCGCGAAGACCGCCGAGGGACGCAGCGCCGGCAGCCTCGCGTGGGCGGGCCTCGCCAACACCTATTACTGGATCGACCCGGCGCGCGACGTTACCGGCGTGATCCTGATGCAGCTGTTGCCGTTCGCAGACGCCAAGTGCCTGGAGACGTTCGCGGGCTTCGAGCGTGGCGTGTATGCCGGGCTCGATGCCGGGAGCGGGCAGAAGGCGGCGTAAGAGCGCGGCTCTCTCACCACGCATCATGGCCGGGCTTGTCCCGGCCATGATGAGCGAGAAAGACTGTGCCGACCATTTTGACAAAAGGATTTCGACTTGGCTGATAAAGCAGACAGCTACGTTTGCGGCATCTCGGACACGCCGCTGCTCGGCGACACCATCGGCCGCAGCCTCGACCACGCGGTGAGGCGCTGGGGAAATCGCGAGGCGCTGGTCTCGCCCAGCCACGGCGTGCGGTGGACCTGGAGAGAATTCGCCGAGCGGGTCGACACGCTCGCCGCCGGCTTTCTCGCGCTCGGACTCGAACGCGGGGAGCGGATCGGCATCTGGTCGCTGAACCGGCCGGAATGGACGCTGACCCAGTTTGCCGCTGCCAAGGCCGGCCTGATCCTGGTGACGATCAATCCCGCCTACCGGCTCAGCGAACTGGAGTTCGCGCTGAAGAAAGTCGGCTGCGCGGCAATCGTGACGGCTACGGCGTTCAAGACCAGCAACTACATGGAAATGCTCGACACGCTGCTGCCGGAGCTGGCGGGCGCCAGGCCCGGACAGTTGCAGGCGGCGCGGCTGCCGGCCTTGCGGACGGTGATCCAGATCGGCGGCCCCGCAGCATCAGGCACGATCCCCTTCGAGGAGGTCGCCCGCATCGGCGGAGCCGGGCACCGCGAGCAGCTTGCCGCGCTCGGCGCGGCGCTTCAATTCGACGATCCCGTCAACATCCAATTCACCAGCGGCACCACGGGATCGCCGAAGGGCGTGACGCTGACGCACCACAACATCCTCAACAACGGCTATTTCACCGGTCGCGCCATGCGCCTGACCGAGCAGGACCGCATCTGCATCCCGGTACCGCTCTATCATTGCTTCGGCATGGTGATGGGCAACCTCGCTTCCGTCACGCTCGGCACCACAATGGTTTATCCCGGCGAGGGCTTCGATCCGCTCGCGACGCTGCGCGCGATCGAGCAGGAAAAATGCACCGCGCTGTACGGCGTGCCGACCATGTTCATCGCGGAGCTCGATCATCCTGAATTCGCAACGTTCGATCTGAAATCGCTGCGCACCGGCATCATGGCCGGCGCGCCCTGCCCGATCGAGGTGATGAAGCGCGTCAACACCGAGATGAACATGCGCGAAGTCACCATCGCCTACGGCATGACCGAGACGAGCCCGGTGAGCTTCCAGAGCGCGACCGACGATCCGCTCGAGCGGCGCGTCTCCACCGTCGGGCGCATTCATCCGCATGTCGAGGTGAAGGTCGTCGATCTCGAAGGCCGGATCGTCAAGCGCGGTGAACGCGGCGAGCTCTGCACCCGTGGCTACAGCGTCATGCTGGGCTATTGGGAAGAGAAGGAAAAGACAGGGGACGTGCTCGACGCCAATGGCTGGATGCACACCGGCGATCTCGCCACCATCGACGACGAGGGTTATTGCAACATCGTCGGCCGCATCAAGGATCTGGTGATCCGCGGCGGCGAAAACCTTTATCCGCGCGAGATCGAGGAGTTCCTGTACCGTCACCCCAAAATCCAGGACGTTCAGATCTTTGGCGTTGCAGACGCCCGCTACGGCGAGGAGCTCTGCGCGTGGATTCGGGTGAGGCCGGGTGAGACGCTGACCGCCGAGGAGGTCCGCGCCTTCTGCGACGGCCAGATCGCCCACAACAAGATCCCGCGCTATGTCGAGTTCGTCAACGAATTCCCGATGACCGTGACCGGCAAGATCCAGAAATTCGTGATGCGGGACGCAGTGGAGCAGCGGCTGGGGTTGAAGGCGGCGAAGACAGCGTGAGGTGCTTTGCGCTGCCGCCACAAAGACTGTCACCCCCCGCGAAGGCGGGGGATCCAGTACGCCGCGGCGTGTCAGTATTCCACTAAAGTCTCTGGAATATTGGGTCGCCCGGTCAAGCCGGGCGACGACGGCGGAGCATGAGGAGCGCGCCGGCCTCACGCCATCAGCGGGGCTCTAAACCGTCAGCCCGCGCTGCTGCGCCAGTTGCCTCAGCGACACCTGCGGGCGCGCGCCGATGTGCTGGATCACTTCGGCAGCCGCAAGCGCGCCGAGCTCGCCGCACTGCTTGTGGGCGAGGTTACGCGCCAGGCCATACAGGAAACCGGCAGCGAAGAGGTCGCCGGCGCCGGTCGTGTCAACGAGCTGCGTGATCGGAGACGCGGGAGCAGCGACGGCGTCGGTCGGTGTCACCACCACGCAGCCCTTCTCGCTGCGCGTGACGACGCCGAGCTTGACGTCGTTGCGTAGCTGCTTGAGCGCGGTGTCGAAGTCCGAGGTCGTGTAGAGCGAGTGCAGCTCGGCCTCGTTGGCGAATACGATGTCGACGGTGCCGCCCCGCATCAAGCCCAGAAACTCGTCGCGATAGCGGTCGACGCAGAAAGAATCCGACAGCGTCAGCGCCACCTTGCGCTTCGCTTCATGGGCGATGCCGGCGGCCTTGACGAAGGCGTCCTTGGCGTTCTTGGGATCCCAGAGATAACCCTCGAGATAGACGATACCGGCAGCGGCGATCTCGGCCGGATCGATATCGGCGGGCGACAGATCCTGCGCCGCGCCGAGATAGGTATTCATGGTGCGCTCGCCGTCGCCGGTGACCAGGATGTAGGAGCAACCGGTGGCAGGGCCGTCCTTCGCGGCCGGCGTGTTGAAGGCGACGCCGGCGGCGCGGATGTCGTGAACGTAAAGCTTGCCGATCTGGTCGTCCTTGACCTTGCCGACATAGGCCGCGCGGGCACCCAGGCTGCCGATGCCGACGATGGTGTTGGCGGCCGAGCCGCCCGAGACCTCCGTCGCCGGGCCCATGTCCTTGTAGATGGCGGCGGCCCGCGCCTCGTCGATCAGGGACATGCTGCCCTTGGTCATGGCATGTTTGGCCAGAAAGGCCTCGTCGGTCCGGACCAGCACGTCGAACAGCGCGTTACCGATGCCGAGAACGTCATATTTCACGTCAGCCATTCACCTTGATCCTGTTTGGCGGATTGCGATCCCTGCGGAAATCCGCTTCCTGTCGGCCTGAAATCTGGCTCGCGGCCTATCACGACCGGCCCTTCGCGGGCAAGCAACGGTATATGTACGCCTGATGATCCGCTCCTTCCTGACCGTCTCGACGGGAACACTGGCCTCGCGGCTGCTGGGGTTTGCGCGCGATTCCCTGATCGCAGCCCTGCTCGGCACGGGCGCCGTGGCGGATGCTTTCCTGGCGGCGTTCCAGCTCGTCAACGTGGTGCGCCGGCTGCTCAGCGAGGGCGCGCTGAATGCGGCGCTGATCCCGGCCTGGCTGCGTGTCCGCGAGCGTGACGGCGCGGCGGCTGCGGCGGCGTTCGCCGGGCGCGTGCTCGGCACGGTCAGCGCGGCCCTGATCGCGATCTCGCTCGTGATTGCACTCCTGATGCCGCTGATCATCACGGTGATCGCGCCGGGATTTCTCGGCAGCGGCACGCTCGATCTCGCCGTCCAGAACGCGCGGCTGATGCTGCCTTATCTCGCCTTCGCCGGACCCGTCACCGTGCTGATGGGGCTGCTCAACGCGCAAGGGCGGTTTGCGCTGACGGCATTCTCGCCGCTGCTGTTCAACATCGCGCTGATCGCTGCGATCGCGATGCTGCTTGTCTGGCACGCCGATGCAGCTTCCGCGGCGTGGATGCTGGCGGCGACCGTCGGCATCGCCGGGCTGCTGCAGCTCTTGATGCTGCTGTCGCAACGAAGTGCGCGCCTGGCGACACCGCTGCGTATCAGTTTCGACAAGGAGATGCGCGGCTTCTTCGCCAAGGCCATCCCCGGCATGATCGCAAGCTCGGGGCCGCAATGGCTGATGGTCGCCGGCGCAATCATCGCCTCGGCGACGCCCTCCGCGGTGTCGTGGCTCTATTTCGCCAACCGCCTGATCGAGCTGCCGCTCGGCATCGTCGGCGTCGCCATGGGCACGGTGCTGGTGCCGGAGCTGACGCGCGCGGTGGCGAGCGGCGACCGTGGCGCGGTTGCACACGCGGAATCGCGCGCGCTGGAGCTTGCGACCGGGCTGGCGCTGCCGGCCACGCTCGGCCTGATCGTGCTGGCCGACCCGATCGTGCGGCTGCTGTTCGAGCATGGCGCGTTCGGCGCGGACGACAGCACGGCGACCGCGCATGCGCTGATGTGGCTGGCGCTGGGCCTGCCGGCCCACGTGCTGATCAAGGCGCTGTCGCCGGCCTTCTATGCCCGCAGCGACACGATGACGCCGCTGCTGGCCACCACCAAAGGATTTGTGGTCGCTGTCGCGCTGGCGGTCCTGCTCGGCCATTTCTTCGGCGCGAGCGGGATCGCGGCGAGCATCGCAGCCGGCGCCTGGAGCAGCGCGCTGTCGCTGCTCCGGAAAGGCATGCGCGAATTCGGCTTCTCGGTCGATGCCGCTGCCCGCAGCCGGCTGCCGCGGATCGTGCTCGCAGCCGCCGCCATGGGCGCCCTGCTCTGGCTCACGACGGGGCTCTCGCCCGCCGAAGCGCATGGTCTCATCCGCGTCACCGTCCTTGGCATGCAGATCGCAGCCGGAATCGCCGTCTATGGCGCGCTCCTGCAGGTCCTCGGCGCAGCCTCGTGGCGCGAAGCGGTTCATTTGCTGAAGCGCCCGGCCCGGACCGAGTCCGGGGCGTGATGCCATCGAATTACCCTTGACGGGGCAGCGCCGCTGTTGGAAACGACGGCCGATGACCTTCAGGAAGGCTTGCCAGGAAGACTAACCATGCCATTCGTTGAACGGGTTTTTTCGGGCGTCCAGCCGACGGGCAATCTGCACCTCGGCAATTATCTCGGCGCCATCGTCAACTTCGTGAAGATGCAGGAAACCCATAACTGCATCTATTGCGTCGTCGACATGCACGCGATCACGCAGGGCGTGGATGTCTGGGGCGGACCCGCCGAGCTCGCGCGCAACACCCGCGAGGTGACCGCCGCGTTCATCGCCGCCGGCATCAATCCGAACAAGCACATCGTGTTCAACCAGAGCCAGGTCTCGGGACACGCCGAGCTCGCCTGGATCTTCAACTGCGTCGCGCGCATGGGCTGGCTCGGCCGCATGACCCAGTTCAAGGAGAAGGCCGGCAAGGACCGCGAGAACGCCTCCGTCGGTCTGTTCGACTATCCCGTGCTGATGGCCGCCGACATCCTGCTCTACCGCGCCACCCACGTTCCGGTCGGCGAGGACCAGAAGCAGCATCTCGAGCTCTCGCGCGACATCGCGCAGAAGTTCAACAACGATTTCGGCGATTCCATTCGCAGCCAGGGCGCCAATGACGGCCTGTTCTTCCCGCTGCCGGAACCCTTTATCACGGGCCCGGCGACGCGCGTGATGAGCTTGCGCGACGGCACCAAGAAGATGTCGAAGTCGGATGCCTCCGACAATTCGCGCATCAACCTGACTGACGATGCCGACACCATCGCGCAGAAGATCCGCAAGGCCAAGACCGATCCGGAGCCGCTGCCGAGCGAAGAAAAGGGCCTGGAAGCGCGCCCCGAAGCCGACAATCTCGTCGGCATCTTTGCCGCGCTCTCCGGCCGATCGAAGGCCGAGGTGCTCAGCGAATTCGGCGGCGGCCAGTTCTCCAGCTTCAAGAATGCGCTGGCGGAGCTGTGCGTCACCAAGCTCGCGCCGATCGCCGGCGAGATGAAGCGTCTCGTCGCCGACCCCGGCCATATCGACGCGATCCTGAACGACGGCGCCGACCGCGCCCGCGCCATCGCCGACGAGACCATGAACCTCTCGAAGGACATCGTCGGCTTCATCCGCCGGCGCTGATCATCGCGTCTGGCCGGCGCCCTGGCGCCGGCCACTCCCCTCTCCCCAACGTTGCGGGAGTGTGGCAGCATGCAGGTCGTGCACATTCCGGGACATGCATGACCAGCAAGCGACTTTGCTTCGAGCCGGGTCACAAGCCCAAATGCCTCGTCATCGTCGATGACACCGCCGAATGGGATCGCGCGGTCTATTATGCCAGCCGCTGGGCGATCCGCGCCGGCGGCGGCGTGGTGATGCTGCGCATCATCGAGCCCGAACAGCAGAGCCAGGAATGGCTTGGTGTCGCCGACATCATGCGCGCCGAAGCGCAGGAAGCGGCGGAAGCAGCCCTCGACCGCGCCGCCGGCCGCGCCAACGGCATTGCCGCGATCACGCCGGAGCGGGTGATCCGCGAGGGCGCGGCGATGGAACAGCTGCTCGCGGTGATCGACGAGGACCCTGACATCGCCATGCTGGTGCTCGCCGCCAATCCGGGCGCGGAAGGTCCGGGACCGCTGGTCAACCTGCTCGCGCATGCGCTGGGCACGTTCCCGGTGCCGGTGACGATCATCTCGGGCGCGCTGAGCGACGAAAGCGTGGATTCGCTGTCGTAGGGCTGCTGCTTCGTACCCTCCCCCTGGAGGGGGAGCACCACCCTAACTCACTGAAACCTATAACTGAATTTGCGTCTGCCCCTTGACCGTGCGTTCGCCGTCGCCATCTGCTAGTGGATAGCGCACGCGCCGGCCTTGAACCGGTGACGTCTGGAGAAAACCATGTTCATTCAAACCGAAGCCACCCCCAATCCCGCCACGCTGAAGTTCATTCCCGGCCGCGTCGTGGTCGACGGCAGCCCGATGGAATTTGCGAGCCGCGAAGCGGCCACGCGCTCGCCGCTCGCCGAAAAACTGTTCGAGGTGCCCGGCGTCACCGGCGTGTTCTACGGATCGGACTTCATCACCGTGACCAAGGCGAACGGTGAGTGGCAGCAGCTCAAGCCCGCGATCCTCGGCGCCATCATGGAGCATTACATGTCCGGCGCGCCGCTGCTCGCCGACGGCGCGGCCACGAGCGATGCCGATCTCGACGACGAGGACGAGTTCTTCGACGAGGCCGATGCCGAGACCGTCGACATGATCAAGGAT
Source organism: Bradyrhizobium xenonodulans (assembly GCF_027594865.1). Classification (NCBI taxonomy): domain Bacteria; kingdom Pseudomonadati; phylum Pseudomonadota; class Alphaproteobacteria; order Hyphomicrobiales; family Nitrobacteraceae; genus Bradyrhizobium; species Bradyrhizobium xenonodulans. Next base: position 35,352 of record NZ_CP089391.1, read on the forward strand.
CTGATCGAGACCCGGGTGCGGCCGGCGGTCGCCAATGACGGCGGCGACATCACCTTCCGCGGCTTCAAGGACGGCATCGTCTATCTCAACATGAAGGGCGCCTGCTCCGGCTGCCCGTCATCGACCGCGACGCTCCAGCACGGTATCCAGAACCTGCTCAAGCACTTCGTGCCCGACGTGGTCGAAGTCCGCCCGATGTGATCGGCAAGCGAATGGCGAGTAGCGAATGGCGGATGGAATTCCGATCGGCTAGAGTATTCGCCGTTCGCCACTCGCCATTCGCTTTTTCATGCTGATCCTTGCCATCGATACTGCCCTCGAGGCGTGCGCAGCCGCCGTTCTCGACACCGAAGCCGGCCAGCTCCTTGCGCAGGAGCAGCTTCTGATGAAGCGCGGCCACGCCGAAGCGCTGATGCCGATGATCGCACGCGTGATGCAATCGGCCGATCTCGCCTTCACCGCGCTCGACCGCATCGCCGTCACCGTCGGTCCCGGCAGCTTCACCGGCCTGCGCGTCGGCATCTCGGCGGCGCGCGGCCTTGCGCTTGCGGCCGGCAAGCCAGCGGTCGGCCTGACCACCTTGTCGGCCTATGCCGCCGCCATCGTGGGCCAGAGCAGATCGGCGCCCGTGATCTCCGCGATCGATGCGCGGCACGATCACGTCTATTTCCAGATCGTCGCCGGCGACGGCAGCCAGCTGGTGCGGCCGGGCATCGCTCCCATCGACGAGGCGATCGCGGCCTCGCAATTCGGCGCGCCGCATCTGGTCGGCAACGCCGCAAAAATCCTCGCCGATCGCTGGCCGAAGGATGGGCCGCAACCCGTCGCGGTCGACGCGCAACCCGCGCCCGACATCGGCTGGGTCGCCTGGCTCGGCGCCGCGGCCAATCCCGACACCAATCCGGCGCGGCCGTTCTATCTGAAGGCGCCCGATGCCAAGCCGGCGCGACTTCCGCCGCTCGCACAAGCCGCAACCTCATGATGCAATGGCTGTCGGAATGGTGGCGCGGCGGCACCGCCGTCGTCGAGCCTGCATCCGCGCGCGATGCCGCGCGGCTGGCGCAGCTTCACGGCGCCTCCTTCGCGCACGGCTGGGGCGAAGGCGAGTTCGAGAGCATGATGAGCGAGCGCAACACGCTCGTGCACCGGTTGCGGCTCGGCCGCAAGACCATCGGATTCGCGGTCTCGCGGATCGGCGCGGACGAAGCGGAAATCCTCTCCATCGCGGTCGACCAGAGCCAGCGCGGCCGCGGCCTTTCCCGCACGCTGCTGATGACGCATCTCGGCCACCTCGCCGGGCGCGGCGTGCGCACAATATTTCTCGAAGTCGAGGAAAACAACCAGCCGGCGCGGCGGCTCTACGACCGGGCCGGATTCATGGTGGTCGGGCGCCGCGAACGCTACTATAAGCAGCCCAACGGGGAACAATTGAACGCCCTTCTGATGCGGCGTGACTTGTCGTAACATTGATGGCAGAAAGCGCCCCGTCAGGCAGACACATCATGACCGCACTGAAACCTTCTTCCGCATCCAAGGCGTCCGGCATCGAGGCGCGCTGTGCCGCCACCGGCATGCGCATGACCGAGCAGCGCCGCGTCATCGCCCGCGTGCTGGCGGAATCGGTCGATCATCCCGACGTCGAGGAATTGTACCGGCGCTGCGTCGCCGTCGACGACAAGATCTCGATCTCGACCGTGTATCGCACCGTCAAGCTGTTCGAGGATGCCGGCATCATCGAGCGCCATGATTTCCGCGAAGGCCGCGCGCGCTACGAGACGATGCGCGACAGCCATCACGACCACCTCATCAATCTGCGCGACGGCAAGGTGATCGAGTTCACCTCCGAGGAGATCGAGAAGCTCCAGGCGGAGATCGCCCGCAAGCTCGGCTACAAGCTGGTCGACCATCGGCTGGAGCTCTATTGCGTCCCGCTCGACGACGACAAGCCGACGTCTTAAGTTGTCCATTGATCTCATCATCTTCGATTGCGACGGCGTGCTCGTGGACAGCGAGGTCATCTCCTGTCGCGCCCATGCCGACGTGCTGACGCGGCACGGCTATCCGATCACGCCGGATCAGGTGTTCGAGCGTTTCCTTGGCCGTTCGACGCGGCAGGCCAATTTGGAGATCGAAACCGAGCTCGGCCGCAAGCTGCCGGAGGCCTATCACGGCGACCTCCAGGACGAACTATTCCGCTCGTTCGAGGCGGACCTCGAGGCGATCCGCGGCATCCATGATGTGCTCGATGTCGTCACGCAGCGCGTTTGTGTCGCTTCGAGCGGTTCGCATCAGCGCATGCGTGTCAGCCTTGGCAGCACCGGTCTCTACGAGCGTCTGGCGCCGAACATCTTCTCGGCCTCGCAGGTGAAGAACGGCAAGCCGGCGCCGGACCTGTTCCTGTTCGCGGCGAAAGAAATGGGCGTCCCGCCCGAGCGCTGCGTCGTGATCGAGGACAGCCTGGCCGGCATCGCCGGTGCGCGGGCGGCAGGGATGACCGTGTTTGGCTTCTGCGGCGGCAGCCATTGCGGGGACGGCCATGCCGAGACCTTGCGCCAGGCCGGTGCCGCCCTGACGTTTGCGGACATGCATCAATTGCCGGAGCTGGTCCGGCGGGTCGCCGCGGACGCCCTGGCGGGCTGATTTCGGCCGCTTGGCGTCATTCCGGGCCGTGCGGCGTGTGTAAATTGTGGAATTCAGAGGTTTTGGTGCGAGATTCTGCACTTCGCGCTGGCCCTCCCTCGGAATGACGGCCCAAACGGCCCCCATCGCTGGATTTTCGCCCCTCCAGCCTATATCTGAGGGCCGTCCTCCACCTCAATTCCGGGTTCCATGACGCCGCCGCGCAAGCTGCACATCAAATCATATGGCTGCCAGATGAACGTCTACGATGCCCAGCGCATGGTGGACACGCTGGCTCCGGAAGGATTCGTGGAGACGGCCAGCGCGGAGGACGCCGACCTCGTCATCCTCAACACCTGCCATATCCGCGAGAAAGCCTCCGAAAAGGTCTATTCCGAGCTCGGCCGCCTGCGCGTCGCCAAGGACGAGGCAGCGCGCGGGGGTCGCACGATGAGAATCGCGGTCGCGGGCTGCGTGGCGCAGGCCGAGGGCGAGGAGATCGTGCGCCGCGCGCCCGTAGTCGACGTCGTGGTGGGACCGCAGAGCTATCACCACCTGCCCGAGCTCCTGAAGCGCGCCGGCCATGAAGGCCGCGCGATCGAGACCGAATTTCCCGCGGAGGACAAGTTCGGCTTCCTGGCGCAGCCGAAACCCGATGCGATCCGCGCGCGGGGCATTTCCGCCTTCGTCACCGTGCAGGAAGGCTGCGACAAGTTCTGCACCTTCTGCGTCGTGCCCTACACGCGGGGCTCGGAAGTGTCGCGCCCCGTCGCCAAGATCGTCGACGACGTGAGGCGGCTGGCCGACAATGGCGTGCGCGAGCTCACGCTGATCGGGCAGAACGTCAACGCCTATCATGGCGAGGGACCGGACGGAAAAGCCTGGCCGCTCGGCCGGCTGCTCGAACATTTGGCCCGGATTCCCGGCATCGCGCGGCTGCGCTATTCGACCAGCCATCCCCGCGACGTCGATGACAGCCTGATCGCGGCCCATCGCGATCTCGGCGAGCTGATGCCGTTCGTGCACCTGCCGGTGCAGTCGGGCTCGGACCGGATTCTGTCCGCCATGAACCGGAAACATACTGCCGATGATTACCGGCGAGTCATCGATCGTTTCCGGGCTGCACGCCAAGACATTGCTTTTTCATCAGATTTTATCGTCGGCTTCCCCGGTGAAAGCGAGCAAGATTTTCTCGCCACGCTCGCACTTGTCACGCAAATCGGCTACGCTGCGGCGTATTCGTTCAAATACTCCGCCCGGCCGGGAACGCCGGCCGCGGACATGCAGGAGACGGTGTCCCCCGCCGAGATGGACCAGCGATTGGAGCGGCTCCAGGAACTGATCGACAGCCAGCAATCGGCCTTCAACAAGGCTGCGATTGGCTCAACGGTCAATGTGCTGTTCGAGCGTCCGGCCCGCAAGGAGGGCCAGATCGTCGGCCGCACCGCCTTCCTCCAGCCCGCGCATGTGATGGCTTCGGCCGACATCATCGGACAAATCCTGCCGGTGCGCATCGACAGCCTCGAGCGCTACAGCTTCCTCGGTGAGCTCGTGACGCCGCATGGCGCGCGCGAGCCCGCTTTACCGCAAGCCAGTGGAGCCTGAACCCTTGCCCAAAAGCGCATCGGATTCGTCTTCTATCGCTCCCAGCCGCAAATTTGACCGCGACATGCAAGTTCCGCCCGAGACCCAGGTCGTCATCGACTTCGACGACAATCGCGCCGCATCCGCGCTGGTCGGCCCCTACGGTCAGCACCTCGCGCAGATCGAGCGGCGGCTCGGCGTCGTCGTCGACTCCAAGGGCAACCACATCACCATCGGCGGCACGCGCGACGGCTGCGATGCCGCGCGCCGCGTGCTGGAGACGCTCTACGCGCAAGCCGTGAAGGGACAGGATCTCGACCAGGGCGAGGTCGAGGGCGCGATCCGCGCCGTGATCGCGCAGGGCTCGCTGTTCGAGTTCGACGCCAAATCGGCCAAATCGGCCTTCGACAGCATCAATTTGCGCAAGCGCCCGGTGCGCGCGCGCACGGCTGCGCAGGATTCGTACATCCGCGCGCTGAAGCGCCACGAGCTGGTGTTCGGCATCGGCCCCGCCGGCACCGGCAAGACCTGGCTCGCGGTCGCGCATGCCGCGCAGCTGTTCGAGCGCAAGGAGGTCGACAAGATCATCCTGTCCCGTCCGGCGGTGGAAGCCGGTGAGCGGCTCGGCTTCCTGCCCGGCGATCTCCGCGAGAAGGTCGATCCTTATCTGCGCCCGATCTACGATGCCCTCTATGACCTCATGGATGCGCGCATCGTCGAGCGCGCCCTGCAGACCGGCGAGATCGAGATCGCGCCGCTCGCCTTCATGCGCGGCCGCACGCTGACCAATGCCGCCATCATCCTGGACGAGGCGCAGAACACCACGTCGATGCAGATGAAGATGTTCCTGACCCGTCTCGGCGAGAACAGCCGCATGATCGTGACAGGCGATCCCTCGCAGATCGATTTGCCGAACGGCCAGACCTCGGGTCTGGCCGAGGCGACGCGCCTGCTGAGCGGCGTCGAAGGCATTGCGCAAGTTCATTTCAAAGCCGAGGACGTGATCCGCCACGAGTTGGTGGCACGGATCGTCTCTGCCTATGAAGGGCAGCCGCAGCGGCCGGCCGCCGGTAAATCCTGACGGGACAACAGCCGGATCCAGCGGGCGCCGACCAAGCGCCCTTTCGTTCCGAACAAACACAATGTCACATCCGAACCTTCCCATGACCGAGGTCCTCGTCGTTGCCGATTGCTGGCAACGCGAACCCGATTCCGAAGCCGTGATCCAGCGCGCGGTCGCCGCCGCCGCCGAGAGTGTCGACGAGGAGGTCGCGGACGCGGAAGTGGCCGTGATGCTGACCGATGATGCCGGCATCCGCACCCTCAACAGCAATTGGCGCGGCATCGACAAGCCGACCAATGTACTGTCGTTTCCCGCGCTTCAGCCGGAGGGTGAATGGAAGGTCGGCGACGCGCCGCGCATGCTCGGCGACATCGCGATCGCCTACGAGACGATGCGGCGCGAGGCGGACGAGGAACAGAAGCCGTTCGACCACCATTTGAGCCATCTTGCCGTGCATGGTTTCCTGCATTTGATCGGCTACGATCACGAAAACGACGACGACGCCGAGGAAATGGAAGCGCTGGAGACCGAGATCCTGGCCCACCTCGGCATCCCCGATCCCTATGCCGACCGCGCGGGGACGCACTGAGATGCCGGATTCCGAGCCTACCCACGACAATCCGCGCAACACGGCCAATCTGCCGGCCGTGGTGACGCCAGGCGCGGTGATGCGTCCAACCGCGGACGGCTGGCTGCTGCGCGCCATCCGCACGCTGTTCGGCTGGAAGGCCGGATCGGTGCGCGACGATCTCCAGGTCGTGCTCGACGCCACGACACCCGGCGACACCGGCTTCTCGGCGGTCGAGCGCACCATGCTGCGCAACATCCTCGGCCTGCACGAGCGCCGCATCGCCGACGTCATGGTGCATCGCGCCGACGTCGTCGCGGTGAAGCGCGACATCCCGCTCGGCGAATTGATGGACCGTTTCGAAAGCGCCGGCCATTCGCGGCTCGTGGTTTACAATGAGACGCTCGACGATCCTGTCGGCATCGTCCATATCCGCGATCTGCTCGCCTTCATGACCGCGCGCGCGCGCGTATCGGAGGCCACCAAGACCAAACGCAAGAAGCCGCTGCCGGCCGGGCTCGATTTGAAGGCCGTCGATCTCGCGCTGCCGCTTCAGGACGCGCGCATCATCCGCAAGCTGCTTTACGTGCCGCCGTCGATGCGGGCGATCGACCTGCTCGCGCAGATGCAGGCCACGCGCATCCATCTGGCACTGGTGGTCGATGAATATGGCGGCAGTGACGGGCTGGTTTCGCTCGAGGACATCGTCGAGCAGATCGTCGGCGAGATCGACGACGAGCATGACAGCGACGAACCGCCCTCGATCGTGCGGCTGCCGGACAACGCCTTCATCGCCGATGCCCGCGCCAGCCTCGACGACGTCCGCACGGTGATCGGCGAGGATTTCGTCACCGGCGAGGCCGGCGAGGAAGTCGAGACGCTCGGCGGCTATCTCGTCAGCTTCGTCGGGCGCCTGCCGGTGCGCGGCGAGGTGATCTCGGGCCCCGGCACTTACGAGGTCGAGGTGCTCGACGCCGATCCGCGCCGCGTCAAGCGGCTGCGCATCTCGACACGGAAGGAGCGCCCGGCGCCGCGCACCCAGCGCGAGAGCCGCCGCCGCGAGGCCACGCCGGAGAGCGGTCAGCCGCCATCCGGCGATACCCCCACCCCGCCGCCAAGCGACGGGGCCGGCCCGCAGTGAGCGCCTTCCAGCGATTTCGGCAAATTGCGCTTGCCATCATCCTCACCTGGGGATGGAAGCGCGCGCTCCTCGCGATGGGGTGCGGTGCGCTGTCGGTGCTGGCGCTGGCGCCGTTCAATATCTTTCCGGTGCTGTTCGTCACCCTGCCCGTCATGGTCTGGCTGATCGACGGTGCCGGCGCCGGACGCTACAACGGCGTGCCCGCCGCGGCGCTGACCGGCTACTGGTTCGGGCTCGGCTATTTCGTGCCCGGCCTCTACTGGATCGGCAAGGCTTTCTTCGTCGAAGCCGACATCTTCGCCTGGCTGACGCCGTTCGCCGTGCTCGGCCTGCCGGCCTATCTCTCCATCTTCACGGCGATCGGCTTTGCGCTGGCCCGCCTGCTCTGGACCAAGGATGCGACGCGCATCCTCGCGCTCGCTGCAAGCCTCACCGTCGCCGAATGGCTGCGCGGTCACGTGCTGACCGGCTTTCCCTGGAACGCGTTCGGCTATGCCCTGTCCGAGCCGCTGCCGCTGGCACAGACGGCCTCGCTGATCGGCCTGTGGGGCATGACGTTCCTCAGCATCGCGATCTTCGCGAGCCCCGCGGCGCTGATCGACCGCACGCCGGATCGCCGACCGGCCTGGCGCGCCCCGGCCGCGGCAATTGCGCTTCTGCTTGTCATGAGCATCTTCGGCGCGATCCGCCTGTCCCTGCATCAGACCACGATGGTGGCGGGCGCCAAGCTGCGCCTGATGCAACCGGACCTCCAGCAGGACGCCAAATTCAACTACGCCGCCAAGGCGGAGGTGATGAAGAAATATCTGGCTCTGTCCGATCGCGCCTCGGGACCGCAATCGACCGGCGTGCGGGATGCCACCATCCTGATCTGGCCGGAATCAGCCTTTCCGTTCTTCCTCACCCGCGAAGCCGACGCGATGGCGCAGATCGCCGAGCTGCTGCCGAAGGGCACCGTGCTGATCACCGGCTCGGTCCGCGCCCCCGACCTGCCGCGCGGCACGCCGATCACCCGCGCCTATAATTCGATCTACGTCATCGACCACGACGGCAGCGTGCTCTCGGTTTACGACAAGCTCCACCTCGTGCCGTTCGGCGAATTTCTGCCTTACCAGGGCTTGATGGAGAAGCTCGGCTTCGAGCAACTCACGCGCGTGCGCGGCGGCTTCATTCCCGGCAGCGTGCGGCATGCGCTGCCGGTGCCCGGCGCGCCGCCCGCGCTGCCGCTGATCTGCTACGAAGCGATTTTTCCAGGCGAGGTCGCCGGCCGCAACGAGCGTCCGGGTTGGATCGTGAACCTGACCAATGACGGCTGGTTCGGCATCTCGACCGGCCCCTATCAGCATCTGGAGCAGGCACGGATGCGCGCGATCGAACTCGGACTGCCGCTGGTCCGCTCCGCCAATACCGGCGTATCGGCGGTGATCGATCCGGTCGGACGCACCATTGCCAGCCTCGGCCTCGGTGTCGAAGGCATTTTGGATGCAAACCTGCCCGCCGCGATCCCGCCGACCGTCTACGCGCGGGTGGGCGACGTGCCCGCAGCCATGCTCGTCGCGCTGGCAGTGTTTCTGGCGGTGCGCCGGCGTGTTGCCAAACGGCACCCCTGATCACGCCCTCGCCGCCGCAACGACCGGAATCCTTTGACAACCGTAGTCCCACGGTTGACAGACTGCACGCGCCCTCCTCATTCTGCACCGGCTGCGAAAGACAGCGGACGTTGCTAAATTTCTCCGCAATGTTTCCCAATAACAGGGTTTGATTTTGACGATGCTTGCACCTGAGGCATTCTCGATGATTGCGCTGAAGGTGGTGTTTGGAGGCTGAGGAAATGTCGAAAGCGCCCAACCCTGTTGACAAATATGTCGGCAGCCGCGTGCGTATGCGCCGCATCATGTTGGGCATGAGCCAGGAAAAGCTCGGTGAGGCCTTGGGCCTGACTTTCCAGCAGATCCAGAAGTACGAGAAGGGTACGAATCGCGTTGGTGCCAGTCGCATCCAGCAGATCGCCGAGATTCTCCAGGTGCCGGTGTCGTTCCTGTTCGAGGGCGGCCCGAGCGGCGTGCCGGGGCCCGACGGCTTCAGCGAAGGCGCCTCGCCCTCCTATGTCTCGGACTTCCTCGCGACCTCCGAGGGTCTCGCTTTGACCAAAGCGTTCACCCGAATCACCGATTCGAAGATGCGCCGCTCGATCGTCGATCTCGTCGAGCAGATCGCGGCCCGCGAAGGCCCCGACAAGCGCTGACGCGCGCGCTCGATCCGATTTGAGACTGCGTCAAATCTGGCCTATGTCGTCATTTGCGGCCGCGCCGTGATGCGCGCCCTGTTCGATGATGCGGTTCAAAGGCACAGATGCGTCCATGACCAACGCCAACTGGTTCGATTCTCAAACTATTCTCGATGGTATCCGCCGCTGGGTGGAGATCGAGACGCCGACGGACGCGCCTGAACAGGTCAACAGACTGGTCTCTGTCGTCGCGGAGCAATATCGCGATCTGCCGGTCACGCTCGAACGCGTCGCCGGCGTCGACGGCTGCGGAGATCATCTCGTCGCGCGCTCGACCTGGGGCCAGGACAAACCGGGCATTCTGGTGCTGAGCCACCTCGATACCGTTCACCCCATGGGATTCATCGCGCGCCTGCCGTTCAAGGTCGAGGGCGACAGCGCGTTCGGTCCCGGCATCTACGACATGAAGGGCGGCGCCTACATCGCCCATCACGCCTTTCGCGCGCTCTGTGCCGCCGGCGATCGTTCGCCGCTCGGCATCACGCATCTGTTCACCTCCGACGAGGAGATCGGCAGCCCGACCTCCCGCGCGCTGATCGAGACGGAAGGACGCAAGGCCAAATATGTGCTGGTGACGGAGCCGGCGCGCGACGGCGGCAGGATCGTCACCGGCCGCAAGGGCGTCGGCCGCTTCAAGGTGTTGATCAAGGGCGTGCCTGCGCATGCCGGCACGCGGCCCCAGGACGGACGCAGCGCCGTCCGCGAGCTCGCCAACGTCATTCTGGCGTTGGAGGGGATGAACGACATTGAGCGCGGCGTCAGCGTCAATGTCGGCGTGGTGCGCGGCGGCACGCGTCCCAACGTGACGCCGGAAGAGGCCTCTGCCGAAGTCGATCTGCGCGTGATGAGCTTCAAGGACGCGGACGAATTCGTCGGCAGAATCCTCGCCCTGACATCGAAGACGGAGGGCGTCACCGTCAAGGTCACCGGCGAGCTCAATCGTCCGCCTTACGAGAAGAGCAATGCAGGGGCCTCGCTGTACGAACATGCGAAGACGCTTGCCGCCGAGATCGGTTTCGATCTGATCGACACCCACACCGGCGGCGGCTCGGACGGCAATTTCACCGCCGCGCACACTGCGACGCTCGACGGGCTCGGCGTCGACGGCAAGGGCGCGCACACCCACTATGAGCAGCTCTATGTCTCGTCGCTCGAACCGCGCGCGCGGCTGCTCCATCGCCTGTACCAGACGCTGCGATGAACGAACGCAAATCAGATCCCGAGCGTGACGACAGCGAGCGCGCCTTCTTCGGGCGCCGCAAGGGCCACAAGCTCAGGCAGCACCAGGCCGAGTTGGTCGATCATCTGCTGCCGCATCTCGCGCTCGACATCGAGGGCGAGAAGCCGGCGAGCGCCAACGCGATCTTCGATCCCGCGGCGGACGATGTGCGGCTCGAGATCGGCTTCGGCGGCGGCGAGCATCTTGCGGCGGAAGCGCAAAACTTCGCCACGACCGGCTTCATCGGCTGCGAGCCCTATGTCAACGGCATGGCGAAGATCCTCGCGCAGATCGAAGCCGCAAACATCGCCAACATCCGCCTGTTCGCCGGCGATGCCGCCGAGCTGCTGGCCTGGCTGCCGCCGGCCTCGCTGTCGCGGATCGACCTGATCCATCCCGATCCCTGGCCGAAGCGGCGGCACTGGAAGCGGCGCTTCGTCCAGGACCGGACCATCGCCGCGATGGCGCGCGTGCTGAGGAGCGGCGGCGAATTCCGCTTCGTCTGCGACATCGACGATTACTGCGCCTGGACGCTGTCGCATCTGGCGCGCTCTGTAGATTTCGTCTGGCTTGCGGAACGCGCCGACGATTTCCGGCAACCATGGGCGGGCTACACCATGACACGCTACGGCCGGAAGGCCACGCGCGAGGGGCGCAAGACGACGTATCTGCGTTTCAAGCGAGTTTAGATCGTCTGCCGGTTACGCCAGAATTTCACGACGCGCTCGGCTGTCGCCGGCATCAGCCGCGTGAAGTTCACGCGCGCCTGCTCGATGTCGGCATCGGCCGGGGTGCGATGCGGCCCGTACCACATCAGGACCATCGCGCGCACCGTGGGCCAGCCGAGATTCAGCATGCGCCCCAGGATCAGAATCGGATCGTAGCGGTCGCCCGCGATCAGGCGGTCGAGGATCGAGAGGCGGACGCCGGCCATCGCCGAGAGCGAGGCGATCGATTCCTCGTATTTGTGTGCCTTGGCAAAGCCGAGCAGCGCGCTCTCGCCGAGATGGCCCTCGCGATGCAGGGCGAGCACCGTGCGCTGTGCCGCCGAGAAATCGCGACGCGGCCCCGGCGGCAGCGAGGCCTCCTCGATCGCCGCCATGGCGCGCTTGATCTCGACCTGGCGCGAGGGATTGACCACGCTGGAGAGGCGGCGGCGGATGACGTCGAGCGTGCCGTTGAGCAGCTCTTTCAGGTGATCGCACGAGAGATCGTTGCGCTGACCGATCTTCAGCGTCAGCACGCCGTCCTGCGACGCACGCTTGATCAGCTCGGAATAACTGCCCGGCGAGAACACTGCACCGGCATTGCCTACGGCGCGACGCACCACGTCGCGGTCGCCGCGCTCGACCAGCACGTCGGTGACGACAGACGACAAAGTGGGCCGCTCCGTCATCGCCAGCAAATGCCCCTGGCCCTTCAGCCGCGCGATTTCAACCAGAGCGGCTTCATCGAGCACGGGCGAGCGGCGCAGCACGGGGCCCGCCACCATGATCTCGTTTTCGCGCGCAAGCTGGTTCACCAGATGCGGCGGCGCGTTGTTCAGGCGCGAGAAGCGTTCGGCGAGATCGGCGCGCGAGGCAAGCTCGGCATGCGGGACGAGATCGATCAGCAGGTTGTCGAAGAGATCGATGAGATCGGGACGAAGCTTCTCGGCGTCCTGGAAGAATAATTGCGCGATGGCGCGCGCGATCTCGCCACGACGCCGGGGATCGCCGCGTTTGACGATATCGTCCAGTCCGGGAATGAGCGACGTGGCAACGGTCATGAAAACGCAAACTCGTATAGGGCACGCCGCGGGTGCGCCCTTGGTCCAAGCCGCCCCACGATCAGGGAATCTAGGCCTCGGAGATGAAGGAAGCGTTGCGCGGGGGGTCCGCCGATCGGGCGCAAAAAGCCTCCTCTCGCCTCCAATGGGCCTTGTCCGGGAGGGCGGAACGGGCTATATCAGCGCCAATTCATCTTCTCATACGATCCGCGTAGTGAGAGTGGGCCCGAAAGGACCCGCTCTTTTTTATTACCTGAACGCGGCTTGGCGGAAGATGTGGCCCGACGAGCGGTCGGGAGAGTTCCGAAGCGGACTTCGAAATCTTAACCAAGCCTTAACCATCAAGCGCCTTGACCCCTGATATGACCGAACCGAACACTGGTTCCACCGATGCCGAGTTGCTGGCCGAGCCGAGGCTCGTGGTCGAGCCGGGCGTGGCGGCGCGGGTGTCCGCGGTCGCAGGGCCGGTGCTCGAGGGCATGGGCTATCGCCTGGTGCGGATTCGCATTTCCGGGGAAGCCGGCTGCACCGTGCAGATCATGGCCGAGCGGCCGGACGGATCGATGCAGCTCGAGGATTGCGAAGCGATCTCGCGGGCGCTGTCGCCCGTGCTTGATGTCGCAGACCCCATCGACCGCGCCTACCGGCTGGAAATCTCTTCGCCGGGGATCGACCGCCCGCTGGTGCGCCGCTCCGATTTCGAACGCTATGCCGGTTATCTCGTGAAGATCGACATGGCGGTCGCCCATGAAGGACGCAAGCGGTTCCGTGGCACGCTCGGTGCCGTCGAAGGCGACCGCGTGCATCTGCATCGCGACGACGCCAAGGCGAGCGATAATCCCGACGTTCTCCTGACGATGGAAGATATCGGCGAGGCCCGGCTGGTGCTGACAGACGATCTGATCGCGGAATCCATGCGCCGCGGCAAGGCCGAGGAGCGCCAGATGCGCAGGGATCTCGGGCTGGAGCCGCCGGCTGCACCGCATGCGGAGATCAGCGCGAAGATCACCAAGAACACCAAGCCGAAAAAGAAGCCGGCACCGACCAATACCAAGAAACATCGCTTGGCCGCCGAACGCGCGCGGCGGGGCGAGATCGAGCCCGACGAAGGAGACTAGCCATGGCAGTCAGCGCCAATCGACTTGAATTGCTCCAGATCGCCGACGCCGTCGCACGCGAAAAATCGATCGACCGCGGCATCGTCATCGCGGCGATGGAGGACGCCATCGCCAAGGCGGCGCGAGCCCGTTACGGCAGCGAGACTGACGTTCACGCCGAGATCGACCCGAAGAAGGGCGAGCTACGGCTGTCGCGCCACATGCTGGTGGTCGAGAAGGTCGAAAACCATTCCAACCAGATCTCGCTGGTTGACGCGCAGCGCGCCAATCCCGGCGCCCAGGTAGGCGACACCATCGCCGATACGCTGCCGCCGCTGGAATACGGCCGCATCGCCGCGCAGTCGGCCAAGCAGGTAATCGTGCAGAAGGTGCGCGAGGCCGAGCGCGACCGGCAATATCAGGAATTCAAGGATCGCATCGGCGACATCGTCAACGGCGTCGTCAAGCGCGTCGAATATGGCAGCGTGATCGTCGACCTCGGCCGCGGTGAAGCCATCATCCGCCGCGACGAGATGTTGCCGCGCGAAGTGTTCCGCAACGGCGACCGCGTCCGCGCCTATATCTTCGACGTCCGTCGCGAGACGCGAGGCCCGCAGATCTTCCTCTCCCGCACCCATCCGCAGTTCATGGCGAAGCTGTTCGCGCAGGAAGTGCCTGAGATCTATGACGGCATCGTCGAGATCAAGGCGGTCGCCCGCGATCCCGGCTCGCGCGCGAAAATCGGCGTGATTTCCCGCGATTCCTCGGTCGATCCGGTCGGCGCATGCGTCGGTATGCGCGGCTCGCGCGTGCAGGCGGTGGTGAACGAATTGCAGGGCGAGAAGATCGACATCATTCCCTGGTCGCCCGATATCGCGACCTTCGTGGTCAACGCGCTGGCGCCGGCCGAAGTCTCCAAGGTCGTCATCGACGAGGATCGCGAGCGCATCGAGGTCGTCGTCCCCGACACCAACAACCAGCTCTCGCTGGCGATCGGCCGCCGCGGCCAGAACGTGCGTCTGGCCTCGCAGCTCACCGGCTGGGACATCGACATCCTGACCGAGCAGGAGGAATCGGAGCGCCGCCAGGCGGACTTCGAGAACTCCACCCGCGTCTTCATGGAATCGCTCAACGTCGACGAGGTGGTCGGCCAGCTGCTGGCGTCCGAAGGCTTCACCTCGGTCGAGGAACTCGCGATGGTGGACCTCAAGGAACTCGCCGGCATCGAGGGCTTCGACGAGGAGACCGCGCAGGAGCTCCAGAGCCGTGCCCGTGAATATCTCGAGCAGCAGGAAGCCGAGATCGAAGCCCGCCGCAAGGAACTTGGCGTCGAGGACGCCGTCAAGGACGTGCCCGGCGTCACCTCGAAGATGCTGGTGAAGTTCGGCGAGAACGACATCAAGACCGTCGACGACCTCGCCGGCTGCGCCACCGACGATCTGGTCGGCTGGACCGAGCGCAAGGAAGGCGGCGAGCAGACCAAATATCCCGGTGCGCTCGACGGGATCGACATCTCCCGTGACGATGCCGAAGCCATGATCATGCAGGCCCGCGTCAAGGCCGGCTGGATCACCGAGGCCGATCTCGCCAAGCCCTCTGAGGAGGCCGAGGCGACCGAAGATCAGCCGGCTTAAGGGCGAAGGAGAATGTCGCCCGGATGCTCTCGGACACTGACCCCGAACTTGACCATGGACCGCGGACCGAAAGGTCCGCGACCATGCGCATGTGCGCGGTCAGTCGCGAGGTCCGGCCGATCGACGAGCTGATCCGCTTCGTCGTCTCGCCTCAGGGAGACGTAGTTCCCGACCTCAAGCGCAAGCTGCCCGGACGCGGCATGTGGATCACCGCCTCGCGCGAGGTGGTTGCGGAAGCCGTGCGGCGTCACCATTTTGGGAGGGCCTTCAGGCGCGAGCTGCGCATTCCCCAGACCTTTCCGGCCGATATCGAGGCGCTTCTGGTCCGGAGCGTGACGGAAGTCCTTGGGATCGCCGCCAAGGCGCGCCAGATCGTCGCCGGTTTCGGCAAGGTCGAAAGCGCCCTGCAGGAAGGCACGGTCGAGGTCCTGATCCACGCCAGCGACGGGGCCGCGGACGGAATCCGCAAATTGGACATGCTGGCGCGTCAAAATGACGGAAATCGCGGCTCCAGGTCGCAGATTCCCGTCGTGACCGCACTGAAATCGATAGAATTGGATTTGGCACTTACCCGGTCAAATGTGATACATGCTGCCCTGCTCGCGGGCCCGGCGAGCAAGTCATTCTTGTCCCGTAGCCAGATGCTGGTCCGATACCGGATGGCGGACGCTGACAAGACTGCCGAAAAGCCCGGCCAGGATTTCTGAGAGACAACGACGACCCGATAGGATGGTGCGGCAACGCACAACACTGATAAATCAGGATTAGGACTGCTGAATGGTTGATACCAAGACCCCTGACGACAAGAAGCTGAGCGTTCCGAGCAAGACGCTATCGCTCAAGCCGCGCGTCGAAACGGGCACTGTGCGCCAGAGCTTCAGCCATGGCCGCAGCAAGCAGGTCGTGGTCGAGAAGCGCGGCAAGCGCCGTATCGACGGCAGCCCCGAGCCGCAGGCTCCCACGGTTGTTGCAAAGCCGGCACCGGCCGCGCCTGCCCCCGCTCCTTCGCGCCCGGCGCCGCCGCGCAACGCCGGCTCCGGCGTCGTGCTGCGCACCCTGACCGAGGACGAGCGTTCCGCCCGCGCCAGCGCGCTGGCCGATGCCAAGGTGCGCGAAGTCGAAGAGCGCCGCGTGGCCGAGGAAGAGGCCCAGCGCCGCGCCGTTCGCGAAGCCGCCGAGCGCGCCGACCGCGAGGCCGCCGAATCCCGCCGCAAGGCCGAGGAAGAGCGCCACCGTCACGAGGACGAAGCCAAGCGCAAGGCCGAGACCGAGGCCAAGAAGCGTTTTGGCGAAGGCGAGCAGCCGTCGGCATCCGCGCCGCGTCCCGCAGCTGCTGCCCCGAGCGCTCCCGCGCCGCGCCCGGGTGCGCCCGCAGCACGCCCCGGCACCACCACCACGGCACGCCCGGGAACCACGACTGCGCGCCCCGGAACGACCACGGCGCGGCCGGCAGGCGGCCCGTTGGGTCGCGCTCCCGCGGTTGCAGCCGGACCGGACGAGGACGATGGTCCCCGCCAGATCCGTCGCGGTCCCGGCGGCGCCGCGCGTCCTGTGGTCGCCCCCAAGCCCACCCACAAGCCCGGCCCGCAGAAGGAGCGCGGCCGCCTGACGGTCGTGACCGCGCTCAATGCCGACGAGGTCCGCGAGCGTTCGATCGCCTCGTTCCGCCGCCGCACCCAGCGCCTGAAGGGCCACGCGGCCAACGAGCCGAAGGAAAAGCTCATCCGCGAGGTGGTCATTCCGGAAGCGATCACCATCCAGGAGCTCGCCAACCGCATGGCCGAGCGCGCGGTCGACGTCATCCGCATGCTGATGAAGCAGGGCGCGATGCACAAGATCACCGACGTGATCGATGCCGACACCGCGCAGCTGATCGCCGAAGAGCTGGGGCACACCGTCAAGCGCGTTGCCGCGTCCGACGTTGAAGAAGGCCTGTTCGACGCCACCGACGATTCCACCGACACCGAGACGCGTTCGCCGGTGGTGACCGTGATGGGTCACGTCGACCACGGCAAGACCTCGCTGCTCGACGCGCTCCGGCATGCCAACGTCGTCTCCGGCGAAGCCGGCGGCATCACCCAGCATATCGGCGCCTATCAGGTGCTGTCGCCCGAGAGCGGCAAGAAGATCACCTTCATCGACACGCCCGGTCACGCCGCGTTCACCGCGATGCGCGCCCGCGGCGCCAAGGTCACCGACATCGTCGTGCTGGTGGTTGCGGCCGATGACGGCGTGATGCCGCAGACGATCGAAGCCATCAACCACGCCAAGGCGGCGCGGGTGCCGATCATCGTTGCCATCAACAAGATCGACAAGCCCGACGCCAAGCCCGAGCGCGTGCGCACCGAGCTGCTCCAGCACGAGGTGCAGGTCGAATCGTTCGGCGGCGAAGTCGTCGACGTCGAAGTGTCCGCCAAGAACAAGACCAATCTCGACAAGCTGCTCGAGATGATCGCGCTCCAGGCCGACATCCTCGACCTCAAGACCAATTCGGAGCGCCCGGCCGAAGGCACCGTGATCGAAGCCAAGCTCGATCGCGGCCGTGGTCCGGTCGCGACCGTGCTGGTCCAGCGCGGCACGCTCCGTGTCGGCGACATCATCGTCGCCGGCGCCGAGATGGGCCGCGTCCGCGCACTGATCTCGGATCAGGGCGAGACCGTGCAGGAAGCCGGCCCCTCGGTTCCGGTCGAGGTGCTCGGCTTCAACGGTCCGCCGGAAGCCGGCGATCGTCTCGCGGTGGTCGAGAACGAAGCCCGCGCCCGTCAGGTCACCAGCTACCGCGCGCACCAGAAGCGCGAGAACGCGGCTGCCTCGATCTCCGGCATGCGCGGCTCGCTCGAGCAGATGATGTCGCAATTGAAGACGGCGGGCCGCAAGGAATTCCCGCTGATCATCAAGGCCGACGTGCAGGGCTCGCTGGAAGCGATCCTCGGCTCGCTGGAGAAGCTCGGCACCGACGAAGTCGCCGCCCGCATCCTGCATGCCGGCGTCGGCGGCATCTCGGAATCCGACGTGACGCTCGCGGAAGGCTTCAACGCCGCGATCATCGGCTTCTCGGTTCGTGCCAACAAGGAGGCCGCTGCGGCCGCCAAGCGCAACGGCATCGAGATCCGCTACTACAACATCATCTACGACCTCGTGGACGACGTGAAGAAGGCGATGAGCGGCCTGCTCGCGCCGACCTTGCGCGAGACCATGCTGGGCAATGCCTCGATCCTGGAGATCTTCAACATCTCCAAGGTCGGCAAGGTTGCCGGCTGCCGCGTCACCGACGGCACCGTGGAACGCGGCGCCAATGTGCGCCTGATCCGCGACAACGTCGTCGTGCACGAAGGCAAGCTGTCGACGCTGAAGCGCTTCAAGGACGAAGTGAAGGAAGTCCAGTCCGGTCAGGAATGCGGCATGGCCTTCGAGAACTACCACGACATGCGCGCAGGCGATGTCATCGAGTGTTATCGCGTGGAGACGATCCAGCGCTCCCTGTAAGTCCAAATCTTACCGAAGCGTCCGGATCTTTTTGAGCTGAAATTGCGGGAGTGCGATGGCCGGATTTATTCCGGCCATCGCGCCGCATTCGTTTCAACAGGCCAAATGACAATGCTCGTGTCCCAAACGCGGGCACGACGAGGTGATTTTTAGAGATGCCCCGCCATCATCAGAAGAAGAGTTCCGCGCCGGGCGGCTCGCAGCGTCAGTTGCGCGTCGGCGAGCAGGTTCGCCACGCGATAGCCGAGATTCTGGCGCAAGGCAGCGTGCATGATGCGGACCTCGAAGGTCACATCATCACCGTGCCGGAGGTGCGGATGTCGCCCGACTTGAAGCTCGCAACCGTCTACGTGATGCCGCTCGGTGGCCGCGACACGGAGATCGTCATCGCTGCGCTCGAGCGCAACAAGAAATTCCTGCGCGGCGAGGTCGCGCATCGCGTTAACCTGAAATTTGCACCTGACCTTCGCTTCCGCGTCGACGAACGATTCGACGAAGCGGAACGGATCGAGAAGCTTTTGCGAACGCCTGCGGTGCAAAGGGACTTGGAACAGGATCCGGATTCGGATCGGGAAGAAGAGCAATGACGATGGACCCGGCTCAAGGCACGATCGGCGGCGAAGAGTCCGATCAGCGCGACGTGCAGAAAAATAATTTTGCGGATCTCGGCGGCGAGTCCCAGCCGCATCAGGAGCCGCGCCGCGTCAACAACGATCCGCGCGCCAAGCAGCAGAAGGGCAACCAGGTTCGCCGCGACCGCCGCGACGTCCACGGCTGGGTCGTGCTCGACAAGCCGATCGGCATGACCTCGACGCAAGCCGTCGCCGTGCTCAAGCGCCTGTTCAACGCCAAGCGCGCAGGCCACGCCGGCACGCTCGACCCGCTCGCCTCGGGCGGCCTGCCCATTGCCCTCGGCGAGGCCACCAAGACGGTCCCCTTCGTCATGGACGGACGCAAGCGCTACCAGTTCACCGTGTGCTGGGGCGCGGAACGCGACACCGACGATATCGAGGGCCGGGTCACCGCGACCTCCGACCAGCGGCCGAGCCGGGAGGCGATCCTCGCCCTGCTGCCCCGCTTCACCGGGGTGATCGAGCAGATCCCGCCGCGCTATTCCGCGATCAAGGTCCAGGGCGAGCGCGCCTACGATCTCGCCCGCGACGGCGAGGTCGTGGAACTGGCGCCTCGCCCGGTCGAGATTCATCATTTATCCCTTGTAGATCAACCAGATACCGATCGAGCCGTGTTCGAGGCCGAGTGCGGCAAGGGCACCTATGTCCGCGCGCTCGCCCGCGATATGGGCCGGATTCTCGGCACTTACGGCCATATCTGCGCGCTGCGGCGGACCCTGGTCGGCCCATTTGACGAAAACGACATGATTCCGCTGGATCAGTTAGAGGCTTTATGCGATAGAGCCGCGTCCGGCGAGGGCAGCCTCGCCGACGCGCTTATGCCCGTTGAGACCGCGCTGGACGACATCCCGGCACTGGCCGTCACTCGGGCTGATGCGGCAAGGCTCCATCGGGGCCAAGCCGTTTTGTTGCGCGGACGGGATGCGCCCACTTGTAGCGGCACAGTCTATGTCACGGTGGCAGGCCGCCTGTTGGCGCTTGCTGAAGTCGGCAATGGCGAAATCATCCCCAAGCGTGTGTTCAACCTGACCGGCCTGACTGCCAGCCCCGGTCGCAACGAGAGAAATTGACGATGTCGATTGCCGCAGAACGCAAAGCGGAAGTCATCAAGACGAATGCCAACAAGGCCGGCGACACCGGCTCGCCGGAGGTTCAGGTCGCGATCCTGTCGGAACGCATCAACAACCTCACCGCCCATTTCAAGACCCACGTGAAGGACAACCATTCGCGTCGCGGCCTCTTGAAGCTGGTCTCGACCCGCCGTTCGCTCCTCGACTACCTGAAGAAGCGGGACGAGGCGCGTTACAAGGCGCTGCTCGAGAAGCACAACATTCGTCGTTAAGTGTTCCTGCGCGCGCCAATGGCGCGCGTTTTCGCGCGTGGTTTCGAACGAAAGCGTTTGTTTAAAGGTTTTTGATCGAGGCTGCGTGCACGTCGGGTGCAAACCGTTGACGGCCAGCATCCGGGGCATGATGGGCGAGGACCGCGGTTCGGTGTTCGCGTTCATGCCGACTGACAGTCCAGCAGCAATCCGGCGGCTGGGCACAACGGGCAAGGCGCCCGTATGACCCGAAAGGATGGACGCCATCCGAAATCCAAAAACCATGGCAGGATCGCAGGACGCTGATCACCCGCTTCGATCAACGTCCCGCAATCTTGCGCATGGTTTTTGTTTTTCGAACGCATCCTTCTTTCGAGAACCCATGAAAGAAGACCTCTATGTTCAATAAGCATTCCGTCGAGATCGACTGGGGTGGACGCCCCCTCAAGCTCGAAACCGGCAAGATCGCACGTCAGGCTGACGGCGCCGTCGTCGCCACCTATGGCGAGACCGTGGTGCTCGCCACCGTCGTCGCCGCGAAGGCGCCGCGCGAAGGCGTCGACTTCCTGCCGCTGACCGTCGACTACCAGGAGAAGACCTACGCAGCGGGCCGCATTCCCGGCGGCTATTTCAAGCGCGAGGGTCGTCCGACCGAGAAGGAGACATTGGTCTCCCGCCTGATCGACCGTCCGATCCGTCCGCTGTTCGTCGACGGCTGGCGCAACGAGACCCAGGTGATCGTCACCGTGCTGTCGCACGACATGGAGAACGACCCCGACATCGTGGCGCTGGTGGCGTCGTCGGCGGCGCTGACCCTGTCCGGCGCGCCCTTCAAGGGCCCGATCGGCGCCGCGCGCGTCGGCTTCGCCAATGACGAGTTCATCCTCAATCCGACGCTGGACGAGATGGTGGACACCCAGCTCGACCTGGTCGTCGCCGGCACCGCCGACGCCGTGCTGATGGTGGAATCGGAAGCCAAGGAACTGAACGAAGAGATCATGCTCGGCGCCGTGATGTTCGGTCACCGCCACTTCCAGCCGGTGATCAACGCGATCATCGAGCTCGCCGAGAAGGCCGCCAAGGAGCCGCGCGAAGTCACCGTCATCGACAATTCGGCGCTCGAGAAGGAAATGCTCGGCCTCGTCGAGCAGGAGCTGCGCGCCGCCTACGCCATTCCGGTCAAGCAGGATCGCTACGCGGCGGTCGGCAAGGTCAAGGAAAAGGTGATCGCCCATTACTTCCCCGAAGGGCAGGAGCCGAAATACGACAAGCTGCGCGTCGCCGGCGTGTTCAAGGAGCTCGAAGCCAAGATCGTTCGCTGGAACATCCTCGACACCGGCAAGCGCATCGACGGCCGCGACAGCAAGACCGTTCGCAACATCGTCGCCGAAGTCGGCGTGCTGCCCCGCGCCCACGGCTCGGCGCTGTTCACCCGCGGCGAGACCCAGGCGATGGTCGTGACCACGCTCGGCACCGGCGAGGACGAGCAGTACATCGACGCGCTGTCGGGAACGTACAAGGAGACGTTCCTGCTGCACTACAACTTCCCTCCCTATTCGGTCGGTGAGACCGGTCGCCTCGGCGGCACCAAGCGCCGCGAGATCGGCCACGGCAAGCTCGCCTGGCGCGCGATCCACCCGGTGCTGCCGCCGCACCACGAGTTCCCCTACACCACCCGCGTGGTGTCGGAGATCACCGAGTCGAACGGCTCGTCCTCGATGGCTTCGGTCTGCGGCGCCTCGCTCGCGCTGATGGATGCCGGCGTGCCTTTGAAGCGGCCGACCGCGGGCATCGCGATGGGCCTGATTCTCGAAGACAAGCGCTTTGCGGTTCTCTCGGACATCCTCGGTGACGAAGACCATCTCGGCGACATGGACTTCAAGGTCGCGGGTACCGAGCAGGGCATCACCTCGCTCCAGATGGACATCAAGATCGAGGGCATCACCGAGGAGATCATGAAGGTCGCGCTCGGTCAGGCCAAGGATGGCCGTATCCACATCCTCGGCGAGATGGCCAAGGCGCTCACCAACGCCCGCGCCGAGCTCGGCGAATACGCGCCGCGCATCGAGACCTTCAAGATCGCCACCGACAAGATCCGCGAAGTGATCGGCACCGGCGGCAAGGTGATCCGCGAGATCGTCGAGAAGACCGGCGCCAAGGTCAACATCGAGGACGACGGCACCGTGAAGGTCGCCTCCTCGGACGGCGAGGCGATGAAGGCCGCGATCAAGTGGATCAAGTCGATCGCGTCCGATCCGGAAGTCGGCCAGATCTACGACGGCACCGTCGTCAAGGTCATGGAGTTCGGCGCCTTCGTGAACTTCTTCGGCTCCAAGGACGGTCTCGTCCACATCAGCCAGCTCGCTTCGGCGCGCGTGCAGAAGACCTCCGACGTCGTCAAGGAAGGCGACAAGGTCAAGGTCAAGCTGCTCGGCTTCGACGATCGCGGCAAGACCCGCCTGTCGATGAAGGTCGTCGACCAGACCACCGGCGAAGACCTCGAAGGCAAGGGCGGCGAGGGCGAGAAGGCCCCGCGCGAAGCCGCCGGCGAGTAATCGCTCCGCGACATCAGAAACACGAAGGGCGGCCGAGAGGCCGCCCTTTTTGTTTGTGTTCGGATGCATCCGCCTGGCTCCTCACCTCTCCCGCCTGCGGGAGAGGTGCGGCAACTCACGCCGCGATGTCGTACCGGTCGAGGTTCATCACCTTGGTCCAGGCCTTGGCGAAGTCCTGCACGAACTTCTCCTTGGAATCCGAGGTCGCATAGACCTCGGCAAAGGCGCGGAGCTGCGAGTGTGCGCCGAAGATGAGATCGGCGCGCGTGCCTGTCCACTTCACCGCATTGGTCTTGCGGTCGCGGGCCTCATAGGTGCCGTCAGCCACTGCGGTCCACTGCGCGCTCATGTCGAGCAGGTTGACGAAGAAGTCGTTGCTCAGCGTTCCCACCTTGGAAGTGAGCACGCCGTGCTTCGACCCGTTCGCATTGGCACCGAGCACGCGCAGGCCGCCGACGAGCACGGTCAGTTCAGGTCCCGTGAGCTTCAGAAGCTGCGCGCGATCGACCAGCGCTTCCTCCTGCTGGAGGAACTGATGCTTCTTGCCGATATAGTTGCGGAAGCCATCGGCCCGCGGCTCGAGCGGTGCGAAGGACTCAGCGTCGGTCTGCTCCTGCGAAGCATCCATGCGGCCCGGCGTGAAGCCAACCTTGACGTCGACGCCGGCATCCTTCGCGGCCTTCTCGACCGCGGCGGTGCCGCCGAGGACGATGAGGTCGGCCAGCGAGACCTTCTTCGCGCCTGACGACGCGTTGAAGTCCTTCTGGATCGCTTCGAGCTTGCCGAGCACCTTGGAGAGCTGAGCCGGCTGGTTCACCTCCCAATCCTTCTGCGGGGCAAGGCGGATGCGCGCGCCATTGGCGCCGCCGCGCTTGTCCGAACCGCGGAACGTCGAGGCCGACGCCCAGGCTGTCGAGACCAGCTCGGAGACCGACAGACCTGAAGCCAGGATCTTGGTCTTCAGCGCCGCGATGTCCTGATCGCCGGCCAGCTCGTGATTCACGGCCGGAATCGGATCCTGCCAGATCAGCGTCTCCTTCGGCACCAGCGGGCCGAGATAGCGCTGGATCGGGCCCATGTCGCGATGGGTCAGCTTGAACCAGGCGCGGGCAAAGGCGTCCGCGAACAGAGCCGGGTTCTGAAGGAAGCGGCGCGAGATCTTCTCGTAGGCCGGATCGAAGCGCAGCGACAGGTCGGTCGTCAGCATCGTCGGCCGATGCTTCTTCGACTTGTCGAAGGCATCGGGAATGATCGCGTCGGCGCCCTTGGCCGTCCACTGGTTCGCGCCGCCCGGGCTCTTCGTCAGCTCCCATTCGAAGTTGAACAGGTTCTCGAAGAAGTTGTTGCTCCACTTCGTCGGCGTCGTCGTCCAGGTCACCTCGAGGCCGCTGGTGATGGAATCACCCGCCAGGCCCGAAGCGTGCTTGCTCTTCCAGCCGAGGCCCTGATCTTCCAGCGCACCCGCTTCCGGCTCCGGTCCGACCAGCGACGGATCACCCGCGCCATGGGTCTTGCCGAAAGAGTGGCCGCCGGCGATCAGCGCGACGGTCTCTTCGTCGTTCATCGCCATGCGGGCGAAGGTCTCGCGGATGTCCTTGGCCGCGGCGACCGGATCCGGCTTGCCGTTCGGACCTTCCGGATTGACGTAGATGAGTCCCATCTGCACGGCGCCCAGCGGCTCGGCGAGCTGGCGTTCGCCGCTGTAGCGCTCATCGCCGAGCCAGGTGCCCTCGGGACCCCAATACAGCTCTTCCGGCTCCCAGACGTCGGCGCGGCCACCGGCGAAACCGAAGGTCTTGAAGCCCATCGATTCCAGCGCGACGTTGCCCGCGAGCACCATCAAATCGGCCCAGGAAATCTTGCGGCCGTATTTCTGCTTGATCGGCCAGAGCAGACGGCGCGCCTTGTCGAGGTTGGCATTGTCGGGCCAGCTGTTGAGCGGCGCGAAACGCTGCTGACCGGCGCCGGCGCCACCGCGGCCGTCCGTGGTGCGATAGGTGCCTGCGCTGTGCCAGGCCATGCGGATCATGAGGCCGCCATAGTGACCGAAGTCGGCGGGCCACCATTCCTGCGAGTCCGTCATCAGGGCGGTCAGGTCCTTGATGACCGCATTCAGGTCGAGCGTCTTGAATTCCTTGGCGTAGTCGAACTCCTTGCCCATCGGATCGGACAGGGCAGAATTCTTGTGCAGCATCTCGATGCTGAGCTGGGTCGGCCACCAGTCGCGGTTCACGCGCGTGGGTTTTCCGCCCGTAAACGGGCACTTCGAAGAGTCGTCCATGAATACCTCCTCTGGCGGCGTCGAACTCGCGCCTTTTGACCAGGTAGAACCACTCTAAGCGTCGCGTTCGATCAGGGGAAGTTGACTTTAATGATCGCTGCGATAGGATTTTCTGATGATCAACGTGACGCTGCGCCAGCTCCGGTATTTCGACGCGCTGGCGCGCCACGGCCATTTCGGCCGCGCGGCGGAGTCCTGCTCGATCTCGCAGCCGGCCTTGTCGATGCAGATCAAGGAGTTGGAGGAAGCGCTGGGCGGACTGCTGCTGGAGCGCAGCGCCCGGCAAGTCGCGCTGACCCGGTTCGGCGAGGAACTCTCCCAGCGCGTCCGCGACATTTTGCGATCGGTCGATGAGCTCGGCGATTTCGCCCGCGCCTCGCAGGACCGTTTCGCCGGGCGGCTTCGCATCGGCATGATCCCGACGATCGCACCGTATCTCCTGCCCAAGATCACCAAGAATCTGACGCGCTTGCATCCGGAGCTCGACATCCGCGTGCGCGAGACGATGACACCGCGGCTGATCCAGGAGCTGGTCGAAGGCCGGCTCGACACCGCCATCGTCGCACTGCCGGTGTCAGAGCCGTCGCTCACCGAGGTCGCGCTGTTCGACGAAAAGTTTTTGCTGGTGCGGCCGGGCTCCGACGAAGGCACGCCGGCGCCGTCGCGCGAGATGATGCGCGAGATGCGGCTGCTGCTGCTCGAGGAGGGGCACTGCTTCCGCGATCAGGCGCTGTCGTTCTGCAACATGCAATCGGCGCCGCCGCGCGAGATGCTGGATGCGAATTCGCTGTCGACGCTGGTCCAGATGGTCAGTGCTGGCATCGGCGTCACGCTCATCCCGGAGATGGCCGTGCCGGTGGAGACGCGATCGGCCTCGGTCTCGCTTTCGCGCTTCCGCGACCCCGAGCCTTCGCGCACCATCGGCATGGTCTGGCGCAAGACCAGCCCGCTGGCGCGCCAGCTTCTGCAAATCTCCGAAGTCGTGTGCCTGTCGGCCGGCAAGGTGCGCGCCCGGCCATCCGTGCGCAGCCCGCGGGCCTGAGGCCTTGATGCCCACCCCGATCATCCGCCCGGCCCGCGCGGACGAATATGACGAGGTCGGCCGCGTCTGGATGGAAAGCTGGGTCTCGACCGGACTTGGCGAAGCGAGCCCCTTCCTGCTGGCGAATTTGCGCGCGCGCATCAGGCGCGAGATCGAGGACGGCTGGAGCCTGTTCGTCGCCGACGACGACGGCACGATCGCCGCGATGCTGGCGCTGCATCTGCCAAAGCTCTATCTCGACATGCTGTTCGTCGCACCGGCCTATCAGGGTCGATCGCTCGGCCGGCAATTGCTCACCTTCACGCGCACGCAAATGCCGGACGAGATGTACCTGCGCTGCGTCCGCGAGAACGACAAAGCCTGGCGCTGGTACGAGCGCGAAGGTTTTGTGTTCGAGAAGGAGGAGATCGAACCGTCGAACGGGTTCATGATGAAATATTACAGGTGGAAGCGGCTGCGGCCCGCCGGATAGGCAGCGATGACCGGACGCAGCTTGCGGTTGTCATGCTCTCGACCTAGTGTGGCATGTCCGATGACGTCCCGCCTCTGATCCCCTGGAATCCATGTTTCGATTTGCTGCGTCGGCGCTCGTCCTGCTGTCCCTTCTGGCTCCAGCAGCAGCGCAAACCCCTCCCGCGACCACCACTCCCGCCGCACCACAGGCGAAACCGGCCGCCAAGAAAGCGGCGCCGAAAGCGAAACCAGTTGCGAAACAGCCGGCCGCGATCGAGAGCGGCCCGTGCCGGCTCGGCGTGATCTCGATGATCGGAGACCGCTACTCCGTACAGAAATTCGGCCTCACGATCTTCGAGAATGAGGCAAGCGATGTCCCGGTCGACTGGAGACTCGATGATCTCGTTTTCGCGCGTGTGCGCGCGGCAACGGGCGACGATCCCACGGTGCGAAGGATCACCTATCCCAAGGACGTTTTCGAGCCCTTCTATAATCCGAAAACGATCCTCATCCGGGATCCCGGAGAGCGTCTGCCAACGATTGTGCGGAGCTTCACGGCGAATGCGAACTGCGATCGCTATCTCGTCGCAACCACGTTCAAGGCGGAGCTGCCGAACACGCACATGACACTGAACGGCATCGGCACCTACAATCAAGGTCTCGGCAGCCTTCTCCGTCACTCGCACCTTTTCGCCAACATTGCGATCACGCTGATCGACGGTCGGAGCTACGAGGAGATCAAGCGTCCCTTTGTAAATTTCGGCGCGAACTTCGCCGCGGGCATGCGATTGACCGAAGACCCACTCAACAAGCTCGACAACTCGCTATTCCCTGATCCACCCGCGGCAGCTTCGACCAACGCGGCGCTGCGCGAGAGGACACGAGCACTCATCGTAGACAGGCTCGACCGGAGCCTGCCCGGCTACCTCAAGGAAGACTGAACCGACACTCCGAGTTCGGACGAGTCTGTCGTGCGGAGCGACTGCGCCGATTCGCTCGGAGTGCTTGAGCATCAAGACAAATTGACAAGATATCGCCGAAGCCCGGACCATCCGGTCTAGGCATAGTGCGTTGCCCCTCCGGTGCAAACACGCAATGAATGAGCCTTCGCCCGCTCATGCGATAGAAGGTTCCGCGCCATGATCAAGCTCTATTGGTCGCCCCGCTCGCGCTCGTTCACGACGCTCTGGCTGATGGAGGAGAGCGGCCTGCCCTATGAGCGTGTGCTGACCGACATCTCGACCGGCGCGCAGAAGGCGCCGGACTATCTGAAGATCAATCCGATGGGCAAGGTGCCCGCGCTCAGCGACGGTGATGCCGCGCTCGGCGAAGCCGCGGCGATTTGCGCCTACATCGCGGACCGCTACCCCGAGACGAAGCTGGCGCCTGATGTGACCGATCCGCGCCGTGCGCGCTATTTGCAATGGCTGTTCTTCTCGCCGGGCTGCATCGAGCCAGCCATCATCCAGATCTTCACCAAGATCGAGATTCCGACCTCGACCGCGGCCTGGGGCAGTGCGACGCAGGTCTTCGACGTGCTGGAAGCCGCGCTCGCGAAGGGACCGTGGATTCTCGGCGAGGAGTTTTCCGCCGCCGACATCACGATCGGCTCGGGGCTGAATTTCGCGGTGCGCCGGTTCAAGATGGTGCCGTCACGCCCGGCCTTCGATGCCTATCTGGCGCGCTGCCTGGCGCGGCCGGCGTTCCAGCGCGCGGAGACGATCGCGGCGGGCTGAAACAGCTCTCGTAGCTCTCGTAGGGTGAGCAAAGCGAAGCGTGCCCACGTCTTGTACCTATCAAGATTTCGGAGAGATGGTGGGCACGTCGCTTGCGCGCCTTTGCCCACCCAACGGCGTCCTATTCTTCCGTCTTCAAATCGTCCGGCCGCGGCATCAGGACGATATTGTAACCGGAATCGACATAGTGGATTTCGCCGGTCACGCCGCCGGAGAGATCCGACAGCAGATAGAGCGCCGAGCCGCCGAGTTCGTCGAGCGTGACGCCGCGGCGGAGCGGCGAATGTTTTTGCATGAAGGCGAACATCGCGCGGGCCTCGCCGATGCCGGAGCCGGCAAGCGTACGAATGGGGCCGGCGGAGATCGCGTTGACGCGGATGCCACGCGGTCCGAAATCGGAGGCGAGATAGCGCACCGAGGCTTCCAGCGCTGCCTTGGCCACGCCCATCACGTTGTAGTTCGGCATCGAGCGCTCCGAGGCGCCGAAGGTCAGCGTGATCATGCTGCCGCCCTCCGTCATCAGTTCGGCGGCGCGCTTTGCGACCTCCGTGAAGGAGAAGCAGGAAATCACCATCGTGCGCGAAAAGTTCTCGCGGCTGGTGTCGGCGTAGCGGCCCTTGAGCTCGTTCTTGTCGGCGAAACCGATCGCGTGGATGACGAAATCGAGCTTGCCCCATTTTTCACGCAGCGCATCGAAGGTGGCATCGACGCTGGCGATGTCCTCGACGTCGCAAGGCAGCACCAGGTCCACGCCGAGCTGCTCCGCCAGGGGCTTGACGCGCTTGCCGAGGGCCTCGCCCTGGAAGGTGAAGGCGAGCTCGGCGCCATGGGCATGCAGCGTCTTCGCCATGCCCCAGGCGATCGAATGATCATTGGCGATGCCCATGATCAGACCGCGCTTGCCTTTCATCAAACCTTCCATCTCAGGACCACCTTCCGCTTTTGTGCCGGCCCGACGCCTTCGGAGCCCAAGGTCAAAACGTGGATGGCCGGGGCAAGCCCGGCCATGACGAGAAAAATCAACGATGCGTCAACGACGCCGTCACACATCCAGCCGGCTGAACACCAGCGTGGCGTTGGTGCCGCCGAAGCCGAAGGAGTTCGACAGCACGGTGCCGATTTTGACGTTGTCGATGCGCTTGCGCACGATCGGCATGTCGGCAAACACGGGATCCAGCTCCTGGATGTGGGCGCTTTCGCAGATGAAACCGTTGTTCATCATCAGCAGCGAGTAGATCGCCTCCTGCACGCCGGTTGCGCCGAGCGAGTGACCGGTCAGCGCCTTGGTCGCCGAGATCGGCGGGCATTTCTCGCCGGCGCCGAACACCCTGCGAAGTGCGTCGATCTCCGGCGGATCGCCGGCCGGCGTCGAGGTCGCGTGCGGATTGATGTAGTCGACCTTGGTCTTCACCGTCGACATCGCCATGCGCATGCAGCGCTCGGCACCCTCACCGGAGGGCGCAACCATGTCGTAGCCGTCCGACGTCGCGCCGTAGCCGACGATCTCACCGTAGATGCGCGCGCCGCGCGCCTTGGCATGCTCGAGCTCTTCCAGCACCAGCACGCCGGCGCCGCCGGCAATGACGAAGCCGTCGCGGTTGACGTCGTAGGGACGCGAGGCCGTGGCGGGCGTGTCGTTGTATTTCGAGGACATCGCGCCCATGGCGTCGAACAGCACCGAGAGCGACCAGTCCAGCTCCTCGCAGCCGCCGGCGAAGATGACGTCCTGCTTGCCGATCTGGATCGTCTCATAGGCGTTGCCGACGCAGTGGTTCGACGTCGCGCAGGCCGAGGAGATCGAATAGTTCACGCCCTTGATCTTGAACCAGGTCGCGAGTGTCGCGGAGGCCGTGGACGACATCGCCTTCGGCACTGCAAACGGCCCGACGCGCTTCGGCCCCTTGGTGCGGGTGATGTCAGCGGCTTCGACGATGGTGCGGGCGGACGGGCCACCAGAGCCCATGATGATGCCGGTGCGGATGTTGGAGACTTCGTCGGGCGACAGACCGGAGTCCTGGATCGCCTGCTCCATCGCGATGTGATTCCACCCCGCCCCCTGGCCGAGGAAGCGCATCGCGCGCCGGTCGACGACCGTCGCAGGATCGATCGTCGGCGCACCTTGCACCTGCGAACGGAAGCCGAGCTCGGCATATTTCTCAGCCCGCGAAATGCCCGACTTCGCCTCGTGGAGGCTCGCAAGCACTTCCTGGGTGTTGTTTCCGATCGACGAGACAATGCCCATCCCGGTGACCACAACCCGCCTCATGACAGCCTCGCCTTAAATCGTTGTCTTTCTTGGTGTGATGCGCTCAGCCCAGGCTCACGCCCTGCTTGAACAGGCCGACCTTCAGGTCCTTGGCGCGATAGATAATCTGGTCATCGACCGAAAGCCATCCGTCGGCGATGCCGAGCACCAGCTTTGCCCGCATCACGCGCTTGATATCGACGTTGTACACAACCTTGCGGGCGTCGGGCAGCACCTGGCCGCTGAACTTCAGCTCGTTGAGACCAAGCGCGCGGCCGCGACCTTCGCCACCGCTCCAGCCCAGAAAGAAGCCGACCATTTGCCACAGCGCATCGAGGCCGAGGCAGCCGGGCATGACAGGATCGTTCTTGAAGTGGCAGCCGAAGAACCAGAGGTCGGGCTTCACATCGAGCTCGGCGCGCACCACACCCTTGCCGAACTCGCCGCCATTGTCGTTGATGTCCGTGATGCGGTCGAACATGAGCATCGGCGGCAGCGGCAGCTGGGCATTGCCCGGGCCGAACATCTCGCCGCGGGCACATGCCAGCAAATCTTCATATTCGTAACCGTTGCGCCTGTTCAGCATGCGGAAGCCTCTGTTCTAACCCCGATTGAGCGGCGTTTCTGGCAAAAATGGGCCCCGTTCTGTTCGGAAAGCAACGCCAATTGCCGTTGTCAGCAGGCGCGAATGCCGAGAGCCCGGATGGACCTGCGAACCCGGCCTCAATGCCCGGCCGCGCCACGATCGGCTTAGCGGAACCGCGCGCTCTCTAACACAGGCATTTCGGGTGGCAAAGCGATCTCATGAAGGTAAAATGACTGCGCCCTCGCCCGGTTCCATAGCTGATTAGAACCTCTCTAGTTGCGAGAAACTTGCATCTGCATCTATCTGTCCATATATTGCATGTTGATACAGTGTCCACGCGTGCCTGAAATCTGGAAATGAGCGAGAATACCGCGCCACATCACGACGACGACGTCCATGCCGCGGCCCTCCTGTCCGGCCGCCAGCCGGCTTTGACCGGCTGCCCGTGGCACGATGTCAACGAAATGCTCCAGTCCGCCGGGCTTCGTCCGACGCGCCAGCGCATGGCGCTCGGCTGGCTCCTGTTCGGCAAGGGTGCTCGCCACCTCACGGCTGAAATGCTGTACGAGGAAGCGACCCTCGCCAAGGTCCCGGTGTCGCTGGCGACCGTCTACAACACGCTGAACCAGCTCACCGACGCCGGCCTGCTGCGCCAGGTCAGCGTCGACGGCACCAAGACCTATTTCGACACCAACGTCACCACCCACCACCATTATTACCTTGAGAACAGCCACGAGCTGGTCGATATCGAGGATCCGCATCTGGCGCTGTCCAAGATGCCGGAGGTGCCGGAGGGTTACGAGATCGCCCGCATCGACATGGTCGTGCGCCTGCGCAAGAAGCGCTGAGCTCAATCCAAGGCTGCTAGTTTGTTCGTCATGGCCGGGCATAGCCGTCCGAAGGACGGCGTCGCTTGCGCTCCGCCTATGTCCCGGCCCATTGTCGTTTCAGGCCGTCAGTTGACCTGCTCGTCCGAGTACACGCCCCAGAGGCGCTCCTGCTGGATCCAGCCGTCAAAGCCATTGCCGGTGACGCGGCACCAGTTTGCAGTGCACTTCTTGACCTGAGTGACGACGCCGGCCTGGAGCTTGGCCGCAACCGCGCTGTCGAGATCGGCCCGGTCGTAGATCGGAGCCAGCTCGTCCTTGTGCTTCATGGTGACGACCGCGGTCCGGCGGCCCGACAGCAGCGAGTGATAGACCCAGCCCTCGGCGCCTTCGGAATCGCGCACCCGGCGCCAGTTCTCGAACTCGGCGGTGATTTCGACCGGCAGGCCGGCGCGGGTGTAGACCCAGGCCACGTCATTGTCCTTGGTCGGGCCGGCGCGGACGTTCACATGATCCGATTTGAGGCTGACATAGCGCGGCACGGGCAGGCCGCTGGCGGTCTGGGGGGTGCTGTCCTTCGCCGCGTGCGAGGGGCCGACCGAGGCGCTCAACCAGGTGCAAACGAGCGCCATCACCGAACAAAAACGCCCCAACACCATCAACCCGTCTCCTGTCGAGGACCCCGCCGAGCCGGATCCTCACCCCAAATTCCAAACCTGCCGCGAATCCCCTGACCCGCCCCACGCGGGTGTTCCCGAAGCCTTAGCCCGTGGTTCTTGTCTTGGCCCGGCCTTCTGCTAGAGAGGACGGACATCTGAACAACCAGTTTGGCCCGATTTTCCGGCCGGAAATGTCGGGAGAGCTTGAAGGAAACGCCGGGGACGACACGGCAAAGGCAGTGTCGAACAACCGGGTTAATGAGGCCTCAACGGCCGGCCTTTGGCGACAGAGGCGGCCTGCAACGCCTCATGAGGGCAGGACATGTCGGTGAAGAAAAAGCCCCTCGTCGTGGTGACGCGCAAGCTGCCGGACTCGATCGAGACCCGGATGCGTGAGCTGTTCGACGCGCGGATCAATCTCGACGACACGCCGATGTCGGCCGAGCAGATCGCGGAAGCCGCGCGCACGGCCGACGTGCTGGTTCCGACGGTCACCGACCACATCAGCGCCGATGTCGTGAACCAGCCGGATTGCAAGCTCCGCCTGATCGCCAATTTCGGCAACGGCGTCGACAATATCGACGTCGAGGCCGCGCATGCCCGCGGCATCACCGTCACCAACACGCCGAAAGTCCTGACCGAAGACACCGCCGACATGACCATGGCGCTGATCCTGGCCGTGCCGCGCCGGATGATCGAAGGCGCTTCGATCCTGACGGAAGGAAAGCCCTGGCCGGGCTGGTCGCCGACCTGGATGCTCGGCCACCGCATCGGCGGAAAACGCCTCGGCATCATCGGCATGGGCCGGATCGGCCAGGCGGTGGCACGCCGCGCCCGCGCCTTCGGCCTCCAGATCCACTATCACAACCGCCGTCCCGTCGCGCCGAAGATCGCGGAAGAGTTGGGCGCGACCTATTGGGAAAGCCTCGACCAGATGCTGGCGCGGATGGACATCATTTCCGTCAACTGTCCGCACACGCCGGCGACCTATCATCTGCTTTCGGCGCGACGGCTGAAGCTGATCCGCAAAGACGCCTACATCGTCAACACCGCGCGCGGCGAGGTCACCGACGAGGATACGCTGATCAAGCTGATCGAAGGCGGCGAGATCGGCGGCGCCGGGCTCGACGTCTACGAGCACGAGCCCGCGGTCAATCCGAAGCTGGTGCGGCTCGCCAAGGCCGGCAAGGTGACGCTGCTGCCGCATATGGGCTCGGCCACGATCGAGGGCCGCGTCGAGATGGGCGAGAAGGTGATCATCAACATCCGCACCTTCCTCGACGCGCACAAGCCGCCGGATCGCGTGCTGCCGAGCATGCTCTGATACGCTCTCCGTCCTCATCCTGAGGAGCCGCGAAGCGGCGTCTCGAAGGATGGCCACAGGCGAGAGCCGGGCCTTTCATGGTTCGAGACGGCGCTTCGCGCCTCCTCACCATGAGGGTCTGGTGTCTCAACGTACCGCGCGCTTGCGCCAGTTCGCGACGAAGTCGATGAAGGCCCGCAGCGCCGGCGGCACCTGGCGCCGGCTCGGATAATACAGGAACGGTCCGGGAAACGGTTCGCACCAGTCTTCCATCATGCTGACCAGCGCGCCGGATTTCACGGCTTCGCCGACATAACCATCGAGGCTTGCCCAGATACCGACGCCGGCGAGTGCGGCGTGCATGGCAAGGTTCATATTGGTCGAGATCAGCTTTGCCGGCGGATCGACCTTCATGATCTGGCCGGCCTTCTCGAACTCCCAATCGTGCATGACGCCGCTCGAGTAGCGCGCGCGGATGCAGTCATGGTCGAGCAGGTCCTTGGGATGCTTCGGCCGGCCGCGCCGCGCGATGTAATCGGGCGATGCGACGACAACATAACTCTGCGGGCCGCTCAGCGGGATCGCCACCATGTCCTGCGCGAGATGCTCGCCATAGCGCACGCCGGCGTCATAGCCCCCACTGACGATGTCGACGAAGCCGCTTTCGCTGACGATGTCGAGATCGACCTGCGGATGCGCGGCGAGGAACGGCCCGGCCATCGGCGCCAGCACGAGGTCGACCGCCGGCGGCGGTGCGTTGATCCGCAGCCGGCCCGAAGCGACCTCGCGCAAGCCGCGGACCTGATCCAGGGCGTCACCGACGTCCTGCAGCGCCGGCGCCACGCGGGACAGCAGCAGCTCGCCCGCCTCGGTCAGCGCGACGCTGCGGGTGGTGCGGTTCATCAGGCGGACGCCGAGGCGTTCCTCCAGGTCCCGTAACCGCTGGCTAAGGCTCGACACCGACACACGAATTTCCACCGCTGCGCGCCGGAAATTGCGGGTGCGGGCGACTGCTACGAAGGCGTCGAGGTCGCGTAGGTCGGGATCGGCCATTGTTCGCTAATGTGAACAAGGTATTCTGGATTGTCCAGCTTATGGGCGTAATCGGTCAGGCGCATATCTGGCCTCGTCAGGCGGCGGAGTCAGCCGCATTTTTCGAGGAGAGCCATCATGGAACAGCGCAAACTCGGTTCAACCGGCCCTACCGTCTCCACTCTTGGCCTCGGCTGCATGGGCATGTCCGAGGTCTATGGTCCCGCCGATCGCGGCGAGAGCATCGCCACGGTCCATGCCGCGCTCGATGCCGGCATCACACTGCTGGATACCGGCGATTTCTACGCCATGGGCCACAATGAAATGCTGGTGCACGAAGCGCTGAAGGATGTGCCGCGCGAAAAAGTGCAGATCAGCGTGAAGTTCGGCGCGCTGCGCGGCCCGGCCGGCGAGTTCGCCGGAATGGACACGAGGCCGGCTGCGACCAAGAACTTCCTCGCTTATTCGCTGCAGCGGCTCGGCACCGACTATATCGACATCTACCGTCCGGCGCGGCTCGATCCCAACGTTCCCATCGAGGAGACGATCGGCGGCATCGCCGATCTCGTGAAGGCCGGCTACGTCAGGCATATCGGCTTGTCCGAGGTCGGCTCCGACACCATCCGCCGCGCGCACGCCGTGCATCCGATCGCCGATCTCCAGATCGAGTATTCGCTGATCGAGCGCGGCATCGAACGCGACATTCTGAAAACCTGCCGCGAGCTCGGCATCGGCATCACCGCCTATGGCGTCCTGGCGCGCGGGCTGATCAGCGGCCATTGGTCGAAGGACTCCGGGAAGGTCGGCCGCGACTACCGGCTGATGACACCGCGTTTCCAGGGATCGAATCTCGACGCCAATCTCGCGCTGGTGGAGCAACTGCGCGCCATCGCTGCAGAGATCGGCGCAACGCCGGCGCAGGTCGCGATCGCCTGGGTGGCCGTGCAGGATAAGGAGATTGTTCCGCTGATCGGTGCCCGTACCCGCAACCGTCTCACCGAAGCGCTCGGCGCGACCAAGGTGACGCTGACGCAGGCTCATCTCGCAGCGCTGGCCAAAGCCTTTCCGCCGGATGTCGCCGCCGGCACGCGCTACGCCGCCGAGCAGATGGCGCATCTCGACAGCGAGAAGCCGGCCAGCGCGTAAGCGCTGCACTCAGGTGCGATGGGCGCTGAGGTCGGTGATCACAGGCCCGTCGCCATTAAGCGGGTTGGCGGGATCACGCGCGTAGCGCAGCGTCTCGAAGCGCATCGCGCGCGCGTCGATCATCAGGAGGCGGCCGACGAGGCCGTCGCCGAAGCCGACGATCTCGCGGATCGCCTCCAGCGCCATCATCGAGCCGAGCACGCCCGCGAGCGCACCCATGACGCCGGCCTCGGCGCAGGCCGGCACCGTGCCGGGCGGCGGCGCTTCCGGAAACAGACAGCGATAGGTCGGGTTGAATTCGCCGGCATCGTTCTTCTCATGCGCGCGAATGGTGGTGAGCGAGCCGTCGAAGGTGCCGAGCGCGGCCGTGATCAGCGGCCGCTTCGCGAAGAAGCAGGCGTCGGAGACCAGATAGCGCGTCGAGAAATTGTCGGAGCCGTCGAGCACGAGGTCGTAGTCGCCGATCAGGCCGAGCGCATTGTCGGCGTTGAGCCAGGTGGCGTGGCCGACGAAGCGGACATGCGGATTAAGCGCGGAGATCCGCTCGGCGGCGCTCTCGACCTTGTGCCGGCCGATATCGGGCGTCGTGTGGATCACCTGGCGCTGGAGGTTGGACAGCGAGACCACGTCGTCATCGACCACGCCGAGCGTGCCGACGCCGGCGGCCGCCAGATACATCAGAGCGGGCGCACCAAGGCCGCCGGCGCCGATCACCAGCACGGAGGCCCGCTTCAGCGCAGCCTGGCCCGGCCCGCCGACATCGCGCAGCACGATATGGCGGGCATAGCGTTCGAGTTCATCCGGGCTCAGCATCGTCGTCTGTTCCTCTCAACCCTCATGGTGAGGAGGCGCGAAGCGCCGTCTCGAACCATGAAGGCCCCGCTGCAGCAGCTCGGCCTTCATCCTTCGAGACGCCGCTTCGCGGCTCCTCAGGATGAGGGGCATCACCTGAACCACCCCAACATTGTTCGCGACCAACGAGATGTGCTTCAATGGCATTGCGTTCAATGGGCTGGCTGGATTTGTCATGAGATCGATGCTTGCGGCAACACTGATGTTTGCGGCTGCCACGGCTGCGAACGCCCAGATGACGACGCCGCCAATCCCGGGCACCAAGCCGAAGACGGTCCAGACCGTGCCGATCAAGCCGCCCGCCGTCCAGACCCCGTCGGAGACGGCCGACGGCATGACGCAAGGCGAGCGGCTGGCGCTCCAGTCTGATTTGGCCTGGGTCGGGCAGTATAACGGCGCCATCACCGGCGACGTCAGCGCGCGCATGGTCGAGGCCATCAAGGAATACCAGAAGAACAAGGGCGGCAAGCCGACCGGTGTGCTCAATCCGCAGGAGCGGGCCGCGCTCGCAGAGACTGCACGGCGCAAGCAGGACAGCGTCGGCTGGAAAATCGTGACCGAGATGACCAGCGGCGCGCGGCTTGGCATTCCCGGTAAGCTCGTGCCGCAGCAGGCGACCGATGCCAACGGCTCGAAATGGACCTCGCCGACCGGCACGGTGCAGGTGCTGCTCAGCCGCCGCAAGGAGGCGAACCCGACCACCGCCAAGCTCGCGGACGCCGAGAAGAAGGAGCCGAATCGCAAGGTCGACTACACCGTGGTGAAGCCCGACTTCTTCGTGCTGTCGGGACTCCAGGGCCTCAAGAAATTCTACGTGCGCGGCACCTTCAAGGGTGACGAAGTCCGGATCATGACGATCCTCTACGACCAGGCGACCGAGAACACGGTCGAGCCGGTCGTGATCGCGATGTCGAGCGCGTTCAATGCGTTTCCATCAGGACCGCAAGCCGGGCCGCCGCCGCGCAAGACCGTCGAATACGGCACCGGCATCGTCGTCAGCGACGATGGCGCGATCGTCACCGACCGCCTCGTCACAGACGGCTGCCTTGCGATCACGATCGCCGGCTTCGGCAGCGCCGACCGCCTCGCCGAAGACAAGGAGCACGATCTCGCGCTGCTGCACATCTACGGCGCACGCAGCCTGAAGCCGCTCAGCCTCACCGGCGGCGCGGCGAAAGCGAACGTCGATGTCGTCGGCATCGCCGATCCGCAGAGCCAGGGCGGCGCGGCCGGCGTGTCCAGCCTCAAAGGCGCGCTGGCATCGGTCACAGCGAGCGATTCCGCGCTATCGCCGTCGCCCGCGGTCGGCTTCTCCGGCAGTCCGGCCATCGACAGCGACGGCAAGTTCGCCGGCGTCGCGCTGCTGAAGCCGGCGATGGTCGCGGGACCGGCGACGTCGGTGCCGGCTTCGCAGGCGGTGATGGTGTCTGCGGACGCGGTGCGCGATTTCCTGAAGGCGAATGGTGTCGCCGCGAATGGCAGCTCAACGGATGCAAAGGCCGCAATCGTGCGCGTGATCTGCGTGCGGAAATAGCTCTCGCGTCTGGGCACGAGACCTAGCTCAGCCTGAACCTGATCCCACTCTTCGCAAGCCCTCCCGAAATCCCGACCGGCGTGCCGTCCGCGCGCCAGCAGGCGGCGCCGGTCATGGTGCCGTCGTCGTGGAAGGCGATGCCGTTCATGCCGCCGGCGACGGTCGCGACGGGCTGGACCTTGTGGCCAAGCGCCGCGAGTTTTACGCGCACGCTCTCCGGTACGTTCTGCTCGACTTCGAGCGCATTGCCCTCGGTCCAGACCCGCGGTGCCTCGACCGCTTCCTGCAAAGTCATGCCATGGTCGATCAGATTGACCAGCGCCTGCATCGCGCTCGGGAAGATGCGCTTGCCTCCGGGCAGACCGAGCGCGTAGCGCAGCTTGCCGCCATTGAGCGCCATCATCGGCGACATCGAGGTGGTCACGCGCTTGCCCGGTGCCAGCGACAGCGCATGGCCGGGACGCGGATCGAACAGGTTCATGTAGTTGTTGGCAATAGCGCCCAATCCCGGGATCATGATCTTGGCGCCGAACAGATTGTTGATGGTCTGCGTGGTCGCAACCACGTTGCCGAAGGCGTCGGCCGCCGTCATATGCGTGGTGTGCGCGCCTTCGAGCTGCGACACGCCGGCGCCCCAGGCCTGCGCCCGCGTCGGATCGATGGCGCGGCGGCGCTCTTCGGCGTAAGCCTTCGACGTCAGCTTCTCCACGGGCACGCCGACATACTCAGGATCGCCGCTGGCCGCGGCGCGATCGGCGAAGGCAATTTTGAGAACTTCGGCGAGATAGTGGATGGTCTCCGGTGTACCGAAGCCGAGGCGGCCCATGTCGTAGCCTTCCAGAATGTTCAGCATCTGCGCAATGTGCACGCCGGAGGCGGCAGGCGGCGGCGGGCCAAAGATGGTCCAGCCGCGATAATCGGCGCGGATCGGCTGCCGCTCGACGGTCTTGTAATTGGCGAGATCGTTGCGGCGGATGAAGCCGCCGGTCTTCTCCATGTAGTCGGCGAGGATGTCGCCGAGCGGTCCCTCGTAGAGCGCGGCCTCGCCGTGGTCTGCGATGGTGCGCAGGGTCTCGGCATATTCCGCCTGCACCACGCGCTCGCCGACTTTCAGCGGCTCGCCGCCAGGCAGATAGATCGCCGCGATCGGCTTGTCCTTGCGCATCTCGGCCGCGCACTCGCTGATGCATTCATGCAGGTACGGCGTCACCGCATAGCCGCGCGCGGCATGCTTGATGGCGGGCTGCATGACATCGGCGAGGCTCATCGTGCCGAATCTTTGCTGCGTCTCGCACCAGGCTTTCAGCGAGCCCGGCGTGGCGACCGCCTTCGCCCCGTTGAGATTCTCGTTACCGACAGTGTCGAACACGTCATGCGCCGAGCCCGGCTTCGACGTGTAGGTCGTGTCGCGCACCGCCGCGGGCACGGTGCTTTGGCCGTCGATGAAGCGGTGGCTGCCGTCGGCGAGCCTTATGTGGGCCATGCCGCCGCCGATGATGCCGACCATCATCGGCTCGACCACGGTCAGCGTGAATAGGGTTGCGATCGCGGCGTCGATGGCGTTGCCGCCGGCCGCCAGCATTTCAGCGCCGGCGCTGGAGGCCAGTGGATGATTGCTGACCACCATGCCGCGGCTCGAGACCGCCGGCATCTTCTGGCATTCAAAGGTGGTTGCCGTCCGGTCGCGCCAGTTTCCGCCCATGCCGCTCGTTCCTTTTGTTCACGGCGGCGAGCACATCATACGCACGATTACGGGTCCAGTAATGGTACGGATTAGCTGGCATTCCCGATTCTGCCATCTTTGTCATCGTTGATTCGGACCTCCGCGATCCCCTTTGGATCGGGCCGGCACGTCCTGAGCGAGAAGAGCTCAGCATCGCCAAGCGATGCACGTTCGCGTGGCGTTATCCCGAGACCCAAGCACTCCAAAGGATTGACCTTCAAATGCACACGATCGTACTGGCCACCCAAAAGGGCGGCAGTGGCAAGAGCACCCTCGCCATTGGCCTCGCGCTGGCAGCCAAGCAGGCCGGCTTCACCGTCCGCCTGATCGAAACCGACCCACAGGGCACCCTGTCCAACTGGCAGCGCCGCCGCAACAATGACGACCTCGTCGTCGAGCCGATCTATCACGCCGCCGACATCGCGCCGCGCCTGAAGATGCTGGCCGACAGTGGCCTCCAGCTCGCGATCGTCGACACCGCGGCCGGCCTGTCCGCCGCCACCACCGCCGCGATCCGCCATTCCGACCTCTGCCTGATTCCGGCCCGCCCGAGCGTCGCCGACATCGAGGCGACCGTCTCGACGCTGAGCGTCGCGCGCGCCTGGAAGCGGCCCTACAGCTTCGTCCTGAACCAGACGCCGATCCGCGGTCAGCGCATCGACAACGCCGCCAACGCCCTCGCCGAGGAAGCCGCGCTCGATCTCGCCGAGGTGCTCGCGCGCCCGCTGATCGTGATGCGCAACGATCACCAGGACTCGCTCGCGAGCGGCCTCGCCGTCAGCGAATTCGCGCCGAACGGCAAGTCGGCGGACGAGATCCGCGGCCTCTGGCGCTGGATCGAGACCCGGCTCGAGCTCGAGGCCACCACCCACACCCTGATCGACCAGGTCATCTCGGCTACGGACGGCTTGCTGCACGTCGCCGCCGAGCTTGCGGCGGACGAAACACTGGCGTCCTGAGCGGGGCGATCGCTCCGGCGCCAGACGGGCTCTTCGCTATCCGGTTGAAGAGCCCAAGCGACGAAGCAATCCGGCCACCAGCCCGGCCGGACTGCTTCGCTTCGCGTTTTTTTGAAAAGCTCTATCCACTCGTCATTGCGAGCGCAGCGAAGCAATCCAGAATCTCTCCGCGGAGAAAGTCTGGATTGCTTCGTCGCAAGGGCTCCTCGCAATGACGGAGTCTGTTGCTGCAGCTTGGCGATCGAGCCGAGAATTCGCTCCCGTAGCCCGGATGGAGCGAAGCGCAATCCGGAACGCCTGTTTCCGTTGCGCGAAGATCCCGGATTACGCTGCGCTCCATCCGGGCTACGGCACTACCTCATTTCTGACATTTCGGACACCAGAAGGTCGACCGCCCGTTCTGGGTGAAGCGCTTGACCGTGCCGCCGCACCCGGGCGTCTTGCAGGTCTCGCCTTCGCGGTCATAGACCTTGAAGGAATGCTGGAAATAGCCGAACTCGCCCGAGGTCTGGCGGTGGTCGCGCAGTGACGATCCTCCAGCCTTGATCGCATCGTTCAACACGGTGTGGATTGCACTCACCAATCGCTTGGCATGATCGGTCGGCTCGCCGCCGCCGACGCCCTTGCGACCCTTGGTCGCGAGCGTCGCGGCGATCCGGCGCGGCGACAGATGCGAGCGATGCAAGGCTTCGCAAACATAGATGTTGCCGAGACCGGCGACCACGCGCTGGTCGAGCAGCGCGGCCTTCAGGCTGGTAGTCTTGCCTTCGCAGGACCGCGCCAGCATCGCGGCGTCGAATTCGTTGCCGAGCGGCTCGGGGCCGAGGTCGCGGAGCAGCGGCTCATCCTCGAGCGCGTTGCGCGCGATCACTTTCATGTAACCGAAGCGGCGCGGATCGTTGAACACGATGTCGGCGCCCGAGGACATCCGAAACAGCACGTGATCGTGCGTGGAGTCCTTGCCTTTCGGATAGTGAAACTCACCGGGCGCAGCCTCGTTGTCCGGCTTGATGACGCGGAACGAGCCCGACATGCCCAGATGCATCAGCAGCACGTCTCCGGAGGCGAGATCGGCCATGAGATATTTTGCCCGGCGGCCGAGCCCCGTGACGACCTGCCCCTTCAGCCGGGCCACGAAGTCCGGCTGGAACGGAAACCGCAGGTCCGGCCGGCGGGCCTCGGCATCGAGGATTTTCGCGCCCTCCATGACGGGCTGAAGGCCGCGGCGGACGGTCTCGACTTCGGGCAATTCAGGCATGGTCAGGCATTCACCTTATGAGGGCGGTGTGATAGCGCCATTGCGGCGGCCGCGCTATGGTCCGCCCAGTGGAGCAGAGTAATGGATCGGCCGGGCGAAACCACGCATTTTGGCTTCAGGGACGTCCCCCTGGGGGACAAGCAGACGCTGGTGAACGATGTGTTTCACAGCGTGGCGTCGCGCTATGACTTGATGAACGATTTGATGTCCGGTGGCCTGCACCGGGGCTGGAAGGACATCATGATCAACGCCCTGAACCCGCCCAGGGGCGACCGGCCATTCGCGTTGCTCGACGTTGCCGGCGGCACCGGCGACATCTCGTTCCGCGCCGCCAAGGCAGCAGGCCCAGCCTTCCACGCCATCGTCTGCGACATCAATTCCGGGATGCTCGAGGTCGGCCGTGAGCGTGCCGCCAAGCGCCATCTCGACACCCAGGTCGATTTCGTCGAAGGCAACGCCGAAGCGCTCGCCTTCGCCGACCGCAGCTTCGATGCATATACGATCGCGTTCGGCATCCGCAACGTGCCTGAGATCGACAAGGCGCTGCGCGAGGCCTATCGCGTGCTGAAGCCCGGCAGCCGTTTCCTTTGCTTGGAATTCTCCACCGTCGAGATGCCCGGGCTCGATCGCCTCTATGACCTGTTCTCGTTCAAGGTGATCCCGCCGCTCGGCCGCATGGTGACGGGCG
This sequence comes from Bradyrhizobium xenonodulans, assembly GCF_027594865.1. NCBI lineage: Bacteria > Pseudomonadati > Pseudomonadota > Alphaproteobacteria > Hyphomicrobiales > Nitrobacteraceae > Bradyrhizobium > Bradyrhizobium xenonodulans. The sequence continues at coordinate 78,650 of NZ_CP089391.1, forward strand.
ACGCCGAGTCCTATCAGTATCTCGTCGAGTCGATCCGCAAGTTTCCGAAGCCTGCCGCCTTCGCCGACATGATCCGCGAGGCCGGCTTTTCCCGCGTCAGCTGGCAGACATTGTCCGGCGGCATCGTCGCACTGCATTCGGGCTGGCGTTTGTGATCTCTGCCTTTACCCACATTGCGCGCCTGATCCGCGCCGCGTTCGTCTTTGCGCGCGAAGGCGTGTTCGGCTCGGTCGATCCAAGCCTGGTGCCGCCGCCGGGGCAACTGGCGTTGAAGCTTGCGCGCATCGTCGAACGCCGCGGTGTCAAGCAGGGACCGCGAATCTCGCGCGCGCTGACGCGGATGGGCCCGGCCTATCTCAAGCTCGGCCAGTTTCTGGCAACGCGCCCCGACGTGGTCGGCTTCATCATGGCGCGCGATCTCGAAAGCCTTCAGGATCGGCTGCCGCCGTTCCCGCAGGAAGAAGCCGAGGCGACGATCGCGACCTCGCTGGAGCGGCCGCTGAAGGACGTCTTCGTCACCTTCGGCCCGCCGGTCGCGGCCGCCTCGATCGCGCAGGTGCATCGCGGTGAGGTCGAGCGCAGCGGCATCCGAAGAGCCGTCGCCGTCAAGGTGCTCAGGCCGAACGTGGCGTCACGGTTCCGCCGCGACCTCTCCGATTTCTTCTTCGTCGCGCACAAGGCCGAGGCCTATTCGTCCGAGGCGCGGCGCCTGCGCCTGATAGAAGTCATCAACACCATGTCGCGCTCGGTCGCGATGGAGATGGATCTGCGGCTGGAAGCCGCCGCGCTCTCGGAGATGGCCGAGAACACGCGCGACGATCCTGATTTTCGCGTGCCTGCCGTCGACTGGGACCGCACCACGCACAACGTGCTGACGATGGAGTGGATCGACGGTATCGCGCTGAACGATCACAAGCGCCTGGCAGAGTCGCAGGTCGACCTGCCCGATCTCGGCCGCAAGGTGATCCAGAGCTTCTTGCGTCACGCGCTACGCGACGGCTTCTTCCACGCCGACATGCATCCGGGCAATCTTTTCCTCGATGACGCCGGCCGCCTCGTCGCGGTCGATTTCGGCATCATGGGCCGGCTCGGGATGAAGGAGCGGCGCTTTCTCGCCGAAATCCTGCTCGGCTTCATCACCCGCGATTATCGACGCGTGGCGGAAGTGCATTTCGAAGCGGGCTATGTGCCCGCGCATCACTCGGTCGAGAATTTCGCGCAAGCCATCCGCGCCATCGGCGAGCCGATTCACAACCGGACCGCCGAAGAAATCTCGATGGCGCGGCTGCTGACGCTGCTGCTCGAGGTCACTGGCCTGTTCGACATGACGACGCGGCCCGAGCTGATCCTGCTGCAGAAGACGATGGTGGTGGTCGAGGGCGTGGCGCGCGGCTTCGATCCCAAGCTCGACATCTGGAAGGTCGCCGACCCCGTGGTGCGCGAATGGATCGAGCGCAATCTCGGACCGATCGGACGGGTGCAGGGCGCACTGGCCGGCGGCGGCGATCTTGCCCGCGTGCTGATGCGCCTGCCCGACATCGCACAGCGCTCCGTCCTGGTGCTCGAACAGCTCGAGACCATGACGCGGGAGGGCATCCGGCTGTCGCCGGAGAGCATCGCCGCGATGGGCCGCAGCGAAGGCCGCAAGAACCGCTGGCGCACCGTCGCGCTCTGGATCATCGCCGCCACCTTCATCGGAATCCTGATCGCCGTCCGGAATCTTTGATTGCACTGCAATCAATCGGATGATAGCATCGCTATCATTTCGTGCTGGAGGGCGCTGTGGCAAGCCTGACCATCCGCAAGCTCGATGAGGGCATCAAGACCTATCTGCGCCTGCGCTCGGCGAAAAACCGCAGATCGGTTGAGGAAGAGGTCCGGGTCATCCTGGGCGAGCTGATCGAGGGCCGCGAGGAGCCGCTGACGCCGTTTGCGGTTCCGCCGGCCGCATCCACCGTCCCCACGCCTCAACGGACCGGTGCCGTTCCCGAGGCCAGCGTCACCCTGATCATCGGCGGCGGGATCGCGGCCTATAAATCGCTCGACCTGATCCGGCGGCTGAAGGAGCGGCGCATCGAGGTCCGCTGCGTGCTGACCAAAGCCGCGCAGCAATTCATCACGCCGCTGGCGGTCAGCGCCCTCTCACACGAGCGCGTCTATACCGACCTGTTCGACCCCCAGAGCGAATTCGATGCCGGCCATATCAGGCTGGCGCGCGAGTGCGATCTGATCGTGGTGGCACCGGCGACCGCCGACCTGATGGCGAAGATGGCGAACGGTCATGCCGACGATCTCGCCAGCGCCATCCTGCTCGCGACCAATCGGAAAATCCTGCTGGCGCCGGCGATGAATCCGCTGATGTGGAACAACGCGGCGACGCGCCGCAACGTCACGCAACTCCAGCGCGACGGCGTGGTGCTGATCGGGCCGAACTCCGGCGAGATGGCCGAGGCGGGCGAAGCCGGTGTCGGCCGCATGTCGGAGGCGATCGAGATCGCCACCGCCGCCGAGCGCCTGCTGCGGCCGCCGGTGCCGCGCCCGCTCGCCGGCAAGCGCGTGCTGATCACGGCGGGGCCGACGCATGAGCCGATCGATCCGGTGCGCTACATCGCCAACCGCTCCTCCGGCAAGCAGGGCTTTGCCATTGCCGCCGCGGCCCAAGCCGCGGGCGCCGAGGTGATTTTGGTCAGCGGTCCGGTCGAGCTCAGCGATCCCCAGGGCGTGACGGTGAAGCACGTGGAATCGGCCCGGCAGATGCTGGAGCAGGTCCAGGCCTCACTTCCCGCCGACATCGCGATCTTCGCCGCCGCGGTTGCCGACTGGCGCGTCGCCAATGAAGGCGAGCAGAAGCTGAAGAAGACCTCGGCCGGCATGCCGCCGCTCCAGCTGGTCGAGAACCCCGACATCCTCGCCACGATCTCGAAGCTGACCGACCAGCGTCCGCCGCTGGTGATCGGCTTCGCCGCCGAGACCGAGCACCTCATCGACAACGCCAAATCGAAACTGGCCCGCAAGGGCTGCGACTGGATCGTTGCCAACGACGTCTCGCCCGCGACGGGCGTGATGGGCGGCGACCGCAACACTGTGCATCTGATAAGTCGCAAGGATAGTGAGATCGCAGTTGATTCCTGGCCGGTGATGACCAAGGAACAGGTCGCCATCGAGCTGGTCGCGCATGTCGCAAAGAGCGTGACCGACAAATCCGTCGACAAATCCTTGGAGCCGGCATCTTGAGCACGAAAGTCACGGTCGAATTGCAACGCCTGGCGCATGCCGAGGGCTTGCCACTGCCGGTCTATCAAACGGCGGAGGCTGCCGGCCTCGACCTGATGGCCGCGGTGCCGGACAGCGAGCCGATGACGCTCGCGCCCGGCCAATATGCGCTTGTGCCGACGGGACTTGCGATCGCGTTACCGCCCGGCCACGAGGCGCAGGTACGCCCGCGCTCGGGGCTAGCCGCCAAGCACGGCATCACCGTGCTGAATTCGCCGGGCACGATCGACGCGGACTACCGCGGCGAGATCAAGGTGATCCTGATCAACCACGGCGCGGCACCGTTCGTGATCAAGCGCGGCGAGCGCATCGCACAGATGGTGATCGCGCCGGTCGTGCAGGCCGCGCTGGTTCCCGTGGCCACATTATCCGCGACCGATCGCGGCGCCGGCGGCTTCGGCTCGACCGGCCGCTAACGCACGGCAATTCCAGCCGAATCCCCCGAAGAACTACGTGCAACCGGAACCCTGTGCCCGGCATTTTTGTGGGACCGCCTTTGCGTTCACGATCTGGACTCTTACCGGTGGAGTCGCGGTGAGGGTATTGTCTTTTGATTCGCGCGCGACGGGGGTCGCCGCGCGCAAATCCGTGCGATCTTGGGGCAACTATGTCAGGCGTGATCGTGTCGATGCGTCGGACGCTGCTGTCGTGCACATCGCTCGTGCGCAACGGCTTGTTGGGAGGCGCTCTCGCAGCGCTGCTGCCGGCTGCGCCGGCTGAGGCCGCCGACCTCGTCGACACACTCTCGATAATGCTGGACTTCAACCGGCAGGAACTCGCGGTGCTCGCCACCGCGCTGGCGCTGCTGGGTTTCTCGGTGATGGCCGCGATCCTGCTGATGCGCACGCGCGTGCGCACGGCAAAGAACGAGGCGCAGCTGCGCGCGCGAATCGGGGAACTCCAGCTCCAATCCGATCGCTTCGGCGCGCTGCTGTTCGCCGAGCCGCAGATCCTGATCTCCTGGCCGGCCGGCGACAACCGCGCGCAGATTTCCGGCGACATCTCGCTGGTGCTGCCGCGCGATTCCTCTCCGCAGCGTGTGCTCGCCTTTGGAACCTGGCTGCCGCCGGAACCCGCGCTCCAGATGGACCATGCGGTCGACGCGCTGCGTGATCGCGGCGACGGCTTCCAGCTGACGCTGACCACCGCGCACGGCCACACGCTGGAGGCCATCGGCCGCGCCATCGGCGGCCAGGCCATTGTCAGGATTCGCGAACTCTCGGGACTTCGGCGCGATCTGGCCGAAACCAATCTGCGCTACAAGGCACTCTCCGACGAGACCGAGATGCTGCGCGGCTTTGCCGCCGCCGCACCCTGGCCGATCTGGGCCAAGGGCGAGAACGGCGCGCTGACCTATGCCAATCCGGCCTATGTGCGGGCGACCGAGGCGAGCAGCGTCATCGATGCCCAGGAACGCAAACTCGAGCTGCTCGACAGTGCCGACCGTTCCGCGATGGAGCGCGGCCTGAAGGACGCCGCCAGCTTCACCTCACGGCTGCCGATCGTGATCGGCGGCGAGCGGCGCATCTATGACGTGCGGGCCGTCAATGTCGACAGCGGCAGCGTCGGTGTCGCCATCGACGCCAGTGAAGCCGATGGGCTGAGCTCGGCGCTGGTGCGGATGGCAGAGGCGCATCGCCGCACGCTCGACCAGCTCTCCTCCGGCGTTGCCGTGTTCGACGGCCAGCGCCGGCTCGCCTTCTACAATGATTCCTACCGGCGGCTGTGGGACCTCGACCGCAGCTTCCTCGACGCCAACCCCGATGATTCCAGCGTGCTCGACAAGCTCCGCGCCGCGCGCAAGCTGCCGGAACAGCCGGATTTCCGGGCTTGGAAAGCCAAGCTGCACGAGGCCTATCGCGCCGTCGAAACCGCCAAGGACACCTGGTACCTGCCCGACGGCCGCGCGCTCTCCGTCGTCACCACGCCGAATCCGGAAGGCGGCGTCACCTATCTGTTCGACGACGTCACCGAGAGCCTCGACCTCGCCCGCCGCTTCGACGGCATGATCCGGGTCCAGCGCGAGACGCTGGACAGCCTCGCCGAGGGCGTCGCGGTGTTCGGCAGCAACGGCAAGGCGCAGTTGTTCAACCCGGCCTTCGTGCGGATGTGGAAGCTGTCCAGCGACGCCATGCGCGACGAGCCGCATATCCAGACCGTCGAAGGCTGGTGCCATCAGCTCTTCGACGACGCGGTCGTCTGGCGCCAGATCCGCGACGCCGTCACCTCGATCGAGAGCCGCGCCGACGTGCCGCTGAAGCTGGAGCGCAAGGACGGCAGCGTGCTCGACGGCATGATCCGCCCGCTGCATGACGGCGCCACCATGCTGACGTTCCAGGACATCACCGACACCGAGAATGTCGAGCGGGCGCTGCGCGAGCGCAACGAGGCGCTGGAGACCGCCGACCAGATGAAGGTGGATTTCGTCCACCACGTCTCCTACGAGCTGCGCTCGCCGCTCACCACCATCATCGGCTTCGCGCATTTCCTCAGCGATCCCTCGACTGGGCCGCTGACGCCGAAACAGGCCGAATATCTCGACTACGTCACCAAATCCACCAACGCGCTGCTGGCGCTCACCAACAACATCCTGGATCTCGCCACCATCGACGCCGGCGCGATGAAGCTGGAACTCGGGCCTGTCGACGTCAGCAAGACCATCGAGCTCGCCGCCGAAGGCATCCAAGACCGGCTCGCCACCGACCGCATCCGCCTCAAGGTCGAGATCGCGCCCGATATCGGCAGCTTCGTCGGCGACGAGAAGCGCGTGGTGCAGGTGCTCTATAACCTTCTCGCCAATGCCGTCGGGTTTTCTCCACAGGATTCCACCGTCGGCATCAGCGCGCGCCGCACCGAGCACAGTGTGGTCTTCACCGTGACAGATTCCGGGCCTGGAATACCTGCCGACATGAAGGACAAGGTGTTCAACTGGTTCGAAAGCCGCTCACAGGGGTCGCGTCACCGCGGCGCCGGGCTGGGCCTGTCGCTGGTGCGCTCCTTCGTCGAGCTGCATGGCGGCAAGGTGCGGGTGGATTCGATCGTCGGCCGCGGCACGGTCGTGATCTGCGACTTCCCGACCGACCAGGCGGCGCATCGCGACGCCGCCGAATGATTGAGCCCACCACATTCTCCGTCGCACTTCACAACGAGACGGCGACTGCGCAATTGATGGCCGATCTCGCGCTGCTGGTCGGCCCCGGCGACGTCATCACGCTCACCGGCGATCTCGGCGCCGGCAAGACCGCGGCCGCACGCAGCCTGATCCGTTACCTCGCCGACGACGAGGCGCTGGAAGTACCGAGCCCGACCTTCACGCTGGTGCAGGGCTACGAGCTGCCGCCCTTCCCCGTGATGCACGCCGATCTCTACCGCGTCGAGGACGAGAACGAGCTCGAGGAGATCGGGCTGTCACCGCTTCCCGATGCCACGCTCGTCCTGATCGAATGGCCGGAGCGTGCGCCGTCGGCGATGCCGCAGGACCGCATCGATATCGCGCTGACCCACCGGCCGGCGCTGGGCTCGAATGCGCGCGCCGCCGACATCACCGGTCACGGCAAGGCCGCCGCCATCGTTGCGCGGCTGAAGGTGCTGCGCGAGTTTCTCGACGCATCGGGCTACATGGATGCAACGCGCAAGCGCATGGCCGGCGATGCTTCGACGCGCTCCTATGCGCGGCTGCTGCGCGGCGACGAGATCGTCATCCTCATGAACTCTCCGCAGCGGCCCGACGGCGCGGCTCTCTACAACGGAAAATCCTACAGCGCCGCGGTGCATCTGGCTGAAAACGTCAGGCCGTTCGTCGCCATCGACGAAGGCCTGCGCGCGCAAGGCATCTCGGCGCCCGCGATCCACCATTACGATCTCGACCACGGCTTCCTGATCAGCGAAGATTTTGGCAGCGAAGGCGTGATCGAGGGCGATCCGCCGCGGCCGATCCTCGAGCGCTACGAGGCCGCGACCGACGTGCTGACCGTGCTGCATGGCAAGGCGCTGCCGGAAACGCTGCCGCTGGACGGGCAGAGCTACGCCATTCCCGCCTTCGACACCGAGGCGCTCCTGATCGAAATCGGACTGATGCCGGAATGGTATCTGCCCGATCGCAACGCGCCGCTCAGCGCGGAGAAGCGCGACGAGTTCTTCGCGATGTGGCGCGAGCTGCTGAAGAAACCGCTGGCCGCGCCGAAGACCTGGACCATCCGCGACTATCACTCGCCCAATCTGATCTGGCTCGCTGACCGCACCGGCATCGAACGCGTCGGCGTGATCGACTTCCAGGACACGGTGCTCGGCCCGAAGTCTTACGACGTCGTCTCGCTGCTTCAGGACGCGCGCATCGACGTGCCCGAGACTATCGAGCTGACGCTGCTGTCACGCTACATCAAGGCCCGCCGCACCGATGATGCGAGCTTCGATGCGGCCGGTTTCGCCGAGCTCTACGCCATCATGTCGGCGCAGCGGAACACGCGCCTGCTCGGCACCTTCGCCCGCCTCAACCGCCGCGACGGCAAGCCGCACTACCTTCGCCATCAGCCCCGGATCTGGACCTATCTCCAGCGCTCGCTGGCACATCCCGCGCTTGGCGCCTTGCGCGACTGGTATCTCGCCAACGTCCCGCCGCCCCGAAGCTGATTTGGAACCGATTTACCGGCTGTTAGCCATCGCATCGGTATCATCGACGCCCAGGCAGCCGGACACATACGGGGCTGGAGCAAGGCAGATGGCGGCGAAGACGGACCAGCGCGGCAATAGCCGGGTTATTTTCGAGCGCGGGATACCGGCCCAGATGATGGGGATCGACGGCACCTGGCGGCGCGACTGCACCATGGAGGACGTCTCCGAAAGCGGCGCCAAGCTGACCATCGATGGTTCGGTCGAAGGCCTGCATCTGAAGGAATTTTTTCTCCTGCTGTCGTCGACAGGACTTGCGTACCGGCGCTGCGAACTGGCCTGGGTCAACGGCGACCAGATCGGCGTCAATTTCCTCAAGCTCGGCGACAAGAAGAAAAAGGTGCGTTCCACATCCGTTGGAGCGTGACGGCAACACCCGTCGTACAACCGTCACGGCGGGTGGTTAAGGCGGTTGAGATGCGGTGCAGTCGGTCGAACCTCGTGTTAGGATTGCTGCGAACGCGAAATCACTAGGTCTGAGAAAGCGAAGGATGTCCGTCAAGCCGACTAAAGCCATGGTGCTCGCCGCAGGGTTCGGCCTGCGCATGCGCCCGTTGACGGACAAGATGCCGAAACCGATGGTGCCGGTGGCGGGACAGCCGCTGCTCGACCACGTGCTCGACAAGCTCGGCCACGCCGGCGTGACCGAGGCGGTGGTCAACGTGCACTACCTGCCCGACCAGATCATCGATCACACCGCATCGCGGCAGTCGCCGCACGTGACCATCTCGGACGAGCGCGACCAGGTGCTCGGCACCGGCGGCGGCGTGGTCAAGGCGCTGCCGTTGCTCGGTGACGCGCCGTTCTTCCACGTCAATTCCGACACGCTGTGGATCGACGGCGTCCGCTCCAACCTGGCGCGGCTTGCCGAAAACTTCGACCCCGAGCGGATGGACATCCTGCTCCTGATGGCACCGACGGCGACCAGCATCGGCTATAGCGGCCGCGGCGATTACGGCATGCTGCCCGACGGCGCGCTGCGCAAGCGCAAGGAGAAAGAGGTCGTTCCGTTCGTCTATGCCGGCGCGGCGATCCTGTCGCCGGCGATCTTCGCCGATGCACCCAAGGGCGAGTTCTCGCTCACAAAGATGTTCGACCGCGCCAACGAGCAGGAGCGGCTGTTCGGCCTCCGCCTCGACGGCGTCTGGATGCATGTCGGCACGCCCGATGCCGTGCATGCCGCGGAAGAGGCGTTTCTGGAGAGCGTGGCGTAAGCGACGCCCCGAAGACGGTGCCGGAGGGTGGGCAAAGGCGCACTTGCGCCGTGCCCCCCATCTCTCTCGATCGCAAAAATGCGTGGGCACGCTTCGCTTTGCCCACCCTACGGCACCTGTGCTCGCCCGCGAACAGCGGGGGACGATCTCACCCGCGCCCATGACCAATTGACCCCGCCTCCCTATATTGGCGCCTGATCCCGAATCAGGCAGCCCATGCGCGTTTTCAGCGTTCCCCTCTCAGTTCCGTTCCTGCGCACGATTGTCTCGGCGCTGCTCGATGGACGGCTGGTCGACGGCTTCGAGGCGCGCAAGGAGCCGGCGCGGCTTGCGGATGCCACCCTGTACCTGCCAACCCGGCGCGCCATGCGCGTCGTCCGCGAGATTTTTCTCGACGAGATGGCGGCGGACGCGGTGGTGCTGCCGCGCATCGTCGCGCTCGGTGATATCGACGAGGACGAGCTCGCTTTCGCCGACGAGGGCGAGCAGTTTTCGGGCGCGACGCCGCTCGACGTTCCGCCGCGGCTCGGCGAGCTCGAACGGCGGCTGACGCTGGCGCAGCTCGTCGCCGCCTGGGCCAAGGGCCCGGTGCTGTCGCCGCTGGTGGTCGGCGGGCCCGCCTCGACGCTGGCGCTGGCCGGCGACCTCGCCCGCCTGATCGACGACATGGTGACGCGCGGCGTCGACTGGAGCGCGCTCGATGGCCTCGTGCCCGACCAGCTCGATCGCTACTGGCAGCACTCGCTCGAATTCCTGCGCATCGCGCGCATTGCGTGGCCCGGTCATCTCGCCGAGATCAACCGGATCGAGCCTGCGGCGCGGCGCGATCTCCTGATCGCAGCCGAAGCAAGGCGGCTGACCGCGCATCGCCATGGCCCCGTGATCGCGGCCGGCTCGACCGGCTCGATGCCGGCCACCGCAAAATTCCTGCATGCGGTTGCACAGCTAGCGCACGGCGCGGTGGTGCTGCCGGGGCTCGACACCGATCTCGACGACGATGCATGGCGCAGCATCGGCGGCGTACGCGATTCGCTCGGCAAGTTCGCGGAGCATCCGGCGTCGAACCATCCGCAATATGCCCTGCACGCGCTGCTGGATCGTTTCGGCATCAAGCGCAGCGACGTCGAAATCCTGCAACCGCCCGCAGACGGCGGCCGCGATCTGCTCGCATCCGAATCGATGCGGCCATCCGCCAAGACGGAAGTCTGGCACGACCGGCTGAAGCAGCCCGATGTGGCCGCCAAGGTCGCCGGCGGCATGACAAATCTCGCAGTCGTCGAAGCCCCCAACCCTGAGATGGAAGCCCTCGCCATCGCCATCGCGATGCGCGAGGCGCGGCATCTCGACAAATCGGCCGCGCTGGTGACGCCGGATCGCGCGCTGGCGCGGCGGGTGATCGCCGCGCTGACGCGATGGAATCTCGCCTTCGACGATTCCGGCGGCGACGTGCTGATCGAAACGTCCGCCGGCGTCTTTGCGCGGCTCACCGCGGAGGCGGCGACCAAGGGATTGGAGCCGCCGACGCTGCTGGCGATGCTGAAACATCCGCTGTGCCGGCTCGGCGGCGCGCCGGGCGCGCGGAAGGCGGCGATCGAGAGCCTCGAGCTTGCGGTCTTGCGCGGCACGCGCCCGCCGGCCGGCACCGCGGGCCTCTTGCGTGAATTCAATCGCTTTCGCGAGGAGCTGGCGAAGCTGTGGCGCAGCGAGGTCTCCGCGCTGCACAAGGCCGAGCCGCGCGCGCGTCTCAAGGCCGAGGATCTCGACCGCATCCAGGCGCTGATCGACACCTTGCGACAAGCCTTGGCGCCGATCGAGAGCCTCGCATCGTCAAAGCCATTCGACTTCGCGGAGCTCGCGCACCGGCACCGCGAGATCATAATCGAGCTGTCGCGCGACGAGCAAGGCATTCCGCTCGCCTTCGAGGAGCGCGAGGGCCTCGCGCTCGCCAGCGCCTTCGACGATCTCCTGCGCGGCGGCACGACCAGCGGACTGATGGTGACGCTGCCCGACTACGCCGAACTGTTCCAGACCGCGTTCAGCGACCGCGCCGTGCGCCGGCGGGACAAGCCCGGCGCGCGCCTGCAGATCTACGGCCCGCTGGAATCGCGCCTGATGCAGGCCGACCGCATCATCGTCGGCGGCCTGATCGAGGGCGTCTGGCCGCCGGCGCCGCGGATCGATCCCTGGCTGAGCCGGCCGATGCGCCACGAGCTTGGGCTCGATCTGCCGGAACGCCGCATCGGCCTCTCCGCGCACGACTTCGCGCAACTGCTCGGCGGCGACGAGGTGATTCTCACCCATTCCGCCAAGGCCGGCGGCGCACCGGCGGTGGCCTCGCGCTTCCTGCACCGGCTTGAAGCGGTTGCAGGCGATGATCCCTGGAAGACAGCCATCCGCGCGGGCGAAAAATACGTGCAGTTCGCGGGCGCGCTGGACCAGCCCGCCGAGGTCAGTCCGATCAAGCAGCCCGAGCCGCGCCCGCCGCGCGCGACGCGGCCGCTCAGGATGTCGGTCACCGAGATCGAGGACTGGCTGCGCGATCCCTACACGATCTACGCCAAACGCATCCTCAAGCTCGACGCGCTCGATCCCGTCGATATGCCGCTGTCGGCCGCCGACCGCGGCTCGGCGATCCACGATGCGCTCGGCGAGTTCACCGAACGTTATGCCACGCGTCTTCCGGACGATCCCTCACGTGTGCTGCGCGCGATCGGCGAGAAGCATTTTGCACTTTTGATGGAGCGGCCCGAGGCGCGGGCGCTGTGGTGGCCGCGCTTCCAGCGCATCGCGCGCTGGTTCGGCGAATGGGAAACGGTGCGGCGCGGTGCGATCGAATCGATCACCGCGGAGACGCGCGGCGAGATCTCGATCACGCTCGACAGCACGCGCAGCTTCAAGCTGTCCGCGCGCGCCGACCGCATCGAGCGGCGCCAGGGCGGCGGCTACGCCATTCTCGACTACAAGACCGGGCAGCCGCCGACCGGCAAGCAGGTCCGCATGGGCCTGTCGCCGCAGCTCACGCTGGAAGCCGCGATCCTGCGCGAGGGCGGTTTTCCCGACATCGATGCCGGATCGTCCGTGAGCCAGCTCGTCTATGTCCGCCTGAGCGGCAACAATCCGCCCGGCGAGGAGCGGATCCTCGAGCTCAAGTACAAGCAGGGCGACGAGCCACAGCCGCCGGACACCGCGGCCGCGGAGGCGCGCGCCAAGCTGGAGGCGCTGATCCGCGCCTTTGAGGACGAGAACCAGCCCTACACCTCGCTGAACCTGCCGATGTGGACCAACCGCTACGGCACCTATGACGATCTCGCCCGGATCAAGGAATGGTCTGCGGCCGGCGGATTGGGGATCGAGGAATGGTGAAGCTGCCACGTCCCATCCCCGACGAGGTGCGTGCAAGGCAGGCGCGCGCGTCCGATCCGACCGCGTCGGCGTTCGTGTCGGCGAATGCCGGCTCGGGCAAGACCCATGTGCTGGTGCAGCGCGTGATCCGCCTGCTGCTGTCGGGGGTGCCGCCGGAGAAGATCCTGTGCATCACCTTCACCAAGGCCGCCGCCGCCAACATGGCCGAGCGCGTGTTCACCACGCTCGGCCATTGGGTGACGCTGGATGATACCGCACTCGACGCGGCCATCCGCGCCGTCGGCATCCCGCATCCCAACACAAAGCTGCGGCGCGACGCCCGAAAGCTGTTCGCCTGCGCGCTGGAGACGCCGGGCGGCCTGAAGGTGCAGACCATCCACGCGCTGTGCACCCGCCTGCTCCAGCAGTTTCCGTTCGAGGCCAACGTGCCCGCGCGCTTCGCCGTGATCGACGAGCGCGACCAGACCGACATGATGGAGCGTGCCAATCTGAAGGTGCTGCTGGAGGCCGCGCGCGACCCCGACAGCGTCACCGGCCGCGCGCTGCTGACCGCGATGGAAAGCGCCGCGGACGTCACCTTCAAGGAGGTCGTGCGCGAGGCGTGCCTCAGCCGCGATCATTTCATGGCATGGACCGATGAGGTCGGAAACGCCGGTGCGGCGGCCGAGCAAATGGGAGTCGTGCTGGGCGTAGATGCGAGTGATCGCATCGAGGACGTCGAGACCGAGATTCTCGATGGCCCCTTCCTGCCGCGCTCGCGCTGGGACGACATCGCCTTTGCGCTGGAGGACGGCAGCAAATCCGACAACGATCAGGCCAGCCGCCTCCGCGAGGCCAAGGTGTTTTCCGGCGCTGCGCAGGTCGATGCCTATCTCAGCGTCTTCCTCACTGACGAAAAGCTGCCGCGCAAGGCGGTGCTGACCAAGAAGTTTTGCGATCACAACCCGTCCGTCGCCCGCCTGTTCGAAGCCGAGGCGGGGCGCATTAGTGGATTGGTCGAGAAACGCCGTGCTGTAACCATGCGCGACCGCACCGCGGCTCTCTTGCATATCGCGACTGCTGCTGCCGCAAACTACCGCCGCGAGAAGCAGGAGCGCGGGCTGCTCGACTACGACGACCTCATCGACAAGACGCTGGCAATGCTGGACCGCGTCTCCTCGGGCTGGGTTCATTACAAGCTCGACCGCGGCGTCGATCATGTCCTGATCGACGAGGCCCAGGACACCAGCCCGCGGCAATGGGACATCGTCGCGCACATCATCTCCGAGTTCACCGCCGGTGAAGGCGCGCGCGAGGGGCTGAACCGCACCGTCTTTGCCGTCGGCGACGAGAAGCAGTCGATCTTCTCGTTCCAGGGCGCCGCCCCGCACGAATTCGACGCGCGCCGGCGCGAGCTGCACCGCAGGTTCACCGCAGCCGGGCTGAAATTCGATCCGGTCGCCTTCACTTATTCGTTCCGCTCGGGTGCCGCGATCCTGCACTCGGTCGACCACGTCTTCCGCGATCCCGCGATCTACAAGAGCATTCATTCGGTCGAGATCGGCCATCCCCTGCACAATGCGCTGGCCGATGCCGGGCCGAGCGTGATCGAGCTGTGGGACCTCGCCGAGGCCGACGACAGGCAGGAGATCGAGGGCTGGCGCGCGCCGTTCGACGGCGTTGCCGCCACCAGCCCCGAGGTCAAGCTCGCCCGCCGTATCCAGACCGAGATCAAGCGGCTCGTCGAGAGCGGCACGCTGACCGGGCACGAAGGCGAGCGTCGGCCGCTGCGCTACGGCGACATGCTGATCCTGGTGCGCCGGCGCGGCAATGCGTTCGATGCCGTGATCCAGGCGCTGAAGCACGCCAACGTGCCGGTCGCCGGCGCCGACCGGCTCAAGCTCACCGAGCACATCGGCATCATCGATTTGATGAACCTCGCCGATGCACTGCTGCTGCCGCAGGACGATCTTGCGCTTGCGGTGGCCTTGAAGAGCCCGCTGTTCGGTCTCGATGATGACGATCTGTTCCAGCTCGCCCACGACCGCAAGGGATCGCTACGCCGTGCGCTCGGCGAGCATGCGGCTACAGCTGAGAAGTTCGCGACCGTGCTGCGGCGGCTGGAAGCCTGCGAGATTCGCGCGCGCGAGGAGACGCCGTTCGCCTTCTACGCCTGGCTGCTCGGCGGCGACGGCGGCCGTGCGCGCATCCTGCGCCGGCTCGGGCACGAGGCCAACGATGCGCTCGACGAATTCCTGGAGCTGGCGCTGAACTACGAGCGCAAGGCGCCGGCCTCGCTGCAAGGCTTCATGGCCTGGCTGCGCTCGGCCGACACCGAGGTGAAGCGCGACATGGAGATCTCGCGCGACGAGGTGCGGGTGATGACCGTGCACGGCGCCAAGGGCCTGGAAGCGTCCGTCGTGTTCATGGTCGATACGACGTCGTCGCCCGCGGATTCGCAGCGGCTACGGTTGATTCACGTGCCGCGCGGCAATGGCGGCGAGGTCGTGGTCTGGGCCGGACGCAAGGCCGACGACCCAAAGCCCGTTGCCGACGCACGCAAGGCGATGATCGAGGAGACCGAGGACGAATATCGCCGCCTGCTCTACGTCGCGATGACGCGCGCGGCCGACCGGCTGATCGTCGGCGGCTGCCTGCCCGGCAACATGAAGACGGTGCGGAAGCTGAGCTGGTATGACCTGGTCGACACCGGCCTCGCCGGCTCCGGCCTGGACAAGCAGATCAGTGAGACACCGCTCGGCAAGGTGACCCGATTCGCCCGGCCGGAGGACGTTGCGGCGCTGGGCACGCCCGCAATATCCGTGGACCAGACCATCGCTTTGCCGGACTGGCTGCGGACGCCAGCGCCGGGCGAGACCGTCGACGATGATCTGGTGCGCCCCTCCGGCCAGGCCGCCGAGGGCGGCCGCACGGTACAGTCAGGCGAATCGGTCCAATCGCGCGCGCTGGCATTGCAGCGCGGCACGCTGGTGCACCGATTGCTGCAATCCCTGCCCGACATCGCCATTGAGCGCCGGCGCGAGGCCGCGCTCGGCTTCATGGCGCGCAACGCCGCGGACTGGCCCGAGGCCGACCGCACCGCACTGGCCGACAAGGTGCTCGCTTTGATCGCCGAACCGCGCTTCGAAGCCGTGTTTGCCGCCGGTAGCCGGGCGGAGGTCGCCATCGTCGGCAAGCTCGACCGGCCGGGTCGCCCGCCGGCGCTGGTCTCGGGCCAGATCGACCGGCTGGTCGTTCGCCCGGACGAGGTCTTGATCGTCGATTTCAAGACCAATCAGGCGGCGCCCAAGAGCGCGGCTGCGGCGCCCGCCGCCTATGTCCGGCAGCTCGCACTGTACCGGGCAGTGCTGGCGCGGCTTTATCCCCAAAAGCCCATCCGCGCCGTCCTACTCTGGACCGAGGCCCTTGAATATATGGAGATTTCAGCCCCCGCGCTGGACGCGGCGCTGGCATCCCTTCATCTCAGCGTGAGCGTCCTTGACCCGGCAAGGGGCCGTTCATAGGTTGACGCCATGATCCCGGGCGCGATTCCCATCCGCGCCGATTCTTTCAACGAGTGAGGTACTCCAATGGCCGTTAGCAAGGTTTCCGACGCCGATTTCGAAGCCGAAGTGCTCAAGGCGAACGGCCCCGTGGTCGTCGATTTCTGGGCCGAGTGGTGCGGCCCCTGTCGCATGATCGCGCCCGCCCTCGACGAGATCGCCGGCGCGATGGGCGACAAGGTCAAGATCGTGAAGCTCAACGTCGACGAGAGCCCGAAGACCGCGTCGAAGTACGGCGTGATGTCGATCCCGACCCTGATGATCTTCAAGGGCGGCGAGATGGCCTCGCGACAGGTCGGCGCCGCGCCGAAGGCGAAGCTGCAGCAGTGGATCACGTCGGCGGTCTGATCCAGCTCGCGTCAGATTATTTTCGACAACGGCCGGCGAAATGCCGGCCGTTTGCGTTGATGGGGCATGTGCTGCGTATGATGAGCCCGCGCCCTTGCCTGCCCCTTCCCGAAAGCGCGCCCGAAGATCGACCTCTCTTGTCGCGATGGAGGCGCGGTCGGCCGACGAAATCCCGCGCGGCACGGAGTGGCAGTACGAGCCGAAATGGGACGGCTTCCGCTGCCTCCTCTCGCGGAATGGCAGTGATGTCGATCTGCGCTCGAAATCGGGCGAGGACCTCGCGCGCTATTTTCCCGAGATCGTTTCCGCTGCCCTGAAGCTGAAAGCGAATAGCTTCACGCTCGACGGCGAGATCGTCGTGCCGCACGGCAAGGGCTTTTCCTTCGACGCGCTGCTGCAACGCATTCACCCGGCGGCGAGCCGCGTGAAGAAGCTCTCGCAGGAGACGCCCGCGCTCTATCTCGCCTTCGATCTGCTCACGACGGCCGGGGACAAGCAGCTTGCCGGGAAGCCGCTGAGCGAGCGGCGGCCGGCGCTGGAAGCCTTTGCGAAAGCCAATCTGAAAAGCGGCAGCTTCCGTCTCTCGCCGGCCACACCGAGCTACGCCACCGCAAAAAAATGGCTCGCGCAATCCGGCGGCGGCTCGGACGGGGTCATCGCCAAGCGCATCGACCTGCCCTATCAGGCGGGAAATCGCGACGGCATGCAGAAGATCAAGAAATTCTGCAGCGCCGATTGCGTCATCGGCGGCTTCCGCTACGCCATCAACAAGATCGCAGGCAGGAACGTGGTCGGCTCGCTGCTGCTCGGACTCTATGACGGTGAGGGTCTGCTGCACCATGTCGGCTTCACCTCGGCGATCAAGGCGGAGGCGAAGCCCGATCTGACCAAGCGGCTGGAGGCGCTGATCGCAGAGCCCGGCTTCACCGGCAACGCGCCGGGCGGGCCGAGCCGCTGGTCGACCGAGCGCTCGGCCAAATGGTGTCCGCTCAAGCCGAAGCTCGTGATCGAGGTCTGCTACGACCATTTCAGCGGCGAGCGCTTCCGTCACGGCACCTCGATCCTGCGCTGGCGTCCCGACAAGGCGCCCCGGCAATGCAGCTTCGAGCAATTGAAGCAGAGGGTGGCCGATCCGATGAAGCTGTTGAAAGCGACGTAGCTACTTGATCCACCCCGTCGCCAGCGCGTTCGCTAGCTCAGGCTGATTGTTGCGCCGTGCCAGCGCGGCCATCGCCTCGTGATCATAGGCGACATGGCGGAACGTCACCTGCCACGCACCATCAGTCAGTTCGAGGATCGCATAGCGCGCATGCGGCGTGCCGGCTTCGACCAGATGCGGGAACGGATGCACATCGCGATAGCCGGGGCTGCCGACGCTGCCGGGATTGACGATCAGCCTTCCGTCGCGCAGCCGCACGGCGCGGGCGAGATGGGTGTGAGCGCAGAGGATCAGCGACTGCGTGATGCCTTGCGCAAATTGCTCGATGCGGTCAAGCGGCGATAGCGCCACCGTACCGTCGGGATGCACGGTGTCGAGCCAATAGACCTCGTCGTCGTCGGGCGTCGCGTGGCAGAGGAACACCTGGTCACGAAACACCCGCGTCATCGGATGCGCGCGCAGCCAGTCGAGTTGCGCCGCATTGAGCTGCTCGTAAGCGGGACGATCCCACGAGCCCATCTTCTCCGGGGGACGATCGAGCAGATAGCGGTCGTGATTGCCGAGCACATGCACGGCGTCGAGCTGCATCAGGATCTCGATGGTGCGCCGCGCGTCGAGCGGGCCACTCACCATGTCGCCGAGATTGACGATGTCGGTGACGCCATGGGTGCGGATATCGGCGAGCACCGCCTGCAATGCGAGATGGTTTCCGTGGACGTCGGCAATCGCGGCAAAACGCATTGATGTTCCCGTAGTCCGGATGAAGCGACGCAATCCCTATGCAGGAGGCGTGCCGTTGAGACCGAGCACATGGCCGGCCAGATACAGCGAGCCGGTGATCAGGATGCGCGGGGGCACCTCATAGGCGAGCTTCGCTAATGCGCGTAGCGCGGCCTCGATGCCGGGGGCAGGCTCGACGCGCATGCCGAGGCTGCGCGCGGCATCCGCGAGACGATCGACCGGCATCGCATTTTCGGTATCGGGAATGGGCACCGCGATGATGTGACGGGTCAGGCCGGCGAAATTGGCGAGGAAACCTTTCGCGTCCTTGTTGGCCATCATGCCTGCGATCACCACCAGCGGCCGCGACACTCGCTCCTCGAGATCGCCGAGCGCGGCCGCCGCGACGCGGCCGCCTTCGGCATTATGGCCGCCGTCGAGCCAGATCTCCGAGCCCTGCGGTCCGAGAGCGAGCAGCTCGCCCGAGGTGATGCGCTGCATCCGCGCCGGCCATTCGGCACTGAGGATGCCGGCGTCGAACGCCGCCTGATTGATCTTGAAGGTTGGAATCGCGCGCAGCGTCGCGATCGCGAGGCCCGCATTGTCGAACTGGTGGCGGCCGAACAGGCGTGGCGCCGCCAGATCCATCAGGCCGCGCTCGTCGGAATAGACCAGGCGCCCGTGCTCGACATTGACGTGCCAGCTCTCGCCGGCAGCAAACAGCGGCGCGCGCATGCGCCTGGCCTGCGCCTCGATCACCGCCATCGCTTCCGGAGCCTGTTCGGCGCAAACCACGGGCACGCCGCGCTTGATGATCGCCGCCTTCTCGCCGGCGATCGACGTCAGGGTGTCGCCGAGAAAATCCATATGGTCCATGCTGACAGGCGTGATCACGCAGGCCGCCGGCGTATCGACCACGTTGGTCGAATCGAGCCGGCCGCCGAGGCCGACTTCGAGCAGCACCACATCGGCAGGATTTTGCGCGAACAGGTGGAAGGCGGCGGCAGTCTTCAGCTCGAACAATGTCGCGGCCTCGCCGGCATTGACGCGCTCGACCTCTTCCAGCGCGGCGCGCAATTCGTCATCGCCGACCAGCACGCCTCCGCCGACGCGGCCGAGCCGGAAACATTCGTTGATGCGGACGAGATAGGGCGAGGTGTAGGCGTGAACGCGCAGGCCGGCTGCCTCCAGCGTCGCGCGGAGATAAGCGACCGTCGAGCCCTTGCCGTTGGTGCCAGCGATGTGGATCACCGGGGGCAGCTTGCGTTCGGGATGGCCGAGCCGCTCGAGCAGGCGGTGCATGCGCTCCAGCCCGAGATCGATGCGCTTCTGATGCAGGGCCGACAGCCGCCCGATCAATTCGCCGAGCGGCTTCTTTGCGCTGTCAGAGGATGAGGTCACGCGTGCGGCGCGGCCGGTGCCGTCTCGGCGGCCGATACGATCTGCGCGGGGCTGACGACCGGCTGCACCGATTTCGATGCGCCGTCCTGCGCCGGCGCCTTGGTCAGCAGGCGGCAGAGCCGCGCCAGGGTCGGACGCAGCTCGTGGCGGTGCACGACCATGTCGACCATGCCGTGCTCCTTCAGATATTCGGCACGCTGGAAGCCTTCCGGCAGCTTCTCGCGGATGGTCTGCTCGATCACGCGTGCGCCGGCAAAGCCGATCAGCGCGCCGGGCTCCGCGATCTGGACGTCGCCTAGCATTGCATAGGAGGCGGTGACGCCGCCGGTGGTCGGATTGGTCAGCACGACGATGTAGGGCTGTTTTGCCTCGCGCAGCATCTGCACCGCAACCGTGGTGCGCGGCATCTGCATCAGCGACAGGATGCCCTCCTGCATGCGCGCGCCGCCGCTGGCGGCGAACACGATGAACGGCGACTTCTTCTCGACCGCGAGCTCCAGCCCGCGCACGATGGCTTCGCCCGCGGCCATGCCGAGCGAGCCGCCCATGAAGTCGAAATCCTGCACGGCGACGACGACAGCGGCGCCTTCCAGCTTGCCGTAACCGACCTTGATCGCGTCGTTGAGGTTGGTTCGCGCGCGGGCATCCTTGATGCGGTCGACGTATTTCTTCTCGTCGCGGAACTTGAGCGGATCCGGCGTGACGTCGGGCAGCGCCACGTCGTACCAGGTCTCGTTGTCGAAGATCGACTTCAGACGCGCCACCGCGCCCATGCGCATGTGGTAGTTCGAGCCGGGGATGACGAACTGGTTGGCCTCGACGTCCTTGTAGAACACGAGCTGTCCGGAATCCGGGCACTTGATCCAGAGATTCTCCGGCGTCTCCCGCCGCAGCATGTTGCGGATCTTCGGCCGGACCACATTGGTAAGCCAGTTCATGGTTTGCTCCGATGTGCGACCCCGCTCGGGGACCGCCTGAAGGGATATATGGCGGCCGGGCCGCTGCCCGGCAAGCCGCCGTGTCGTCCGCGTTAGAGCATGATCCGGAAAAGTGTGAAGCGGTTTTCCGACAAGATCATGCTCAAACTAAAGAGCTAAAGCGGAATTATGGCCTATTCGGCCGCCTGTTGCGCGCCCTTGACGCCCTGAGCCAGCGCCGCCGTCAGTTCGGCGACGGCATTAACGGTTTTGGCGGTCGCCCGCCCCTCGGCATCGAGGCTGTTCTTGAGCGCGTCGACCAGCGCGGTGCCGACCACCGAACCATCGGCCTTCTCGGCAATGGCGCGCGCCGCCTCCGGCGTGCGGATGCCGAAACCAACGCATATCGGCAGCTTCGTATGCCGCTTGATGCGCGCGACAGCTTCGCCGACGACATTCGCGTCCGCCGCCGCTGCACCGGTGATGCCGGCGATAGAGACGTAATAGACAAAGCCTGATGTGTTCGCGAGCACCGCGGGGAGGCGCTTGTCGTCGGTGGTCGGGGTCGCGAGGCGAATGAAGTTCAGGCCCGCCTTCAGCGCGGGAAGGCAGAGCTCGTCGTCCTCTTCCGGCGGCAAATCGACGATGATCAGGCCGTCAACGCCTGATGTCTTGGCATCAGCCAAAAACTTGTCGACGCCGTAGATGTAGATCGGATTGTAATAGCCCATCAGCACCAGCGGCGTGACGTTGTCGTCCTTCCGGAAGTCGCGCACCAGGTCCAGCGTCTTCTTCAAGGTCATGCCGTTCTTGAGCGCGCGCAGACCCGCCGCCTGAATCGAGGGACCATCCGCCATCGGATCGGTGAAGGGAATGCCGAGCTCGATCACGTCGGCGCCTGCCTTGGGCAACGCTTTGACGATATTGAGCGACGTCGTGAGATCGGGATCGCCGGCCATCACATAGGTGACGAAGGCCGCGCGGCCCGCTTTCTTCAGCTCGGCAAAACGGGTGTCGATACGCGTGGTCATGATTCGGCGGCCGCTGTGCTATACCTCTCCCCTCCGGGGAGAGGTCGGCTGCGAAGCAGCCGGGTGAGGGGGATGGAGAGGTTCAAGTCCAAATCGCGAAGACTCCGCGATTCACAAACGAGCGCCGAAGCGAAGCTCTGGCAAGCGCTGCGCAATCGGCAGCTTGCCCGCTGGAAGTTTCGCCGACAGCACCCGATCGACCGGTACGTCGTTGATTTCGTGACGCTCGACGGAAAACTGATCATTGAGGTCGACGGCGTGACGCATTCCACCCCGTCGGAGCTCGACCGAGACAAACGTCGGACGGAAGTGCTCGAAGCCTGCGGCTTTCTCATCGTTCGAGTCTCGAACACCGACGTGTACGAAAATCTCGAGGGCGTCCTCGAGCTGATCGCAACCTCACTCAGATTCGAGTGAGCGGAGAGGCCCCTCACCCGGCTGCTTCGCAGCCGACCTCTCCCCGATGGGGAGAGGTGAAGGGAGTGCGACACCCGCCTCACTTGCTCTTGCCCCTCAGGATGTCGCCGACCTGCGGGACGTCCTTGTCGCCGCGGCCGGAGAGATTGACGACCATCAGGTGGTCTTTCGGCCGCTTCGGCGCGAGCTCCATCACCTTGGCGATGGCATGTGCCGGTTCGAGCGCGGGAATGATGCCTTCCAGCTTTGACAGCAGCTGGAACGCTGCGAGCGCCTCGTCGTCGGTCGCGGAGAGGTAGTTGACGCGGCCGATCTCGTGCAGCCAGGAATGCTCGGGACCGATGCCGGGATAGTCGAGGCCGGCGGAGATCGAATGCGCGTCCTGGATCTGGCCGTCGGCATCCATCAGAAGATAGGTGCGGTTGCCGTGCAGCACGCCGGGACGGCCGCCGGCGATCGAGGCGGCATGCAGTTGCGTGAGCCCGTGACCCGCGGCTTCGACGCCGAAGATCTCAACCGAGGGATCGTCGAGGAACGGATGGAACAAGCCCATCGCGTTGGAGCCGCCGCCGATGCAGGCGACCAGCGAATCCGGCAGGCGTCCCTCGATCTCCTGCATCTGCGTCTTGGTCTCGTTGCCGATGATCGACTGGAAGTCGCGCACCAGCGTCGGATAGGGATGCGGGCCCGCCACCGTGCCGATGCAGTAAAAGGTGTTGTGCACGTTGGTGACCCAGTCGCGCAGCGCCTCGTTCATGGCGTCCTTCAGCGTGCGGGTGCCCGACTGCACCGGCACCACCGTGGCGCCCAGCATCTCCATGCGGATGACGTTGGGCTGCTGCCGCTCGACGTCGACGGCGCCCATATAGACCACGCATTCGAGACCGAAGCGTGCGCACAGCGTCGCGGTGGCGACGCCGTGCTGGCCGGCGCCGGTCTCGGCGATGATGCGCTGCTTGCCCATGCGGCGCGCCAGCATGATCTGGCCGAGCACGTTGTTGACCTTGTGCGAGCCGGTGTGGTTCAGCTCTTCGCGCTTCAGATAGATTTTTGCGCCGCCGAGATGCTCGGTGAGACGCTCGGCGAAATAGAGCGGCGAGGGCCGGCCGACATAGTTCTTGAGATAGCCGTTCATCTCGGCCTGGAAGGCCGGATCCGCCTTGGCGGCGGTGTAGGCCTTCTCCAGATCGAGGATCAGCGGCATCAGCGTTTCGGCGACGAAGCGCCCGCCGAAAATACCGAAATGGCCGCGATCGTCGGGGCCGCTGCGGTAGGAATTGGGTTTGGCGATGTTCATCGGACGCTCAACTCTTGAGTGGCGCGCGCGGCGCGAATGAAGGCCTTGATCATCTCGGGATCCTTGACGCCGGAGGCGCTCTCGACACCGGAGGACACGTCGACGCCGCCGGCGCGAGTGACGCGAAGGGCCTCAGCGACATTGTCCGCGTGAAGCCCGCCCGAGACCATGTAGGGCAATTTCAGATCGAGATTTTCCAGCAGGTGCCAGTCGAACGGCGCACCCAGGCCACCGGGACGCGTCGCGTCTTTCGGTGCGCGTGCATCGAACAGGATGCGATCGGCAGCCGCGGCGTAACCGGGCAGCACGGCGAGATCGGCCGCGATTGCGACCGGCACGGCCTTCATCACGGGCCGGCCGAACCTCTGCTTGATATCGCGCACGCGCGCCACGCTCTCTTTGCCGTGGAGCTGGAAGATGTCGGGCGACAGCGCGTCCATGATGTTGTCGAGGGTCGCGTCATCGGCATCAACGGTGAGCGCGACCTTGAGCGCGCGGCCCTTCACCTGGCGACCGAGGTCGCGTCCCGCCTCCAGCGAGATATGCCGCGGCGACGGCGGAAAGAACACGAACCCCACCATATCCGCGCCAGCGTCGAGCGCGACGTCGAGCGTCTCGCGCGTGGACAGGCCGCAGATTTTGACGAGTAGGGACATGGTCTCAAAGCGGGTTCAGGGCCGCAAGCCGCGGCCGGAAAACAGGGTTTTCTGTTGCGGCCGCTTCTACAACGTCGCGCGCTGCTTGTCTCGCCCGATGGACCCGTAAAGGCCCGTCCCGGAGGGGACGGGGAGGCGCTGGGGCTCGGGTTTTGCTGCGGCCGCCCGGGCCCGCAGATCGGCCAGTTCGCCCCTGGCAGCCCGTGCTTCCGCGTCGTTCCGGCGCGCCGCGCGGCGCCAGTGCCGCTGGCCGAACCAGACCGCGCAGCCGCCTGCCAGGACGCCGAGGGCAGCCACCAGGATAAGCAACAGGAACAGCGGCAGTGTGATCGAGAATGACGGGTCGCTCGACACGAAGGGATCGAAGGAGACCGTGACGAAATGCCGGTTGGCGACGGCGAAGACCACCAGGATCAGGCCCAGCGGAATCACGATCAGCGCGGTCAGAAACTTTCGCATCTCGCTTCGCTCGCCTTGAATCAAGCTTCCGGCCGCATCGCGCGACCGGGAGAAATCCTGACGCTGGCCTCAGTCCGGCGCGCCTGGATCCGGATGGTCGCGGTTCAGCCGTTCGCGCATTTCCTTGCCGGTCTTGAAGAACGGAACGCTCTTCTGGTCGACGGGCACATGGGCGCCGGTGCGCGGATTGCGCCCGGCGCGTGCAGGACGATGCTTGACCGAGAAGGCACCGAAGCCGCGCAACTCGACGCGGTCACCGCGCGCGAGAGCCGCTACGATCTCTTCGAGAATCGCATTCACAATGTTCTCGACATCCCGCTGGTACAGATGCGGGTTGTGCTCGGCGATACGCTGAACAAGTTCGGATTTGATCATCGAGAGATAGGACCCGGAAGCGTGCGGATGACCATTTCCGTGAAAATACCGTGATCTGTCAAGACGCTAAATCAAGGTTGAGCGTCGTGAAAATACGTGACAAATGCCGAAAAAGCGGGCTGACCCACCACCCGCCAGACGCGAAAACCCTCGGATGCTCGCTTGGTTCCCGTCAGTTCGACGCAGCCGGCTGCCACAGGGCCAGCATTCCATCCATTCCGAACCGATCGACCGCCTGCACGACGCCGGTTCGCCCGATCTGATGCGCAATCGAGCCTAAACCAAGCGCTTCCAGCGTTACGGCGGCTGCTGTCTTGAGAAACGGCAGGTCGCCGAAGCGGGGCTGGAGCTTGTAATCGCGTACCGGAAGACCCTTCTTGACGCTCTTCTGCTCGACCAGCCAGGTCACCGCCGTCTTCTCGTCGCCGATCTGGTCGATCAGCTTGAGATCGATTGCCTGGCGTCCGGTGAAAACGCGGCCATCGGCGACTTTTTCGAGCTGCGTGTCATCCATGCCACGCCGCTCCTTCACCAGGCCCCTGAACCAGGCATAGGAGTCCTTCACCAGCGCATCGAGCGCCGCGCGCGCCTCGGGGCTGGTCGGCTCAAAACCATTCGGGGCGGCCTTCAGCGGCGAGGATTTGACCTCCTCGACCTTGACGCCGATGGTCTTCAGGAGCTCGGCGACGTTGGGATACTGGAACAGCACGCCGATCGAGCCGACCAGCGAGCTCTGCTGGGCGATGATGTGGTCGCTGGCGATCGCGGTGATGTAGCCGCCCGAGGCGGCGAGGCCCTCGACCACGACGACGAGCGGCTTCTTCGCCTTCAGCCGGACGAGCGAATCGTAGAGCTGCTCGGAGCCGGCGGTGGTGCCGCCCGGCGAGTTGATGTGAACGATGACGGCGGCGGCCTGCGAATTCTCCAGCCGCTCCAGCGCCTGGGTGCGATCGGAATCGCTGCGGATCAGGCCCTCGATCTGGACCCGCGCAATCGAGCCGGCGGACGCAAACGTGCCGCGCGCACCGGGTGTCGCGATCAGCGCGAAGCTTGCGATCGCCGCGATCGCGATCAGCGCGGCGACCACGCGCCAGAACGTCAGCTTGCGGCGGATCCTGCGGCGATCGACGATGATGTCCGAATCGAGCGACATCGGAATATCTCCAAATGAAAGACCGGTCGCGTTGTGCCGTCACAGCGTGACCATCGGCTTATCTGGATACATCAATTGCGGCGCATTTTGAAGAAAACAAGGCTGTGACCGGGTACCTCCATCCGGGCTACCGACTTGCCGCAACAAAAAAGCCCCGGCTTGCGCCGGGGCTCTGATGTCAGCAAAACGATGCGTTTCGCTTACTTGTTGTCGCCGCGGTTCTTGAGCGCGGTGCCGAGGATGTCGCCGAGCGTCGCTCCCGAATCGGAGGAGCCGTACTGCGCGATGGCTTCCTTCTCTTCGGCGACCTCGAGCGCCTTGATCGACACCTGGACCTTGCGGGCCTTCTTGTCGAACTGGATCACGCGGGCATCGACCTTCTCGCCGACGGCAAAGCGTTCGGCGCGCTGGTCGTTGCGGTCACGGGCGAGCTCCGAGCGCTTGATGAAGGTCGAGAAATCGGTCCCGGTGATCTTCACCTCGATGCCGCTCTCCTTCACTTCGAGCACTTCGCAGGTCACGACCGCGCCCTTCTTGACATCGCCCGGCTCGGCGAAGGGGTCACCTTCGAGCTGCTTGATGCCGAGCGAGATGCGCTCCTTCTCGACGTCCACGTCGAGCACCACGGCCTTCACCATGTCGCCCTTCTTGTAGTTGTCGATCACCTGCTCGCCCGGAAGCTTCCAGTCGAGATCGGAGAGATGGACCATGCCGTCGACATCGCCCTCGAGGCCCAGGAACAGGCCGAACTCGGTCTTGTTCTTGACTTCGCCCTCGACCACCGAACCGGTCGGGTGGCCTTCCACGAAGACCTCCCAGGGGTTGCGCATGGTCTGCTTGAGGCCGAGCGAGATACGGCGCTTGACGGAATCGACTTCCAGCACCTGCACTTCGACTTCCTGCGAGGTCGAAACGATCTTGCCGGGGTGCATGTTCTTCTTGGTCCACGACATCTCGGAGACGTGGATCAGGCCTTCGATGCCCGGCTCGAGCTCGACGAACGCACCGTAGTCGGTGATGTTGGTGACGCGACCGGTGAAGCGGGCACCCAGCGGGTACTTGGCTTCGATGCCCTGCCACGGATCGTCCAGCAGCTGCTTCATGCCCAGCGAGATGCGGTGCGTCTCGTGGTTGATCTTGATGATCTTGACCTTCACGGTCTGGCCGATCGAGAGCACCTCGGTCGGGTGGTTGACGCGGCGCCACGCGATATCGGTGACGTGCAGCAGGCCGTCGATGCCGCCGAGGTCGACGAACGCACCGTAATCGGTGATGTTCTTGACCACGCCGTCGATGACCTGACCCTCTTCGAGGTTCTGCACCAGCTCCTGGCGCTGCTCGGCGCGGGTCTCTTCGAGAACCGTGCGGCGCGACACCACGATGTTGCCGCGGCGGCGGTCCATCTTGAGGATCTGGAACGGCTGCGAATTGTTCATCAGCGGCGCAACGTCGCGGATCGGACGGATGTCGACCTGCGAGCGCGGCAGGAAGGCCACGGCACCGTCGAGGTCGACGGTGAAGCCGCCCTTGACCTGGTTGAAGATGACGCCGTTGACCTTCTCGTTGTTCTGGAAGGCCTTCTCGAGCTTGCCCCAGCTCTCTTCGCGGCGCGCCTTGTCGCGCGACAGCACGGCTTCGCCGAGGGCGTTCTCGATGCGATCGAGGAACACTTCCACCTCGTCGCCGACCTTGATCTCGCTGTCACGGCCGGGGCCGGAAAATTCGCGCAGGGCAACGCGGCCCTCGGTCTTCAGGCCGACGTCGATGACGGCCATGTCCTTTTCAATTGCAACCACCTTGCCCTTGACGACGGAGCTTTCCTGCAGGTTGCCGCCTGCGAAGGACTCGTCGAGCATCGCGGCGAAATCGTCACGCGACGGGCTATAGGTATCAGCAGAAGTCGAAGCCATTTGTTCTCCAGTTGCGGGTGTCGTGCCGGCCGTTGGGTTCATGGGCGCATCGCACGCGCAGTGTCGGAAGGCCCGCAAGACCTTCGAGCGACCGCTCGCTGCTCCGGCCTTGAGGCGGAACAGCGGAATCGGGCCGGCTGAGGCCCGCGCGTTCAATACGTGGAAATCTGTGTCCGGAGCCTGGATCGCGCCGGTCCCAAACCGGGGACCGAGGGTATCGACCTCAAAGAGCGGGAGCGGGCGATTCCTCCAATGACGGCGGCGGCTTAACCCCGCGACCGGCCCGCTCGGACGGCCTCGATAATGTCGATGGCGGCCCGGACGCCGCCTTCTATATCCAGTTGGGAGTTATCTAGCAAGTAAGCATCCGCGGCCGGTTTTAGGGGCGCAACCGGCCGGTTCTTGTCGCGTTCATCGCGCTGGATGATGTCGGCCAGCACGGCCGCCTCATCCGCCTCCTCGCCCCGCGCGCGCGCCTCCATGGTCCGGCGGCGTGCGCGGACTTTGGGGTCTGCGACCACGAAAATCTTCACGTCGGCATGCGGGCAGATCACGGTTCCAATGTCGCGGCCGTCGAGCACGGCGCCGGGCGGATCGGCGGCGAATTGCCGCTGGAAATTGAGCAGAACCTCACGAACCCTCGGGATCGCCGAAACGATCGAGGCGCCCTCGCCGGCCGCCTGGGTCTTCAGGGCGGGATTGCCGAACTTTTCCGGGTCGAGCTCCAGCGCCGCCGCGACCGCCGCCGCCTCGTCCCGGAGATCATGACCGGACTGCATCAAGGCATAGGCCACCGCGCGATAGATCACGCCGGTATCGAGATGACGGTAGCCGTAATGGTGAGCAAGGCGCTTGCCGAGCGTCCCCTTGCCCGAGGCCGCGGGCCCGTCGATGGCGATGATCATATCACTCAAACCTTGGCTGTCTGCGGCCCGCGCGCGCGTCGCAATGGCCGCTCTTCGGTAAAAATGTTGCGAGACGCGAACTCCGCGGGGCTCGCAAAAGTGAGATATTCACGCATCGCGTCGGACGGGGACGACGCGGTGAACCATGGTTCGGCAAGGCGCCGGGCCGGATCGCAGACCCATGCCGGCACTCGCCCAAGACGACGTTGCTTGGCCAGATATTCGGCGATTGCGCCGACCAGCGCGTCGAGCCGGTGGTCCTGCGTCAGCGCCGGCTCGTCCTCGATCGTCTCGTATTGAGCGAGGCTTGTCCCGGCCAGATCAAACGTGTCCACGAATTCAGCTAGCGTCGCGTCCTGCGGCGCGCCAGCGCGAATCCGGTCGACGGCTTCAGCGAGGGTATTTGGGCGCATCCGCTCCTCCCCCGAGGTCCATGTTCTTCAGCAAGAAGCGCTGCTTCTCCGAGGACGCTGCGCTTACCGGAAAATACCGACCAAGCAGCGCGATGGCTTCTTCTACGGTCGAGATTCCAACCACTTTCATCAAGTTCAGGATATCCAGCCGCTCAGTCTCCCCCCGAACGGGATCCGTGATGCGAAACGCCTTCAATTTCAATGCCAGAAGATATGCAGCGGAGGGCACCGAGACCTCAAGCCCCGGTGGCGTACCGTCGCGCGGGAAAGTGCCGAATTCGAGATGGTCCGCGGCACGGTCCGCCAATGGACTGAGATGGAATACGACGTGATCGTTGAACCAGTCGGCGCCCCACCCATTCCTCGAGGCAATTTCAGCTACCGTCTTCTCCAGCCAGTCCGGCAGTGGATGCTCGAGCTTCGAGACGTCGACGTCCTCGGTCGCCAGGCGGAAATTGCTGGCGAGCATGAGCGCCGAGCCGCCATAGACCGCGATCTGAAGCTTGGTTCCGGCGTCGGCCGCAGCACGGCCAATCGAATCGAAAGCGTCCAGCAAAGCATCGCGGTCGAAGCCTGCGCTCATGGCCGCGGCCTCATGAAAACTCGGCCCCAAGCGAACGCATCATCGGAATGAAGTCTGGAAAACTAGTGGCGATGAAGGCGGTGTCGTCGACGGTCACGGGCTGGTCGGAGGCGCAGCCCATCACCAGCGCGGACATCGCGATGCGATGATCCATGTGCGTGGCGACAGTGCCGCCGCCCGGCACGTGGCCGCGGCCCTCGACGATCAGGTCGTCGCCGGAGACCTCGACCTTCACGCCGTTGACGCGGAGCATGTCGGCAGTCGCCTCCAGGCGGTCGGATTCCTTGACACGCAGCTCCTGCAGGCCGCGCATGATGGTCGTGCCTTCGGCGAACGAGGCTGCTACCGCCAGCACCAGATATTCGTCGATCATCGAAGGCGCCCGCTCCGGCGGCACTTCGACGCCGCGCAGCTTCGACGCGCGCACGCGCAGCTTTGCCATCGGCTCGCCGGCGTCGCCACGCACTTCGCTCTCTTCGATCGAGGCGCCCATTTCGCGCAGCGTCGTGAACAGGCCGGTGCGCAGCGGATTGGTCATGACATCCGACAGCGTGACGTCGGACCCTTCGACGATCAGCGCCGCAACGATGGGAAACGCCGCCGAGGAGGGATCGGCCGGCACCACGACATTGGCGCCGTGCAGTTCGGGCTGGCCGGCGAGCGTGATGCGGCGGCCGTGCTGACCTTCCTGCACTGAAATGATCTCGGCGCCGAAATGCTTCAGCATCAGCTCGGTGTGGTCGCGGCTGGCCTCGCTCTCGATCACGGTGGTCGTGCCCGGCGCGGCCAGGCCCGCCAGCAGCACGGCCGATTTGATCTGGGCCGAGGCGACCGGGGTCTTGTAGGTGATCGGCAGCGGATCGCGCGCGCCCTGGACGGTCAGCGGCAGCCGGCCGCCCTCGCCGCCGGAAACCACCTTGGCACCCATCTTCTCGAGCGGATCGAGGATCCTGCGCATCGGGCGGCTGCGCAGCGAGGCATCGCCGTCGAACACCGCCGAGATCGGGCAGCCGGCGACGGCGCCCATGACCAGCCGGCAGCCGGTGCCGGAGTTGCCGAAATCGAGCGGCGCCTTGGGCTCGGCGAAGCCGGCGACGCCGACGCCGCTCACCTTCCAGGCGAAATCACCGGTGCGCTCGACCCTGGCGCCCAGCGCCTGCATGGATTTGGCGGTGTTGAGGACATCCTCGCCCTCCAGCAGGCCCGAAATCCTGGTCTCGCCGACCGCGAGTGCGCCCAGGATGAGGGCGCGGTGGGAAATCGACTTGTCCCCGGGCACCCGTACTTTCCCGGTCAGGGGGCCGCTTGCGCGCGACCGAAGCGGCGTCGGCTTGTCGGAATGGGTCAAGATTGTGTCCTTGGATGCGCCGTTTGGGCCCGCGGGCAGGTACCACATGGTCTCCCCGCCGTCACGGGCATGTCGTTCTCCCGTAATGCGCTATTGACAGCGGGCCGCCAACTAGCCAAGTGAAACACCGCTTTTCAGACATTCCCAGGATTCCTGCCGTGGCCAAGTCCGAACTCGGAACTAAACGTATTTGCCCGACCACGGGCAAGAAGTTCTATGACCTCAACAAGAATCCGGTGATCTCGCCCTATACCGGCGAAGTGGTGCCGATCGCCCCGGTGGCGCCGGCGCGTGCGCCCCGCGGCGCCGAAGCCCGCCACGCAGCCGCCGCCGACACCACGCCGGAGCCGGCAGAGGTCGAGGAGGTCTCGCTCGAGGAGGCCGATGCCGAGGAGAACACCGGCAAGGTCAAGGCCGTCGTGCCCGAATCGGAGGACGATATCGAGGTCGACGAGACCATCGAGGACGACGATGACGATGATTCGACCTTCATCGCCGACGACGAAGAGGGCGATGAGGACGTGACCGACATCATTGGTGATGTCGGAGGCGATGAAGAGACTTGAGATAATCTCAGAACTGTGGTTCTGGGTCTTTCCCGACGCGCTGCCCACGGTGCGTCGGTCGGTTAAGGGGCCATAGCTCAGCTGGGAGAGCGCTTGCATGGCATGCAAGAGGTCGGCGGTTCGATCCCGCCTGGCTCCACCAGCCTTCGCTGGCTTCGCCAGCTTCGGCTCGGCAAGCCCTATCGTAGCGAAGGCTGCCGCGGCGAAGCCGGGCTTCGACGAACCACCCCCTACTCCCCGATCACCGCATTGAGCCTGTCGCGCAGCGCGACGATCTCGTCTTTCATTGCGACCAGTTCCGAGACCGAGCAGTCCGACGCAGCCAGGATCGACTGCGGCACGGCGCGGGCCTTGTCCTTGAGGGCATGGCCCTGCGCCGTCAGCGCGATCAGCACCTGGCGCTCGTCCTCGCTCGAACGGGTGCGCTTGACGAGGTGGGCGGCCTCGAGCCGCTTGAGCAGCGGCGTCAGCGTGCCCGAATCCAGGAACAGTCTTTCGCCGATGTCCTTGACCGGCACGTCGTCGCGCTCCCACAGCACCAGCATCACCAGATATTGCGGATAGGTCAGACCGAGCCGGTCGAGCAGCGGCTTGTAGACGCGGTTGAAGGCATGCGCGGCGGAATAGACCGCGAAGCAGATCTGGTTGTCGAGGCGCTGGGGATCGAGGGCCGATAGTTTCCGGGGCATGAAAGAATCTCGCGAGGCTTTGCTCATTCTGGGGCCGGCTGGCGGCACATTCAATTGCGAACAATTAAATGTGAGGCATGCAAATTTCAATTGCGCGCAATCTAATTGTTTGCGATATGGATCACACCCCAACCGAAGACCCCTGAGGAGACGAAAATGTCCGTGAACGTCCTCTACAAGACCAGCGCAAAAGCCACCGGCGGCCGCGACGGCCATGCTGCGACCCTCGACGGCGCGCTCGACGTCAAGCTCACCACGCCGAAGGAGCTCGGTGGTGGCGGCGGTGCCGGCAACAATCCCGAACAGCTGTTTGCGGCGGGCTACGCCGCCTGCTTCATCGGCGCGATGAAATTCGTGTCCTCGCAGGGCGGCCCGAAGGTTCCGGCTGACGCCTCGGTCACCTCCACCGTCGGCATCGGCCCGCGCGCGGCCGGCGGCTTCGGGCTCGACATCGACCTCGCCGTCTCGCTGCCGGGCCTCGCCCGCGTGGAAGCCGAGGCACTGGTCGAGAAGGCTCACCAGGTTTGCCCGTACTCCAATGCCACCCGTGGCAATGTCGACGTTCGCCTGACGGTCGTCTGATCGGACGGTGAATTGGCTGGCCCGAGATCCCCCTCGGGCCGGCCGCTTCGCTGATTTCCCAGTACGCGGGATGGCCACACGGCGGCGCATGCGGCCCTACGTCCGGAGCCATTGCTGCCATGGACGAACCTCGCTAGGCCTGTGATCAAACGTCGACACAGGGGAAGCGAAGGCATGACTGAAGCCGTTTTGGGTGCAATGAGCGGGCTGCGCGTCATCGATCTCACGCGCGTGCTCGGCGGTCCCTACTGCACCCAGATCCTCGCCGACCACGGCGCCGACGTGATCAAGGTCGAGCCGCCCGCCGGCGACGAGGTGCGCGACTGGGGTCCTCCGTTCCACGAGGAGGACGCGGCCTATTTCATCGGCATCAACCGCAACAAGCGCTCGATCGGCCTCGACCTCGCCTCCGAGGGCGGCCGCGCCGTGCTGCTCAAGATGCTTGAGACGGCCGACGTCCTGATCGAGAATTTCAAGCCGGGCACGCTGGAGAAATGGGGCATCGGCAACGAGAGCTTGCGCGAAAAATTTCCGCGCCTCGTACACTGCCGGATCTGCGGCTTCGGCGCCGACGGTCCCCGCGGCGGCAATCCCGGCTATGACGCCATCATCCAGGCCATGACCGGCATGATCGCGGCGACCGGCTCGCCGGAGAGCGGACCGATGCGGATCGGCGTGCCACTGGTCGACATCGGCACCGGCCTTTATGCGGCGATCGGAATCCTGATGGCGCTGTCGGAGCGGCAGCGCTCGGGGCTCGGCCAGTTCCTGGAGACCACGCTGTACGAGACGGGTCTCGCCATCATGCATCCGCACACCGCGAACTATTTCATGCATGGCAAGCCGCCGTCGCTGACCGGCAACGAGCATCCCAACCTCGTGCCCTATGCGATCTTCCCGACCAAGACCGACAACATCTTCATCGGCGTCGGCAACGACGGCACCTTCCGCAAGCTCGCCAAGGAGATCGGCAAGCCCGAGCTCGGCACCGATCCGCGCTTTGCCCGCAACAAGGACCGCATCGCCAATCGCGAGGCGCTGCGCGCCGAGCTCGCCGCGGTGTTCAGCCAGCACGAGGCCGAGCCGCTATGCAATCGCCTGCTCGCCGCCGGCCTGCCCGCGGGCCCCGTGCAGAAGATCGACCAGGCCCTCACCAACCCGCACACGATCGCGCGCGGCGACGTCATCGAGAAGGATTGGTACAAGGGCGTGGCCTCGCCGATCCGGCTCGACCGCAGCAAGCCGAGCCTGCGCCGCCTGCCGCCGAAATTCAGCCAGCACTCTCAGGAGGTGCTGGGCGAGTTCGGCTACTCCAAGGCCGAGATCGACGCGATGGTCGAGACGGGCACGGTCTGCGGCCCGGAGCGCAAGCGCTAGAGCGACATAGGCTCAGCGTTGCCGCAACGGCGGTGCGCTCCCTCGCCCGCTTGCGGGAGAGGGTCGGGGAGAGGGTGTCGCCGCAACGGGACAATCCCCCAGAGGATAGAACCCCTCACCCGGCGCTGCGGGACGATGCTTCGCATTGCCCGGAGCGCGCCGACCTCTCCCGCAAGCGGGAGAGGTTCGGGAGACCGGAGCCGCATCGGTTCTACCTCACGCCACTCCACGCCAAGACCCCTCGCTTTCCACGTCCATCTAGCAATGCCGCACTGCGGCGCGGGCACGCAGGTGCACTGCGAACGGAGGAGGCTGTTCGCATCGTCTTCGCCTATTTGACAGCTTCCCTTTTCCAGCGCTTGCCGCTTTCGTTTCGGCCGCTTACACAGTCATGTGAACGTCATATGGCGCTGCTAGCGCAAGCGATCATTTTTGACGGCTGAGGGAGGTTTTCTTGATGGCTCTTCGACACTTTGGCGCGGCTGCCGCGCTTGCAGTCACCGTTGGTTTTGGCGCTTCGCCGGCATGGGCCGCGACTGAAATCCAGTGGTGGCACGCGATGACCGGCGCCAACAACGACGTCATCGTCAAGCTGGCCAACGACTTCAACGCCGCACAGAGCGATTACAAGGTCATCCCGACCTACAAGGGTAACTACGCCGACACGATGAATGCGGGCATCGCGGCTTTCCGTGCCGGCAACGCTCCCCACATCATGCAGGTGTTCGAAGTCGGTACCGCGACCATGATGGCCGCGACCGGCGCCGTGAAGCCCGTCTACAAGCTGATGGCCGACGCCGGCGAGAAATTCGATCCCAAGATCTATCTGCCCGCGATCACCGGCTATTACTCGACTTCGAAGGGCGAGATGCTGTCCTTCCCCTTCAACTCGTCGTCGACCGTGATGTGGGTCAACCTCGACGAGCTGAAGAAGGCCAATGTCGATATCCCGAAGACCTGGCCCGAAACGTTCGAGGCCGCCAAGAAGCTCCACGCCAACGGACATGCCACCTGCGGCTTCTCCGGCTCCTGGATCACCTGGGTCAATCTCGAGCAGCTCTCCGCCTGGCACAACGTGCCGCTCGCCAGCAAGGCCAACGGTCTCGACGGGTTCGACACCAAGCTCGAGTTCAACGGGCCGCTCCAGGTCAAGCATCTCGAAAACCTGGTCGAGCTCCAGAAGGACAAGACCTACGACTATGCCGGCCGCACCAACACCGGTGAAGGCCGCTTCACGTCGGGCGAATGCCCGATCTACCTGACCTCGTCGGCCTTCTTCGGCAACGTCAAGGCGCAGGCCAAGTTCAACTTCACCGCCGTGCCGATGCCGTATTATCCGGACGTCAAGGGTGCACCGCAGAACTCGATCATCGGCGGCGCCTCGCTCTGGGTCATGGGCGGCAAGCCGGCCGACGAGTACAAGGGCGTCGCGAAATTCCTGACCTTCCTCTCGGACACCGATCGCCAGGTCTACATCCACAAGGCCTCGGGCTATCTGCCGATCACCAAGGCGGCCTATGAGAAGGCCAAGGCCGAGGGCTTCTACAAGGACCAGCCCTATCTCGAGACCCCGCTGCTCGAGCTGACCAACAAGGAGCCGACCGAGAATTCGCGCGGTCTGCGTCTCGGCAACATGGTTCAGCTCCGTGACGTCTGGTCCGAAGAGATCGAGCAGGCGCTCGCCGGCAAGAAGACCGCCAAGCAGGCGCTCGACGCCGCCGTCGAGCGCGGCAACACGATGCTGCGTCAGTTCGAAAAGACCGCCGTCAAGTAAGGCGATGAGCGGCAGGCCGGTCGCCCGGCCTGCCGCTCTGCTGACATCATGCAAAAACAGGCCATTTTCCAGTCAAAGCTATTGCCTTACGCGCTGGTTGCGCCGCAGCTCGCAATTGTCCTGATTTTCTTCTACTGGCCTGCGCTGCAGGCGGTGATCCAGTCGTTCCTGCTCCAGGACGCGTTCGGCCTGTCGACCACCTTTGTCTGGTTCGACAATTACATCGAGCTGTTCAGGGATCCCGCCTATTTCGAATCGATCGTCCGGACATTCTTCTTCTCGTTCGCGATCGCGGTCTCGTCGCTGTCCTTCGCGCTGCTCCTCGCCGTGATGGCGGACAAGCCGCTGCGCGGCTCGATGCTGTATCGCACGCTGCTGATCTGGCCCTATGCAGTCGCACCGCCCGTCGTCGGCGTGCTCTGGATCTTCATGCTGCATCCCTCGCTCGGCGTGCTCGCGCGCTATCTGCGCGCGCTGGGCATCGACTGGAATCCGCTGCTCGACGGCGATCAGGCCGCAACGCTGATCATTCTCGCCGCCGCCTGGAAGCAGATCTCCTATAATTTCCTGTTCTTCCTCGCCGGCCTGCAGGCCATCCCGAAGAGCGTGTTCGAGGCCGCAGCGATCGACGGCGCACGCCCGATGCGGCGGTTCTGGACCGTGACCTTCCCGCTGCTGTCGCCGACGATCTTCTTTCTGCTGGTCGTCAACATCGTCTACGCCTTCTTCGACACCTTCGGCATCATCGACACCATGACCCGCGGCGGGCCGGGAACCTCGACGGTCACGCTGGTCTACAAGGTCTATTCCGACGGCCTGCTCGGCGGCAATCTCGGCAGCTCCGCGGCGCAATCGGCGATCCTGATGATCATGGTCATCGTGCTGACGGGAATCCAGTTCCGCTTCGTCGAACGCAAGGTGACCTACTGATGGTCGAGGAAGAAGGCTTTCGGCGCTACGTCGCCCACGCCATCCTGTGGATCGGGATCGCGATCGTCGCGTTCCCCGTCTACATCGCGATCGTCGCCTCGACCCAGGACAACGCGCTGATCGCGAACGGGCAGATGTCGCTGCTGCCGGGCGGTCATTTCTTCGAGGTCTACTACCAGACCATCTTCGTCGGCACGAGCGGCTCGACCCGCGAGCCCGTCGGCAACATGATGCTGAACTCGCTGGTGATGGCGCTGGCGATCGCGATCGGCAAGATCGCGATCTCGATCATCTCGGCCTATGCGATCGTGTATTTCCGCTTTCCGTTCCGGATGGCGATCTTCTGGATCATCTTCATCACGCTGATGCTGCCGGTCGAGGTCCGCATCTATCCGACCTACAAGATCGTCGCCGATCTGCACATGCTCGACAGCTATGCCGGCCTAGCGCTGCCGCTGATCGCGTCGGCCACCGCGACGCTGCTGTTCCGCCAGTTTTTCATGACCGTGCCGGACGAGCTGCTGGAAGCCTCGCGCATCGACGGCGCCGGTCCCTTGCGCTTCTTCTGGGACACGCTGCTGCCGCTGTCGCGCACCAACATGGCGGCGCTGTTCGTGATCCTCTTCATCCTCGGCTGGAATCAATATCTCTGGCCGCTGCTCATCACCACGCGCGACGACATGCAGACCATCCAGGTCGGCATCCGCAAGATGATCACCACCACCGACGCGTTGACCGAATGGCCGATCGTGATGGCGACCGCCGTGCTGGCGATGCTGCCGCCGGTGTTCGTCGTCGTCGCCATGCAGAAATTGTTCGTGCGCGGCCTGGTCGAGACGGAGAAGTAAAGAGTTATGGCCAACGTCACCCTGCGCAACGTCCGCAAGACCTATCCCGGCGGCTTCGAGGCCATCAAGGGCGTCAACGTCGATGTCGGCGACGGCCAGTTCTGCGTGCTGGTCGGCCCCTCCGGCTGCGGCAAGTCCACGCTGCTGCGCATGGTCGCGGGACTGGAGACGGTCACCGGCGGTGAGATCGACATCGGCGGCAAGGTCGTCAACCAGATCGAGCCCGCCGATCGCGACATCGCGATGGTGTTCCAGAACTACGCGCTCTATCCGCATATGAGCGTCTTCAACAACATGGCGTACGGCCTGCGCAACCGCGGCATGAAAGAAGACGAAGTCAAGACCCGCGTCGAGGAAGCCGCGCGCGTGCTCGAGCTCGCGCCGATGCTGGAGCGCAAGCCGCGCCAGCTCTCAGGCGGCCAGCGCCAGCGCGTCGCCATGGGCCGGGCCATCGTGCGCCAGCCGAAGGTGTTTCTGTTCGACGAGCCGCTCTCCAACCTCGACGCCAAGCTGCGCATCGCGATGCGGGTCGAGATCCGCAAATTGCAGCGCCGGCTCAACACGACATCGATCTACGTCACCCACGACCAGCTCGAGGCGATGACGCTCGCCGACGTTCTCGTGGTGATGAACGGCGGCCAGGTCGAGCAGGTCGGCAACCCGCTCGCGATCTACGAGAAGCCGGCCACGACCTTCGTCGCGTCCTTCATCGGGGCCCCGCCGATGAATCTGATGTCGACGCGCCCCGAGGAGATCAAATCGCAGCTCGGCGGCAGCGCGGCTGAGGCCGGCATCCTCGGCATCCGCCCGGAGGATTTTGCAATCACCGACCAGACCCCGGCCGGCGGCATCGCATTGCCGCTCACCGTGGAAGCGATCGAGCGGGTCGGCGCGGAAACCTTCGTCTACGGCGCACGGCACCAGGAGGAGCAGAGCGTCGCCGCCACCCCCGGCGAACTGCCGCCCGGCGAGGTCATCGTCCGCATCCCCGGAACCGAGGCCCCCGCCATCGGTGAGAGGATCCGCGTCGCCGCGGTACGGGCGAAGCTGCATCTGTTCAGCGGCGACGGGCGGACGCGGATCGAGGCCTGACCGGTTTCGAAGGGCCAGCCAATTCAAAACCGCGAAAACAACCCCATGCACAGTAGAAGGGGGGTTGTTTTCGTTGGAGAATTTTTCCGCGAGTTCGTCATGCCCGGGCCTGTCTCGCCTGCGTGGCCATGACGGCCCGAATCCACAGGTCCCCGGCTACCTGCTTGAACCACCAAGGGGATATGCCCATATTGCTGACCAAGGGGTGCCACTACGGGCCCTGATGCACCAAAGTCGCTTCGAGAGGACTTTGTAAACTATGTCTCGTGTTCCAACGCTTTCCAGTCCGTTCCTTCTGGGCTTCGATGAGATCGAGCGCGTGCTCGACCGCGTCGTCAAAGGCGCCGACGGCTATCCTCCCTACAATATCGAGAGGTGCGACCGGTCGGACGGCCAGCCCGAGCGCTTACGCATCACGCTGGCGGTCGCCGGATTCACCCGCGACCAACTCGATGTAACCATTGAGGAAAACCAGCTCGTGATTCGTGGGCGTCAGCAGGACGACAAGACCCGGCAATACATCCATCGCGGCATCGCCGCGCGCCACTTCCAGCGCACCTTCGTGCTGGCGGAAGGGATGCTGGTGCTGGGTGCGGATCTGAAGAACGGGCTGTTGTCGGTCGATCTTGCCCGGCCTGAACCGGAGAGGATCGTTAAGACAATCGCTATCAATGAGCACGAATAATGGAACGAGTAGCGGACTCGACCGCTTAGTGTTCCAGAGGAGTCGAGACCATGAGT
Source organism: Bradyrhizobium xenonodulans (assembly GCF_027594865.1). Taxonomy (NCBI): domain Bacteria; kingdom Pseudomonadati; phylum Pseudomonadota; class Alphaproteobacteria; order Hyphomicrobiales; family Nitrobacteraceae; genus Bradyrhizobium; species Bradyrhizobium xenonodulans. The sequence goes on from NZ_CP089391.1 coordinate 118,401, forward strand.
GAAGGTCACGTTGCGTTCGAATACGAAGCCAAGAACGTCTCGCCCGAGACGCTGGCCACCCTCGGCGAAGGTCATATCGCCTATGTGAAGCAGATCCGCTCCGAGGATGTGCCGGGGCTGTTTCCCGAAGCCCCGAAAATCGCGCCGGGCCTCAAGCTCTTCGCGCTCCACGCCGCCGACGGCACGCCGATCATGCTGACCGACAGCCGCGAAGCCGCTATCGCCAATGCCTGGAGCAACGAGTTGCAAGCGGTGAGCGTGCACTGAGCGCACGCGGTTAGCCAGCATATCTGACGAATTCAATGCGCGGGCATGCCTCGGTCGAGGCGGCCCGCGCATTTTTTTGTGACGGCGCGGCGACGCGTCTCAGCGCCCTGACAGCCGCGCGCGAATGTCCGGTTTCAGCACCTTGCCGACCTTGGAGCGCGGCAGGTCGGCCCAGACCTCGATCTGTTTCGGTGTCTTGACGCTGCCGATCTGCGCCTTGACGAAGGCGGCGAGCGCCGCCGGATCGATCTGCTGGCTGGCGCGGGGCTGCACGATTGCGACGATCCGCTCGCCCCATTTGTCGTCGGGCAGGCCGATGACCGCACAATCCTGCACCGATTCGTGCGCCCGCAGCACGTTCTCGACCTCGATCGAATAGACGTTGAAGCCGCCGGTGATGATCATGTCCTTGGCGCGGTCAACGATGTAGAGGTAGCCGTCCGCGTCGATGTAGCCGATGTCGCCGGTGTGGTGCCAGCCATACGCCGATGCTTCGGCGGTCGCTTGCGGATTCTTGTAATAGCCGTCCATCACCAGCGACCCGCGCACCACGATCTCGCCGCGCTCGCCTGACGGCTGCAGATTGCCGTCCGCGTCCATGATTCCGGCCTGCACCAGCGGGCTGATCCGCCCGGCCGACGCCAACCGCTGCATCGCGATCGTGCCGTCGGCATTGTAGTGCGCATCGGGTGCCATCATCGAGATCATCATCGGCGCCTCGGTCTGGCCGAACAGCTGCGCCATCGGTCCGATCCGCTGCAACGCTTCCGCAAGGCGCGATGCCGAAATCGGCGCCGCGCCATACCAGAAGCATTGCAGCGAGCCGAGCCTGCTACGATCGAGCTTCGGATGATCGAGCAGCATGTAGATCACGGTCGGCGGCAGGAAGGTGTGCGTGACGCGGTAGCGCTCGATCAGATCGAGGAACTCGCCGATATCGGGGTGATGCATGATCACGATGCGGCCGCCGAGCGCCATGATCGGGAAACACAATACGCCGGCCGCATGCGTCAGCGGCGCCAGCGCGAGATAGATCGGACGGCCCTTGAAGGGATAGCCCATCAACGTCAGCGCGGTCATGGTCTCGATGTTGCGGCCCGACAGCATGACGCCCTTCGGCTTGCCAGTGGTGCCGCCGGTGCCCGGGATCATTGCGAGATCGTCGATCGTTTCGCGTTGGTGGAGATCATCGGCGAGGCCGGCGAGCCAGCTGTCGAATGAGGGTGCGAAGGGCAACTCGGTATCGAGACAGACCAGAGCGCGCAGCTTCGGCAGCTCCGAGCGCGCCGTCTCGATCATCGGCGCGAAGCTCGAATGAAACAGCAGCAGGGTGCAGTCGAACTGGTCAAGGATGAACCGGTTCTCGGCCGCTTCATTGCGTGGATTGATCGGGCACCAGACTGCGCCTGCGCGCGAAATGCCGAACACGCAGGCAAACGCCAGCGGGTCGTTGCCGGAAAGGATTGCGACCTTCTCGCCGGGTGCAATACCCGATCGGTCGATCCCGCGCGCGATCCGGTAGCTCAGCTGTTGCACCTCGCGATAGCTGAGATCGCGCCCGTCCATGGTCAGGCACGGCGCGTCCGCGCCGAGCGAGGCGCCTTTGTCGAGGTAATCGATGAAGCGCATGGTCAATCCCGTGAATGGAAGCGGGTGACGCGCGACTGCGTCACCCGCGATTCACTCAGTCTTGCACAGTCAGGATCGGTTTGCTGACGAGTCCAAAACTGCGCAATTGCCCGAGCAACTCGTGATGGCCGAACGCCTGGCAGCCGGAGGCGAAGCCGACGCGTTTGGGGGGCTGCTGCAGCAGGTGCGCCGCGGCATAGGCCTGCAGCATGCCGGTCTGCTTGTAGTTGCTGTTGCCGTAGATGATGCAGTGCGCGCGGCCCAACGGGCCGGAGGCATGCACCGAATCCAGCGATTTGTTGACGCGCGGGTTCTCGCGCGGCGGCATGGTGTTCATCACGCCGGCAGCGGTCTGTGCCAACGCGGCGTAGCGGTCGTCGGGGTTCATGTCCTTGGTCGCCTCCAGCGCGGCGGCGACGATCTGCGGCACGCCCAGCATCAGTCCGCGATTGAAGACGCCGCCCAGCACCTTCACATTGGCCACCCGCGGATCGCGCTTGAACCACACCGGGTGCGAGGTGCCGCCCCAGGGCAGCGCCAGCGCCAGCTCATGCTGGCCGGGGATGGCAAGGTTGGTGAGGCCGGCGTCGGGCTGATGCTCGACATATTTGTTCTGCTCCAGATAGTAGGCCTTGGCCATCGCGGCATTGACCAGAATGGTCTGCGTCGAAGCGATGGTCGGGCTGCCGCCCCAGAACACGGCGATGTCGAGTGTGTCGAGGCCGGGCGTCTCCAGGCACAGCTGGGCTGCGATCTCGCCGGTGGTGTACATCTGCGCGATGCCCGGCGCGAGCAGCAGGCCGGCATTAGCGAACTTCGTGCCCCACTCCTGCTCGAGCGTGATCAGCCAGTCCTGCTCGCCCGTCGTGTCGGTGTAGTGGCATCGCGAGGCCCAGCACGCCTGCACCACCTCGTTGCCGAACTTGGCGAAGGGGCCCACGGTGTTGAGCACCACCGAAGCGCCGCTGAACAATTCCGTCAGTGCGCTCACGGTGTGCGGCACCTCTACCACCTCGTAATCGGCGGTCTCGATGCCGGCCACGTTCGCCTTCATCGCGGCGTTGAGCTTCTCGGCGCTGCGGCCGGCGGCGATGAAGGGGATGTTGTACTCGCGTAAGTATTCGCAGACCAGCCGGCCGGTGTAGCCGGACGCGCCATACACGATGACGGGCTTCTTGCTCATTGTGATCCTCCGAAAAATTCGTTGTCAGGTCTGTTACATGCCCATGCCGCCATCGACCGGCAGTCCGATGCCGGTGATGAAGCGCGCTTCGTTCGAGCACAGGAACACCGCGGCGTCGGCGATGTCGCCGACCTCCGCGAGCTTGCCGAGCGGCGTCTGCTCCACCACCGAGCCGACCGCCGCATTGACGTCGGGCGCGAGGCCGATCTTCACGATGTCGTTGGCCAGCTGCATGCCCATGTCGGTCGGGATCAAGCCGGGATAGATGCAGTTGACGCGCACGCCATAGCCGAGCTTGCCGGCTTCCATCGCTCCAACCCGCGTCATGCGGTCGACGGCAGATTTCGTGCCCGAATAGACCGCAATGCTCGGGAAGGCGATCGTCGCCGCCACGGAGGCGATGTTGACGACCGCACCGCCTTTGCCGGCCGGTCCGCCCGGACGCATCGCGCGGAAGGCGTGCTTCATGCCGAGCACGGTGCCGACGATGTTGACCTCGCACATCCGCCGCGCGTCCTCGGCCTTGACCTCCGAGATCAGCGAGGTGATCTCGATGCCGGCATTGTTGATGAGGATGTCGTAGCCGCCGAGGGTGGCGATCGTCGCAGCGGTCGCTTTCTCCCACTGCGCATCGTCGGTGACATCAAGATGCACGAAGCCGGTCTTCACACCGAGCTTGGCGATTTGGCCGGCGCTGTCTCTGCCAACATCATCGAGGATGTCGCCGATCATGACCGCCGCACCGGATCGCGCCAGTGCCTCTGCAATGGCGGCTCCTATCCCGCGGGCTCCGCCGGTGACCAGGGCTTTACGGCCATCAAGACTCTTCTCACTCATCGCACGTCCTCCCTTTGCTTGGACTGATCTGTTGGACTGATCTGTTCGCTGATGATCGGTGCGTGCTGCGATCGGCGGCACGGTGCCGGCGCGGTGGCGCAACGGCATGCGAGTCCGTTCCGGCGGCGTGGCGCCGGTGGGTGCATTTCCTCCATTTGCTGGCGTCTTGACGACTGTCCAAATTCTTGGCGCGCACACTCCTCCCGGAACTTGACAGTTGTCAAGGTAAAAATTTGACAGTTGTCAAAGAGGATGGTCTGTAGACGATGACGGACGATGTGATCGTGGCGACCAAGAGACTGGAGACAGCGCGACAATGGCGCGGCAAGCGACAGGAGCGGCGAAGCGTGAGGCCGTGGCGGAGGCCGTCCGGGACGACAAGTTCAACGCGCGCCGCATCGAGCTTGCCGAGGCCGCACTCGAAACGCTTGGAGAGCTCGGCTTCGCGCGTACCAGCCTGCGCGAGATCGCGCAGAACTCGGCGTTCACCCACGGCGTGTTCCACTATTATTTCAGCGACAAGCTCGACCTGATCTGCTGCTGCGTCCGCCATTACAAGGCGAAGTGCGTGACGCGATATGACGAGGTCGTCGCGACCGCGACGAGCCGCGACGAATTGACGGAGGGTTTCCTCGCCAAGCTCGCAGCGACGTTGCAGACCGAAGCCCGCATGCACCGGCTCTGGTACGATTTGCGCTCGCAGGCGATGTTCGAGGCGGCGTTTCGCAAGGACGTCCTCGAGATCGACAAGAGCCTGGAGGCGATGATCTGGCGCATCGCGTCGCGCTATGCCGAGCTCGGCGGCAAGCGGCCGGCGTCGTCGCCCGCCGCGCTCTATGCGCTGTTCGACGGTCTATTCCAGAGTGCCTTGCTCAAGCACCTCGCGGGCGACAAAGGGGCGATTCCCGATCTGCTCGACGAAGTCCGGTACCTGCTACCAACGGTCTGCTGACCGCGAGCAGACGGCGCCCGTTCTTGATTTGAGAGATGAAGTTTCCGCGTCATCAGTGCGAGGAGCACTTGCGACGAAGCAATCCAGAGTCCTTTGAAAGATTCTGGATTGCTTCGCCGCGCTCGCAACGACGCAGTGTGAGGCTACGAAGTGCCTCAACTCTCGTGTCCCCGACAAGCTGCAACGCTCAAGCGTTGCGGCGCAGAACAGGGACCCAGAAGGCGACGCGGGAAGGCGCCGTGAGATGGGCCCAGGCTCTGCAGCGCACCACTGAAGAGCACTGCGCTTGCGTCCGGGCACGAGAGCGGAGACGACTACGCCGCAGTCGCCGGCGGCAGGGCCAGCACCGAATAGATCGCCTGGGCATCGCGCGAGGCGCGGAGTTTCTTGGCGATGTCCTGGTCCCGCAGCAGGCGGGCGATGCGGGCGAGCGCCTTGAGGTGGTCGGCGCCGGCGCCTTCGGGGGCGAGCAGCAGGAAGACGAGATCGACCGGCTGGCCGTCCATCGCCTCGAAATCGATCGGGCGATCGAGGCGCGCGAACAGACCAAAAATCTTTTCCAGCTTGGGCAACTTGCCGTGGGGAATGGCGACGCCGTAGCCGACCGCGGTGGTGCCGAGCTTCTCGCGCTGGAGCAGCACCTCGAACACGGCGCGTTCGTTCTGACCGGACAGCTCGGCAGCCCTGGCCGCGAGCTCCTGCAAGGCCTGCTTCTTGCTGTTGACCTTCAATGCCGGGAGAATCGCCTCGGGCGCGACCAGATCGGTAATCGGCATGGAAGGTTTCCGAGGTGAATTAAACCGTCAGGTTCCGAATTGGCCAGCTTGGAGAGAACCACGCCGGGCCGGCGTCAAGAAGGTGAAGCAGGAGGGGGACTTAGCCCCGATCCTGATGTGGGGCGCTTCTACTCCAACGCAATCCCGGTGCCAACTCCTGCGTGCGGCTTTGCCCCGGTCATTGTTGGGGGCTGCGGTTGGTACGGGGGACCCGGTTCCAGCCATGACAGCCCAACCTAACCGCCCGGCTTGGCGTCCGCCTTGGTTCCAGGGGGGTCGATCCAGCCCACATTGCCGTCAGCCCGGCGGTAAATGATGTTCACCCGGCCGCTGGAGCCGTGCTGGAAGACGAGGCACGGCGCCCCGCTCAGGTCCAGCTCCATGACGGCCTCGCTGACCGACATCTGCTTCAGCGAGGTGGTGGCCTCGGCGATGATGACGGGGCTGTAGCCGGTGACCTCGTCCTCGTCCTCACCCTCGCCCGGCGCTTCCAGCACGTAAGCCGTCGCGTCGAGCGCGGCCAGCGCGGCGGAGGCGACATGGGCCTTGCGGGCCGAGCGGTCCTTGAGCCGGCTCTTGTAGCGCTTGAGCCGCTTCTCGATCATGATCAGGGCCTGGTCGGCGCTGGCATAGGCATCGGGCGCATTCGAATCGGCTTCGAGCGTGATTCCGGAATCGAGATGCAGCGCACAGTCGGTGCGGAAGCCGAAGCCGTCCTTGCTGAGCGTGATATGGCCGGAATAATTGCCGTCGAAATATTTGCGCAGGACCTCATCAGTCCGGTCGGAAACGCGGCCGCGCAGGGCCTCGCCGACGCTGACGCTCTTGCCCGAAATCCGAAGGGTCATGTGATGCCTCGCTTGGTTTGGTCCCGACTGCGATGACGCGTCATCGCAGCCGAGGTTATTCCCTGCGCCTGATCTTCCCGGAAAACCGCTATGCACTTTTCCGGATCATGCGCGTGCTTGGATCGGTCGCGAACAGGGGGATGAGAGTAGCGCGATTTCGCGCCAGCGCAATCAGGCCGGCTCGGTGTTGCGGGAGCGATCGGACATTGCGGCGGAAAGGACGTTACCAAGGGCGCTCTGCTTGTCGCGGCGGCGTTGCACCGAGGACGGAATGCGCATGGCTTCGCGGTACTTCGCAACCGTGCGGCGGGCAATATCAATGCCCGAAGCGCGCAAGCGTTCCACGATGGTGTCGTCCGACAGGATCGCGGCTGGCGCCTCCGAATCGATCAGCTGCTTGATGTGGTGGCGCACGGCTTCCGCCGAATGCGCCTCGCCGCCGTCGGCCGAGGCGATCGAGGCCGTGAAGAAATATTTCAACTCGAATGTGCCGCGATTTGTCGCCATGTATTTGTTGGCGGTGACGCGCGACACCGTGGATTCATGCATCTGGATGGCGTCGGCGACGGCCTTCAGATTCAGCGGCCGCAAATGCGCCACGCCGTGGGTGAAGAAGCCGTCCTGCTGGCGGACGATTTCCGTCGCAACTTTCAGGATGGTGCGGGCGCGCTGGTCGAGCGCGCGCACCAGCCAGGTCGCGTTCTGGAGCGCGTCGGTGAAATAGGATTTGTCGCCGTCCTTGCCGATCTTCTTCGACAGCTCGGAGTAGTAGGTCTGGTTGACCAGCACGCGCGGCAAGGTGTCGCTGTTGAGCTCGACATGCCAGCCGCCGTCGGGGCCCGGGCGAACGTAGACGTCGGGCACCATGGTCTGGAGCCGCGCCGAGCCGAACTTCATGCCGGGCTTGGGATTGAGGCGGCGGATCTCGCCGATCATGTCGGCGATGTCCTCGTCGTCGACGCCGCAGAGCTTGCGCAGGCTCGCAATGTCGCGCTTCGCCAGAAGATCGAGATGCTCGACGAGCGCCTGCATCGCGGGGTCGTAGCGGTCGAGCTCGCGGAGCTGGATCGCCAGGCATTCGCTCAAATTGCGTGCACAGACGCCGGGCGGATCGAATTTTTGCAGCACGGCAAGGACGTTCTCGACGTCGGCTTGCGATGCGCCCAGGCGCTCGGCAGCCTGGCCGAGGTCCGGCGGCAGATAGCCGGCCTCGTCGACGAGGTCGATCAAATACTGGCCGATCATCCGCTGCGCAGGACCCGTGAAGGCCACCGAGAGCTGCTCGGCGAGGTGGTCACGAAGCGTGGTTTCCGCGGCGACGAAGGCCTCGAGATTGTAGTCCTCGTCGCCGGAGGCGCCGCCGCCCCATTCGGTGTAGGTGGTCGGCGCGGCGTCCTGGGCGTTGCGCGCGGCGGCTTCGGCGGGCTCCTCGGAGAAGACGTTGTCGAGGCCCGTGTCCAGGGTCTGCTCGATCTCGGCACGAGTGCCGAGATCCTTGCTCATCCATTCTTCCTGGCCCGGCTCGAAGGCCTCGCCCGGACCGCCGCCCGGCTCGTCGCTGTGGCCGCCACCGAAATCGTCGCCATCGCTGAACTGGCCGGCCTCGGCCGGGGCTTCGCCACCGGGGGCTTCGTCATTGGCCCGCTCCAGCAGGGGGTTCCGCTCGAGTTCCTCTTCCACGAAGGTGGTGAGATCGAGATTGGACAATTGCAGCAGCTTGATCGCCTGCATCAGCTGCGGCGTCATGACCAGCGACTGCGATTGCCGGAACTCTAATCTCTGCGTTAGCGCCATGAAGCAAGAACCGATCCCAAAAGTTGGTCCGATTTTTGCTTATCCTAGTCTCAGCCCGATGTACACGGCTTGACGAACTGGAAAAAAGGGCTAGAGGCGGAATTCCTCGCCAAGGTAAAGGCGGCGAACGTCCGGATCGGCAACGATCTCATCCGGGCTACCCTCGGTCAAGATTTCACCGGCATAGACGATGTAGGCGCGATCGGTGAGGCCGAGCGTCTCACGCACATTGTGGTCGGTGATCAAGACGCCGATGCCGCGGTTGGTGAGATGGCGGACGAGGTCCTGAATGTCGCCGACCGCGATCGGATCGATGCCCGCGAAGGGCTCGTCGAGCAGCATGTAGTTCGGACGCGTCGCCAGCGCGCGCGCGATCTCGACGCGGCGACGCTCGCCGCCGGACAGCGCGATCGACGGCGATTTCCGCAGGCGCGTGATGTTGAATTCGTCGAGCAGCGAGTCGAGCTGCTGCTCGCGCTTCTTGCGCGAAGGCTCGACCACTTCGAGCACGGCGCGGATGTTCTGCTCGACGGTGAGGCCGCGGAAAATCGAGGCTTCCTGCGGCAGATAGCCGATGCCGAGCCGCGCGCGCTGATACATCGGGAGCTTGGTGACGTCGTGGCCGTCGAGCTCGATCGCCCCGCGATCGGGCTTGATGAGGCCGGTGATCATGTAGAACACGGTGGTCTTGCCGGCGCCGTTCGGACCGAGCAGGCCGACCGCCTCGCCGCGGCGCACATAGATGCTGACGCCGCGCACGACCTGGCGGCTGCCGAAACTCTTTTCCACGCTATGCACAGCCAGGAAACCCGGCCGCTTCAGGAGCTGGGGCCCCCCGGAGCCATTGGGCCGGCTGGCGGTCCTGACCGGGTGGACAGTCTGGGCCCGCGGCGGCGGCTCGGTTTGGTAGTCGGCCTGATAGTCGTCTTGATAGTTGCCTTGATAATCGCCTTGGAATTGGTCGGGCGCATGCATCGGCTGGTCACGAGAGATCGGCGGCGCGTCCCTGACAGGGCTGGGCACGAGACCGCCGACGCTGTCACCGAGCGCGGTAATGTCCCGACGCGCAAATCCTGGCCGGCCGCGTTTGGCGGGGCGCCGACGGAACATGCTGAATAGATCGACCATCCCCGCCTTCCAGCCTTTTCGCGGTTCTTGCGCGATTTTCGCGCGGTGCTCGCGCAATCTGCCGCGCCGGCCTCTCGATGCGCCGACGCAGCATGAATGAAGGGATGTCTCATGCCCAGTGAAACACGCCCGAAAAGCGGCGGACCCCGCTTCGAAAGCCCTGCGCGCTAGATACAGTCTCGCCGGGCAAGCTTCAACCTCGGATCGGCCGCATCCGGCTCAAGCCATTGAAGTTATTCTTGGAAGTTACCTTTGGAAATTATTTCGGCTTGCTCGCGCCGGGCAATTGCAGGGGCGAACCCGCACCGGGCTTGCCTCCTTGGCCTCCTTGGCCGCCCGGCCCGCAATCATTGCCGCCGCCCTGCGGCAGCAGCGCCTGAACACGGCCACTGTCGGATTCGACGCGCGAGACACCTGTCGTCATGTCGACGGCCAGCCGGTCGCCGCGCAGCACGTTCTTGCACTGCGTCAGGACCACGCCGCCGAGCATGGTGATCTGATTGGTTTTGGTGTCGAAGACCGCGGTCTCGCCGGTCACCACCTGGTCCTTCTGGGTGACGACGACATTGCCGCGCGCCTCCAGCCGCTTGATCGAGGAGCTGCCGCCAGGGCCGGGCGTTGCCGACTGCATCGGCGCGCCCTTGGCCGCCTTCGCCGCAGGCTGCGGCGTGGCCGGCTTGTCACCGCCGCCCGACTCGTAAAACACCACCAGCGTCTTCGAGGTCATGGTGGTGTCGCCCTGAATGACCTTCACATTGCCGGAGAAGGTCGCTTCCTTCTTCTTGTCGCGCATCTCGAGCGAGGCAGCTTCGATCTGGATCGGCTGATCGCGGTTTTGCGAAAAGCCCTGCATCGCGTTGGGCACGCCCTGCATCGTGCTCTGCGCGACGGAGGCACCCGTTGCGATCAGCGCGACAGCCGCGGCAAGCGCGGCCGCACCGATGATGGCGCTAGGTTTGTCTTCAGCGCGCGGAAAAAGCCTGATCATGAAAATCACTTTGAATTGGCAGATTTGTTCTTGGACTTCGGCGGCGGCGGCGCGGGCTCGGCCGGCGCAGGCTGAACAGCGGGATCGTCCAGCTTGTCCAGATGCATCACCACATTGCCTTCGAAACGGATCACGTCGCCGCCTTCGGTGATGCGCAGCCGGTCGGCCGTCAGCGTGCCGTTGGTCAGCTTGACGTCGACACGCTCATCCGAGGAGACCGTGCCCTTGTTCATGTCGACGAAGGCGGAGTTCAGCCGTGCCTCATAGCCGGTCGAGGTGCGCAGGAAGATGTCCTTGTGCAGGTCGAGCTGCTGCTGCTTGTTGTCGAAGCGGCCGGTGCGGGCATCGAGGAACATGGTGGATTGATCCTCCATCAGCACCTTCGCGCGCAGATCGGTGAGATCGACATGATCGGGGTCGGTGATGTCCTGTGTCGCAGTCTTGGCCCAGAGCTCGTAGGGCCGCTGGTCCGGTGTGAAGCCGGACATGTGCGGCGATTCCATCGTGATCTTGGTGCCCGTCACCACGAGATTTCCGGAGTCGAGCTTCACGGGGATCTGGAAGGGATTGAGGAAGGTCGAGACGGCGACGATCGCGGCCATGGACGCAGCCACCGTCACCGGCACCGCGACGCGCAGAATCCGCACCAGGCGGCTATGGCGCGCCGCGCTGGCAAACTTCGCCGCAAGCGCGGCGTCGTAGGTGGGATTGTGGGCCGAATTCACCGCTGCTCCAGGGTGTCGCTCGCCTTGTCCGGTCTAGAGGGCGGGCCATTGTACCCGGCGCCGCCAAGATATGCAGCCTTGGACGTAGGAGCCTTGGACATATCAGCCTTGGACAGGCCGCACGAAAGTGTCCGAAACGGGGCGACAGCCCGAGCCTAACCGCCGCAGACCGGTTCAGGAATGTGCGAAAATGTCCTCTTCGGCCCAGCCCTGGAGGTCGAGCAGGCAGCGGGTCGGCAGGAAGTCGAAACAGGCTTTTGCCAGCGCAGTGCGGCCTTCCCGGACCAGCATGGCATCGAGCCGCTCGCGCAAGGCGTGCAGATGCAGCACGTCGGAGGCGGCGTAGGCGAGCTGCGGCTCGGTCAGGCTGTCGGAACCCCAGTCGCTGGACTGCTGCTGCTTGGAGAGATCGACATTGAGCACCTCGCGCACGAGATCCTTGAGGCCATGGCGGTCGGTGTAGGTGCGGGTCAGGCGGGAGGCAATCTTGGTGCAATAGATCGGCCCGGTCATGACGCCGAAGGTCTGGTACAGCACCGCGACGTCGAACCGCGCGAAGTGGAAGATTTTTGTGATGGCTGGATTGGCCAGCAGGGCCTTCAGGTTCGGCGCATCGGTGTGGCCCTTGGGGATCTGCACCACGTCGGCGCTGCCGTCGCCGGGCGAAAGCTGCACCACGCAGAGGCGGTCACGGTGCGGGTTCAGCCCCATGGTCTCGGTGTCGATCGCCACCGCTGTGGTGTAGCGCGTGAGGTCGGGCAGGTCGCCGCGGTGCAGGCGTACGGTCATGGCGTTTCAAAACCTTGGGTCGAATCGGTCGGTCGGCATCATAAGCTAATCGGACGGGTTGCGATTTAGCCAGTGGGGGCGGTCCGCGCAAGCGCGGGTTGGCCCTAAAAAGGCCCGATCAGATCGCCGCCAGCATGATGCAGATCATCGCCGCGACCGTGATGCGGCTGGGGCCGTCGCGGAAGGCGTAGATAATGGGATCGTCGGGCATTTCGCGGCGATGCGCCATCATCAGGGCGCGGCCGAACCAGTAGAGCAGCAGCGGGTTGAGCAGCCACAGCATCCAGGCCCGGCTGTATAGCGGCATCACCGCTGACGACGAGACATAGAGCGAGAACACGGTCACCGCGTTCATCGCGCTCGCCGCCGCCATCGCGCCGATGATGTGCAGATCGGTGACGCGGTAGTCGCGGTTGGAGGGATCGGCGAGGCCCGCGCTCTCGCGCATGCTGAGCTCGCTGAAGCGCTTGATCAGCGCCAGCGAGGTGAACACGAACAGCGAGAAGATCAGCAGCCATTCCGATAGCACCACGCCGACGGCGACCGCGCCGGCGATGATGCGCAGGCTGTAGAGGCCGGCGAGCGTGACGACGTCGACCAGCATCTTGCGCTTGAGCACGAGCGAATAGGCGATGGTGGTGGCGAGATAGGCGCCGAGCACGCCGAGGAACAGCGGCGAGATGCAGAGCGAGGCCACGACCGCGAACAGCCACAGCGCGGGGATTGCGAGCAGTGCGGACGAGATCGGCAAATCGCCTGCCGCGAGCGCGCGGTGACGCTTGGTCGGGTGCTGCCGGTCGGCTGAGAGATCCAGCAGATCGTTCATCAGATAGGCGCCCGACGCGCAGGCCGAGAACGCCAGGAACGCCAGCAGCGCCGAGCTGAGCGTCGCAAGATTCATCTGATGCGCGGTGACGGCAGGCACGAACACCAGCGTGTTCTTGGCGTATTGATAGACCCGCAGCGCCTTCGCCCAGGTCTTCAAGCTAGAGGTCTTCAAACGAGACGTCTTCAGGCTCGCACTGTTGCTGCTGCGACTCTCGATGCGCTCGATGGAGCCACGATCGAACGGCAGCTTGTCGCCGCCAGCGAGATCGGCCGGCGTCACGACGCCATCAAAACCGAGATGCGCAGCGATGCCCGCGGCATGACCGGCAAAGCGACCGGCAACCAGATAGATCTTCTCGCCCCGTGCCCGCGCCGCCAGCGCCTGGTTCAGCACATCGGGCTCATAGGGCAGATGGGCGTAGTCGATCTTGGCCTGCGCCAGGATAGCCGTGAGCGCGGCCATGCCAGGACGTCCGCCCGCGCCGAAGCGGGCCAGCATGCGCCCGGGACTGGAGAACAGCGCTTCCATCAGCAGCTCGGACCGCAGCAGGGCGCCTTCGAGATCGACGACGAGCGTCCGCGCGGCCGCCACCGTGGCCGACGGGGTGGGCGCGCCAGAATCGTACTGCCGGGCAGGCTGCTCCATCCGAAAACGCTCTATTGACCGCAACATGACCGGCCCAAGGACGGGGGAGGCCGGGGAGCAGGGAAATGGACGGCCGCGAGCCTAGGGGGCATTCGCTAAGGGCGGCTTAATTCGCCGGGACGAGGGGCCGGCTGCCGGGCCGCCAGCTGTTGCCCGGATCCCACAACCCAGCGGGAGCTTCGTGTTCCGCCAGAGCTTTCAGCGTGCGCCCCGTGAAAACCGCTCCGACCCACCCTATCTGCCAATTTCCCGCCCGCTCACCATGAATCAGGTGCCATGACCGAACAGACGCTCGCCGCGCCTCTCGACGACCAGCAGGAACGCCAGCGCGGCTTTTCGCGCTACCAGGCGCTCCTCATTGCGCTGCTCGCGTTCACGCAGTTCACGATCATTCTCGACTTCATCATCATGTCGCCGCTCGGCGCCATCCTGATGCCCGCGCTCGACATCACGGCCACCCAATTCGGCATCGCGGTGTCGGCCTACGCGTTCAGCGCGGGACTGTCGGGGATCCTCGCGGCCGGCTTTGCCGATCGCTTCGATCGCAAGCGCTTGCTGCTGTTCTTCTATGTCGGCTTCGCGCTCGGCACCCTGCTCTGCGCCGCCGCGCAGAATTACCATGTGCTGCTGCTCGGCAGGATCGTGACCGGCTTGTTCGGCGGCGTGATCGGCTCGGTCGTGCTGGCCATCATCACCGATCTGTTCCCGCTGCATCTGCGCGGCCGGGTGATGGGCTTCGTCCAGACCGCGTTCGCTGCCAGCCAGGTGCTCGGCATTCCCGCGGGGCTGTTTCTCGCCAATCACTGGAACTGGCATGTCTGCTTCATTGCGATCGTCGGCCTGTCGATCGCCGCGATCGCAATCATCATCTTCGCGATGGAGCCGGTCGACGCGCATCTGAAGCTGAAGCAGGACAGAAACCCGTTCCACCATCTGATCGCGACGGTCTTCGAGCCGCGCTACACGTTGGCCTTCGCGGTCACGACCCTGCTGGCGACCGGCGGCTACATGCTGATGCCGTTCTCCAGCGCCTTCACCGTGAACAATCTCGGCATCGACATTCTGCACCTGCCGACGATCTATCTCGTCTCGGGCCTGTTCAGCATCGTCACGGGGCCGCTGGTCGGGAGAGCGAGCGATACGTTCGGCAAATACCCGACCTTCGTGTTCGGCAGCGTGGTGTCGGTGATCATGGTGCTGATCTACACCCATCTCGGCCACGTCTCGCTGACCACCGCGATCCTGGTCAACGTGCTGATGTTCGTCGGCATCTTCTCGCGCATGATCCCGTCGCAGGCGCTGATGTCGGCAATCCCCGACCAGAGCCAGCGCGGCTCGTTCAGCGCGATCAGCGCCTCGCTTCAGCAGCTCTCCGGCGGTCTCGGCTCGATGCTCGCCGGCGCGATCATCGCGCAGGCGCCGGACGGAACGCTGCTCCATTTCGACCGGATCGGCTACGTCGTCGTCGCCTCTGCGATGGTCTCGCTGGTGGCGATGTATTTCGTGCAGAGGGCGGTGGCGGAGCGGGCGGGGAGAAGGATGGTGTGAGGGGGTCGCCCGGCAACGGGCCGCGGCGATGCGGTGATCGCCGCCCTTATTGGGGTAGCGCGCCGCAGAACGACCGAGCCTACTGGGGTCTGCTTTGGCGGAAGGCCGACATCCGCCGCACCACGAGCAAGGTCTGTCGAGAGCCAACAGCAGAAGTCGGCGGTTTGCCTATTCAATCACTTCGTCGCCACTGGTCAGCATGTTGATTCAGATCAACGGCCATCCCAATGCTTCGACATCAATTGCCGGATGTCACCTCATCCCCGCAGGAGACGAGCATGCGCGTGTTGGCAATGGCAGCTCTACTGAGCTTGACGCCGGTTTCGGCTTTCGCTGTCTCCGACTGCCGGGTCACCGGTCATCCGTCCGCGTTTGGCGTCGACATGACGGCCTACGTCGCGGTCAGGTCGGGTGAAACGTGCAATTTTCCGATGCGGATTCCAGGAGCGATGCATAGCTCGGGCGTTTCCCGGAAGCCTGCGCACGGGACGCTCAGGCAGCTGAACGTAACGACGTTCAGGTACACCGCTGCATCCGGATACAAGGGCAACGATACGTTTGCCATCTATGGTGAAGGAAAAGGTCCGTACGGCTCAGGAAGATCAGTCATGACGGTGAATGCGACGATCGATTAGGCGCGAACCCGAACTGCCGAGACCATGGGTAAGCCCCGATGACCGATTTGAGTCGATCGGCGGATTGCGCAAGCCGCGCGAATCGGAGGATGCGATGCGTTCTGTTTCGGTCCTGTGCCTTGTGATCACTCTGTGCGCATCCATTAGCGCCGCCGCGGCGTCTCACTCACATCGCCGACATGCCGTTGTTCGCACGAACCAAAGCGTCGTCGCAGGTACTGTTCCGGGTTTTGCCCACGCACCGCATAGGCCTCGGATCCCGACCGTTCAGCCAGCGCCACTGGATCGAGCGTATGACAATCGTTATCCGAACTGGGGAATGTAAGTCCGTTGGTGACAGCCGCAGCGAGTTGCCATCCTTCTCGTGAGCACACCGGCCATATTCCTGGCGACGGTCACTCGCATTCAGAGGAACCTCAAAGCGCTGCTGATTTTGGAGCGGGCCGGTTATGTCGTGGTCTTGGTCGCTGCAGCCCTGCTCGGGCCTATCTTCACGCACGAAAGGAGGAAAGCGAGACCCGTCCTGGCGCATCGGCCGAACAACCCTGAACAGCAATGTTACTCCCCATTGTTGCATAGTGGGGGCCAGCGCAACACACTGAAAGGGCATAACTTCTTGGAATTGCTTCACATCAAGAAGTTGATGGTGCCCAGGAAAGGACTCGAACCTTCACGGCCGTTAAGCCACTGGCACCTGAAGCCAGCGCGTCTACCAATTCCACCACCTGGGCATGCCGTTTGGGGCACGGAGGCGGTTACTACGGTTCGGTGACGCCGTTGTCAATTCATGCTTGAGCGCTGTTTCGGCTTGCCGATTGCGCATCGCAAACCGGCCCGATACAAGCCTCGTCAGGCGCACTCTCCTTTAGGAATCGACCCCCATGGCATCGAATCTGGAAACTCTCGTCACGGTTTTCGGCGGATCGGGGTTTTTGGGCCGGAATGTCGTCCGCGCGCTGTGCCGGCGGGATTACCGGGTCCGGGTCGCGGTGCGGCGGCCGGAACTCGCCGGATACCTCCAGCCCTCCGGCAAGGTCGGGCAGGTCCACGTCGTGCAGGCCAATCTGCGCTACCCGGCCTCGGTCGAGGCGGCGCTGCGTGATTCGGATGTCGTGATCAACCTGGTCGGCATCCTCGCCGAGGGCGGCGCGCAGAGCTTTGACGCCGTCCAGGCCAAGGGCGCCGAGACGGTCGCCAGGGCGGCCGCGGCGGCAGGAGCCCGGCTGGTGCATGTCTCCGCGATCGGCGCCGATGCCGAATCGCCCTCGCGCTACGCCAAGGCCAAGGCGGCAGGCGAAGCCGCGGTACTGGCCGCGGTGCCCTCAGCCACGATCTTCCGCCCGTCCGTGATGTTCGGCCCCGAGGACCAGTTCACCAACCGTTTTGCCGCGCTGGCGCGGATGTCGCCGGTGCTGCCGCTGATCGGCGGCGAGACGAAGATGCAGCCGGTCTATGTCGGCGACGTCGCCACCGCGATCGCCGATGCGGTCGACGGCAAGGCCAAAGCCGGCGCCACCTATGAGCTCGGCGGGCCGGAAGTTCTGACCATGCGCGAGATCATCGAGGCCATCCTCGCCATCGCCGATCGCAAGCCGATGCTGGTGCCGCTGCCGTTCGGGCTCGCCCGCTTCAAGGCCAACTTCCTGCAATTCGCACCGGGCGCGTTCAAGCTCACGCCGGACCAGGTCACGCTGCTCGAGCGCGACAATGTCGTGTCGGATGCGGCGAAGGCCGCCGGCCTGACGCTGGAAGGCCTCGGCATTACGGCCGATTCGCTGGAAGCGATCGCCCCGCAATATCTCTGGCGTTTCCGCCCGCAGGGCCAGTTCCAGCGCAAGAACGCTTGAGGCTTGTTCACCTCTCCCGCTTGCGGGAGAGGTCGCCGCGAAGCGGCGGGTGAGGGCTTTCTCCTCATCGGGAGTCTCTCTGTGGAGAGACCCTCTCCCCTGCCCTCTTCCGCAAGCGGGCGAGGGAGCACACCGTCAGCGCGGCAACAGCCATTTCCTTCGTCAAAACTTCAGCTTCTTGAACACCGCTTCCGGCAGCGTCTTGATGATGAGCATCACGAGACGCCATTTGCCGCTGACATAGACGACATCCGTCTTCTTCTCGACGGCGCTCAGGATCGCATCGCCGACGACAGGCGCTTCGACGGTGAGCGGACCGATCAGCTTCATGCCTTCCGTCATCTTGGTGCGGACGAAACCAGGTTTTACGGTGACGACGTGAACGCCGCCGCGACTGGCGCGGGCGCGCAGGCCCGACAGGAAGGCGGAGAAGCCGGCTTTGGCCGAGCCGTAGACATAGTTCGAGGCGCGGCCGCGATCGCCCGCAACCGACGACACACCGACGATCGTGCCGTTGCCGCGCACCAGAAATTTTTCGGCGAACAGGCCGAGGATCAGTGACGGGCCTTCGTAGTTGGAACGCATGATCGTCGTGGCGTGCGCGAAATCGCTCTCGGCATTTTGCTGCACACCGAGCAGGCCGACGATCGAGACGACGACGTCAGGCAATGCCGAAAGACCGCCGACAAAGCTCTCGAACGAAGCGGTGTCGAGCGCATCGAATTTGTGGAGGCCGACCTCGATATTGTAGCGCGCGCGCAGATCGGCGGCGTCAGGCTCCAGCGCGGCGATGTCGCGGCCTGCGAGGCCGACATCGTACCCCGCCTTGGCGAAGGCGCGCGCGGCGGCGCGGCCGATATCAGAGGAGCCACCGAGCACCAAAACGGTTTTGCGTGACGTCACGGCCTAGACCTCATCGAACAGGCGTTGTGAAAGCTTCGAGCGGATGTTGCAGGCAGGATCGAGCGATTTGCGGATCGCGTTGAAGCGCGACAGAGCGGGATAGCCGGCCTCGAACGTCGCGCGCGACTGGCGCGCATCCTTGGCGAGATAAAGCCGGCCGCCGGCGGCGACGACGAGACGATCGATCTCGTCGAGGAAATTCAGGATGTCGCCCTTCAGCGGGAAATCCAGCGCCAGCGTGTAACCGGGCAGCGGGAACGACAAAATGCCGTCACCCTGGCCGAGCTTCTTGAGCACCGCGAGGAAGGAGGCATCGCCGCGCCTGGAGACGCGGTCGAGGATCTCGCCGAGCACGGCGCGCGCGCCCTGCTCCGGAATCACGCATTGATGCTGGAGGAAGCCGCGTCGTCCATAGATGCGATTCCAGTCCGCGATGCTGTCGAGCGGAAAGAAATAGGGATAGAGCGAGACCACGTGGCTGCCGCCGGCGCGCCGCGCGCCCATGCGGTAATAGAGCTCGTTGAAGGCGCGGATGCTGTATCGGTTCAGCGTCATCGACGGCAGGTCGATGGGCACGCTGAGGCCGGGATTTTTGCCGGCGGGAAATGCAACGGCATCGCGCGCAAGCTCGTCCTTGCCGGCGTGCTCACCGAGATAGATCAGCGAGCGGCCGAGATCACGGCCGCGCGCGGCGCAATCGATCCACGCCACCGAATAGGTCACGGCATCGCCCGCATCGAGCGCGCGCATGGCAGCGTCGAGATCGGATGCGGAGATCACGCGCTCGCGGATCCACCCCGTTTCGACCGGCCGCAACCGCATCGTCGCTTCCAGGATCACGCCGGTGAGACCCATGCCGCCGACGGTCGCGAAGAAGGCATCGGAATTTTGTTCGCGCGAGACCTCGAGGATCTCGCCCTGCCCGGTGCGCAGCAGGATGCTGTCGACATAGCGGCCGAAGCCGCCCTCGCAATGATGGTTCTTGCCGTGAACGTCCGCGGCGATGGCGCCGCCGACCGAAACGAAGCGCGTGCCGGGCACGACGAAAGGCAGGAAACCGCGCGGGCCAAACGTGTCGATCAGGTCCGACAGCAGCACGCCGGCTTCGAGACGGACGCGTCCGGTCGCGGGGTCGAATGACCTGACCCGGTCGAACCCGGTCATCCCAATGGTCCTGACGGCGCCGATCGCGGCATCGCCATAGGCGCGGCCGTTGCCCCGCGCCACCGAGCCGGCCATCCCGGCGACAGCTTCGCCGACGGCCTCGAACGACCGTGGCCGCAGCACATCGCTATCGACGACCGGGAAACGCCCCCAGCCGCTGACGAGGGTCATGGTTCAGCTCCTGTGCGGGGCGCCGCCGCCCTGCTCTGGAAACTGCCTACCGATCAAAAGCTTATATTACGTTGAAGCGTATCAGCGAGTTTTTGAGAGGTTAACGCCCCAGCGCCAGCGCGATCAGGCCGAGCGTGCCGACGATGACGCGCCACCAGGCGAACACCGCAAACCCATGGCGGGTGACGTACCCCAGGAACGTCTTCACCACGATGATCGCGGTGATGAACGACACCACGAAGCCGATCGCGACGATGCCCATGTGGTCCATCGTCATCTCGGAGCGGTTCTTGTAGAAGTCGTAGGCGAACGCGCCGATCATGGTGGGGATGGCGAGGAAGAACGAGAACTCCGCCGCCGCGCGCTTGTCGGCGCCCAGGAACATCGCAGCGACGATGCTGGCGCCGGAGCGCGACACGCCCGGGATCATGGCGACGCACTGCGCAATGCCGATATAGAGATACATCAGCAGCGGAAATTTGGTGGCGTCATGCTCGCGCGCCTTGAGGTCGAGCCGATCGACCCACAACAGAATGGCGCCGCCGACGATCAGCGAGAAGCACACCACCCACGGATTGAACAGCATGCTCTTGATGTATTTGCCGGCGACGAGGCCGACGATCACGGCAGGCAGGAACGCCACCAGCACGCCGATCACGAAGCGGCGCGCATAGGCGTCGCCCGTGAACATGCCGATCGCCACGTCCCACAATTTCTTGAAATACAACACGACGATCGCGAGGATCGCGCCGAGCTGGATCAGAACCGTAAACGAATCCCAGAACGCGCCTTCGCCGAGATGGAAGAAGCGCTCCGCGAGCAGAAGGTGGCCGGTCGAGGACACGGGAAGGAACTCGGTCACACCCTCGATGATACCGAGGATCACTGCCCGTATTGCATCTGACATATTTACGGTCCATTTCGGCTGGAAAAGCGGGGCTCTTCTCGCCTATTCCCCCTAATGCCGCAATCGCAAAATGCGCCCTCACGCCCTTGCCTCGCGGTTTTGAAGGACTAGTGTGGCGCCGCACAAACATTGATGGATTCTTAAGCACCATCAAATAGTCAAAGGCTTCATGTTTACGCTGTTTCATCATCCGTTCTGCCCGCATTCGCGCTTCATCCGTCTGATCGCGGGCGAATACGGGCTCGATCTGAAGCTGGTCGAGGAGCGCAGCTGGGAGCGGCGCGAGGCGTTTCTGCTGCTCAATGCGGCCGGCACCACGCCTGTCATGGTGGACGACGAACAGCCGCCGATCCCGGGCGCGGCCATCATCGCCGAATATGTCGACGAGGCCTATGGCGCCGAAATGGGACCCAAGCGCCTGATGCCGGAGACGGTCGCCGAGCGCGTCGAGGTGCGCCGGCTGATGGCCTGGTTCAACGAAAAGTTCTTCGAGGAGGTCTCGCACCCTCTCGTTACCGAGCGCATCTACAAGCGTTTCATGAGCGAGGAGAGCGGCGGCGGCGCGCCCTCGGCCGACGTGATGCGCGCGGCCAAGGCCAACGTGCGCTATCATCTGGCCTATATCGGCTGGCTGGCGCAGACACGTAACTTCCTCGCCGGCGACCGGCTCACTTACGCGGATCTCGCCGCCGCGGCGCATCTCTCGGCGATCGACTATCTGGGCGACGTGCCATGGAGCGAGGACGACGCGGCAAAGGCGTGGTACGCACGGGTGAAATCCCGCCCGTCGTTCCGCCCGCTGCTGAGCGAATGGCTGGCGGGCGTGCCGGCGTCGCGGACCTACGTGGACCTGGATTTCTGAACTCCGATCCGACTGAACTGAAGACGGCGCTCGCGCGCGAAGCGCGTGCGCTCGGCTTCGACTGCATCGGCATCACCGAACCCGGCACAATTGAAAACGCCGGAAAGCATTTCCTCGAATTCATCGCCTCGGGCGGCCATGGCGACATGGACTGGCTTGCGGCGCAGCCCGAGCGCCGCGTCGATCCGCGCGGGCTGTGGGCCGACGTGCGCTCGGTGATCATGCTCGGCGTCAATTATGGCCCCGACCAGGATCCGCTCGCGATCCTCAAGCAGCACTCGCACGCGGCGATCTCGGTCTATGCGCAGGGTGACGACTATCACGATCTGATCAAGAAACGGCTGAAGGCACTGGCGCGCTGGCTGGTCGCGACCGCGTCGTCCGAGGTCAAAGTGTTCGTCGACACCGCGGCCGTGATGGAGAAGCCCTTAGCGCAAACCGCGGGTCTCGGCTGGCAGGGCAAGCACACCAATCTGGTCTCGCGTGAATTCGGCTCATGGCTGTTTCTCGGCGCGATCTACACCACGCTCGAGCTGCCGCGCGACGACGCCGAGATCGATCATTGCGGCTCGTGCCGGGCCTGCCTCGACATCTGCCCGACGTCGGCATTCCCCGCACCCTACAAGCTCGATGCGCGGCGCTGCATCTCGTATCTGACCATCGAGAACAAAGGCCCGATCCCGCACGAATTTCGCAAGAGCATCGGCAACCGCATCTATGGCTGCGACGATTGCCTCGCGGCGTGTCCCTGGAACAAGTTCGCGCAGGAGGGCCGCGAGGCCAAGCTTGCCGCGCGTGATGAATTGCGCGCGCCGACGCTTGCCGAACTTGCGCGGCTCGACGACGCCGCGTTCCGTGCGCTGTTCACGAAGTCGCCGGTGAAGCGCATCGGCCGCGACCGCTTTTTGCGCAATGTGCTGATTGCGATTGGTAACTCGGGCGATGCCGCACTGGCGGAAGAGGCGCGGCGATTGCTCAACGATACGAGCGCGCTGGTACGTGGCGCTGCGGTGTGGGCGCTGGGGCAGTTGGCGGAGCGAGAAGAGTTTGCGACGACGCGATCTGCCGCGATGGACGACGAACGCGACGAAAGCGTGCGCGAGGAGTGGCGAACCGCTTCCTGACCCTCCGCCGTCATTCCCCGCCTTCGCGGGTGATGACAGCGGTTTTTGCGGCGACCCTTGATTTCCCCACCCATTCCCGCAATCTCGCGCGCTATGACAAACATGCCTTTCTTCACCCGCGAGGGCGATACATTCCATCCGACGGAAGTGGCGAACGGCCCGTGGGATCCGAAATCGCTGCACGGCCGCGTCATCGTCGGCCTGCTGGGCTTCGCCATCGAGGAGCGTCATTCCGGCCCCGAATTCGTTCCGGCACGGTTCACCGTCGACATGTTTCGGTTGCCGACCATCGACAAGCCGATCGAGGTGACGACGCGGCTCGTGCGCGACGGACTACGCATCCGCGTGGTGGAAGCGGAATTCCTCTCGGGTGGCGTCAGCATGGCGCGCGCTTCTTGCCAATTGCTGCGGCGGACGCAGAATCCGGACGGCAATGTCTGGTCGCCACCGAACTGGGACGTGCCGAAACCGGCCGACATCCCGCAGCCGACCGATCCCAGGCTCGGCATGAACGGCAAATGGACGACGCGCCCCATTGTCGGCCATATGGGCTCGCTCGGGCCGAGAAAACTCTGGATGAGCGAGGTGCGCGAGCTGGTCGCGGGCGTGCCGATGACGCCGTTCGTGCATGTCGCCACCGGCGCCGATTTCGCGAGCCCGTTTGCGAACGCCGGCGACAAGGGGCTCGGCTACATCAACAGCGACGTCACGATCTATCTGCACCGTCTGCCGGTGACGAACTGGATCGGTTTCGACGTGGTGAACCACCAGGCCACCGATGGCGTCGCGATCGGCGAATGCTGGCTCTATGACGAGCAGGGACCGATCGGTACCGCCACGGTCGCCGCGCTGGCGCAGCGCAAGCCGATGGCGACCCCCTCGAAACGGTAAAGGCCTCTGCCGTCAGGCCAGATGCCGCTGCATCTCCGGCCGTGCCTTCAGCTCCGCGCCCTGCTTGCCGACGATCTTCGCAATCCGCTCGGGCGCAAACTTCAAATCGACGAATGCCGGCGCGGTGTTGGCAACCTCGTGATAGCTCGCGATCCTGCCGCTCTTCAGCGTCATGATCGCAACACCTTCGAACATCGCCCGCGCGCCGTTCGCTTCCGGCAAGGTCGAGCGATAGCTGAACGTGTAGCGCGCATAGAGCGTGGTGCCGTCGGTGACGGGATCGTGCATGTCCCAGCGGAAATCGGTCGCCGTGCGGTAGAACCAGTCGTCGATCATCGCGGCGATCTTTGTCCGGCCTGCAAAGGCGCCGTAGAAGACATCGTGATAGACGCCGTCCTCGGTGAAGAGATCGGCAAAGGCACGGCCGTTGCGCTGTTCGACAGCGTCGCAGAAGGCGCGCAGCATGGCGGTGGTGGGCATCGGCGTTTCTCCCTCCCCATTCTCCGTCATGCCCCGGCGTGACCGGGGCATCCAGTACTCCGAGGCTTCTCGGTTCAATCACGACGGCCGCGGCGTACTGGATTGCCCGCCTTCGCGGGCAATGACAGCGAGTACGACAATTTCACCCGATCTCTGCCACCGCGGCAAGAATGCGGGCGATGTCCTGCGGACGCGACAGGCGGTGGTCGCCGTCCTGGATCATGGTCAGCACGACGTCGTCGGCCGGCAGGCGATGCGTCAGCGCGAACGCGTGTTGCCACGGCACGTCAGGATCCTGCGCGCCTTGCAGGATGCGCACGGGGCAGCCGAGATCGATGGCGCTGCCGAGCACGAGATGATTGCGGCCTTCCTCGATCAGGTTCCGCGTGATCGGATAGGGCGAGCCGTCGCCATATTCCGACGGCCGCAGCCAGAAGCCCTTGGTCTCGATCTCTTTCTTCACCTCGGCCGAAAAATTCTTCCACATCAGTTCTTCGGTGAAGTCGGGCGCCGGCGCGATCAGCACCAGACCTGCCAACGACGCTTGACCGGCGCGCTTCCTGATTTCGCGCGCGAGAAGCAGCGCCATCCAGCCCCCCATGGACGAGCCGATCAGGACTTGCGGGCCGTCGCAGAACCGCTCGAACACCGCCACGCTATCCTCGAGCCAGCTTCCGATGGTTCCATCGGCGAAATCGCCGCTGGATTCGCCGTGACCGGAATAGTCGAACCGGACCACGGCGCGGCCATGGTCCCTGGCCCAGCCGTCCAGCGCCACGGCCTTGCCGCCCTGCATGTCCGACTTGAAGCCGCCGAGCCAGACCAGCCCGGGGCCGCGCCCGGGGCGGTGGCGCACCGCGATCCTGCGTGCGGACGGGCCTTCGCCCACATCGATAAAGTCGGGCACGGCATCGGGAATTGCGTCGGTCATGGAACGTTTGCTCTGGCTGTGCGGTTTGAACTGTCTAGGCCCCGAGTGCAGCAGGCTTAACCCCTGCCGGCATTGTCCCTTTGGGACGCTTGCGGAACA
Organism: Bradyrhizobium xenonodulans; assembly: GCF_027594865.1. NCBI lineage: Bacteria > Pseudomonadati > Pseudomonadota > Alphaproteobacteria > Hyphomicrobiales > Nitrobacteraceae > Bradyrhizobium > Bradyrhizobium xenonodulans. The sequence continues at coordinate 143,353 of NZ_CP089391.1, forward strand.
TACGCAAGGTGTCTATGTCCCTCAGCGTGCCGTTGGGCGTGACCAGAATGCCTCGCATTTGAGGCAATTCGCCCATCGCATGAGCGAATTGCTTGCCGGCAAACGTATCTTCCTGCAAAATAGCCGTCTCTTTCACAACCTTGGAGAACCACCCATTCGCCGTCCCAATAAAGCCCCGCCCGTTGCCAGCAAAGACGGGCCGCGCATCAATGATGATATTCGCAATGCGCAGATCCAGCTGATCGATCAGACCGGTGACAACAAAGGCACCGTCGAAACCGTCATGGCCATCCGCATGGCTCAGGAAGCCGGCATGGATCTGGTCGAGATCTCGCCGAACGTCAGCCCTCCCGTCTGCAAGATCATGGACTACGGGAAGTACAAATATTCGGCACAGAAGAAAGCCGCCGAAGCCCGCAAGCGGCAGAAGATCGTCGAGATCAAGGAGATCAAGCTCCGCCCGATGATCGACGATCATGATTACGACGTGAAGATGCGCGCGATGCAGCGGTTCTTCGAAGAGGGCGACAAGGTCAAGATCACGCTGCGCTATCGCGGCCGCGAAATGGCGCACCAGGAGATCGGCACCAAGCTTCTCGACAAGATCAAGACCGACGTCGCCGAGCTTGCCAAGGTCGAGCAGGACGCACGGTTCGAAGGTCGCCAGGTCGTCATGGTGCTGGCGCCGCGCTGACGCCGGCTTTTCAGGACTGAAAGTTCAACGGCTCGTCGGGATCTCCGGCGGGCCGTTTTGTTTTTCCCTCTCCCGCTTGCGGGAGAGGGTGGCGCGAAGCGCCGGGTGAGGGCTTTCTCCTCTTGGGGGCGTCGTCGTGGAGACACCCTTTCCCCGGCCCTCCCCCGCAGGCGGAGGAGGGAGCACACCGTCTTCCTGGCTAGGTCCTTGTCGCCTGCCAAGTGCCGCTGCACGGGTCGCCGGAGATGATGCCTCGCCACGAGCCGGCGCCGGCCACGCCGGCAAGCCGGCCACCGCCGGCGGCATGGGACGCGCCGACCGAGACCTGCACCGCGACGGCGCCGCCGCGATTGACGGTGCCGGAGACCCGGCCGCCGCCGGCGGACGACACCCGGCGGCCGTTGACCGTGAAGGGGACGCTGTAGCCCGAACTGCAATTGCCACGGGTGGTGGCGAAAGTGACGTTCCAGATACCGTCATAGCTGCCGACACGGGCCTCGGCGGCCTGTGGCAGCGCGGCCGTGGCGAGCACGGCCAGGGGCGTCAACAAGAGCGCCAGATGGCGCGGACGGGCAAAATCAGTCAGAGAGGAAAGCGATCGGGAAAAATGGGCCATTTTGGTCCTGCTCCAGACGACACGACTTGGACATATGGGTGTCAATTCCCGATAGTCGCCGAGCCGGTTCCGGCGGTTCATCGTTGCCAATTCGCCCGTCCTCTGTCATAAGCCCAGCCTTCATCGCCCGGCTGATTAAGGGCTGCCGTGGCGGTGTCTCGTGCGGGTTTTGCGCTTGTTCGTAAAAACCTGAGCACAATCAACGCTCTAACGAGCATTTTAGACGGCCAGCCGCCTTCGCGGGCGGCATTCTGTTGTGGCCATAGGAGAGCAAAATGCCCAAGCTGAAGACCAAATCGGGCGCTAAAAAGCGCTTCAAGGTGACTGCCACCGGCAAAGTGATGTTCGCTCATCGCAGCAAGCGTCACGGCATGATCAAGCGGACGAAGAAGCAGATCCGTCAACTGCGCGGCACCGCGGTGCTGTTCAAGACCGACGGCGACAACGTCAAGAAGTACTTCTTGCCGAACGCCTGATCGCGTCCACGATCATTGCCATCTCCGCCGCACCTGGTGCGGCGATCCGAAAACCAAGTCATCTCTGAAGGATATTTGTCATGTCTCGCGTCAAACGCGGTGTGACCGCCCACGCCAAGCACAAGAAAGTCTACAAGGCCGCCAAGGGCTTCTATGGCCGCCGCAAGAACACCATCCGCGCCGCCAAGCCGGCCGTCGAGAAGGCCCAGCAGTACGCCTTCCGCGACCGCAAGCGTAAGAAGCGGACGTTCCGCGCGCTCTGGATCCAGCGCATCAACGCTGCCGTCCGTCCGTTCGGCCTGACCTACAGCCGATTTATCGACGGCATGGCCAAGTCCGGGATCACCGTGGACCGCAAGGTGCTGTCGGATCTCGCCATCAGCGAGCCCGCGGCGTTCCAGGCGATCGCCGAGAAGGCCAAGGCCGCTCTGGCTGCCTGAGCAGTGCCGCGCTAACGGCCGGCGCCGCCGGCCTGCAGCACGCGTCGCGAGTAACGCTGGGCGACCTCCGCCCGGCAGAAGGCTGTTGCCGAAATATACATGGTGCCGGACCTGTTCCGGTATTTCCGGTCGCAGATCCCCAACTCGCGCTGATAGCTGAGCTTTTGCGACGGCTTCGCCTGGCCGATAAAATCGGCCTCGCACTTCTTCTCGGCGACCTCCCCGAACTGCACGTCGCCGCTGGCGCCGTAGGCACAGGCCTCGAACAGCTTCATGGCACGGTCGCAGCTCGGCGCCGCGTTCAGGGCGGCGATGATGTCGCCCATCGAATTGGATGTGGCCGGGCATTCCTCGGCCGCATGAGCCACGCTTCCCAAGAGCACCATGGCAAGGCCGGCCAGCCAGGATCGCAAACGCATCGTCCCTTCCTTCGACTGGTTGGTGCCAGCCATGCCTTTACGGTTCAAATGCCTCGCATTTACGACGGCCATTCGGCTTGACGTTAAGCCCCGGCTGCGGCCACAACCCGGCAGCCTTTTGCAAGTTTGAGGGATCCGACCGTGTCCGACCTCGCCAGCCTCGTCCAATCCATCCTCGCAGAGATCGCCGCCGCCGGCGACGAAGCGGCCCTCGAAGCCGTCCGCGTTGCCTCGCTCGGCAAGAAGGGCTCGATCTCGGCCTTGCTTGCGACGCTCGGCAAGATGTCGCCGGACGAGCGCAAGACGCAAGGCGCCGCGATCAACCAGGCCAAGGACGAGGTCACCCAGGCGCTCGCCGCACGGCGCGACGTGCTGAAGTCGGCGGCGCTCGACGCGCGGCTGGCATCGGAAACCATCGACGTGACGCTGCCGCTGCGCGAGGCTCCTGCCGAGGCCGGCCGCATCCATCCCTTGAGCCAGGTCTGGGACGAGCTGACCACGATCTTCGCCGACATGGGATTCTCGGTCGCCGAAGGTCCCGATATCGAGACCGACGACTACAACTTCACCAAGCTGAATTTCCCGGAAGGCCATCCGGCGCGCGAGATGCACGACACGTTCTTCTTCCATCCGAAGGAGGACGGCTCGCGCATGCTGCTGCGGACCCATACCTCGCCGGTGCAGGTGCGCACCATGCTGAGCCAGAAGCCGCCGATCCGCGTGATCTGCCCCGGCCGAACCTACCGCATCGATTCGGACGCGACCCACACGCCGCAATTCCATCAGGTCGAAGGCCTCGTCATCGACAAGCATTCGCATCTCGGCCACCTCAAATGGATCCTGCACGAGTTCTGCAAGGCGTTCTTCGAGGTCGACCACATCAACATGCGCTTCCGCCCGTCGTTCTTCCCGTTCACCGAGCCGTCGCTGGAAGTCGACATCCAGTGCCGCCGCGGCAAGGACGAGATTCGCTTCGGCGAAGGCGAGGACTGGCTCGAGATTTTGGGCTGCGGCATGGTGCATCCGAACGTGCTGCGCGCCTGCGGCATCGACCCCGACGAGTACCAGGGCTTTGCCTGGGGCATGGGCATCGATCGCATCGCCATGCTGAAATACGGCATCGCCGATCTGCGCCAGTTGTTCGACAGCGACGTGCGCTGGCTGTCCCATTACGGCTTCAAGCCGCTCGAAGTGCCGACGCTTGCGGGAGGACTGAGCTCGTGAATCTGAGCGCCGTCCCAGAGCAATATCGCGGCCTGCGGTCGTTCGCCTTCGGCGACGGACCGGCTCTGGCCGACGAGTTGCTCGATCTCGTGATCCGGGGCGTCAAGACCGCGACATGCAGCACCGAGGACGAGCCCAACACCTCGACGCCGGGCGAACGCTGGATCGTGCTCGACGGACGCGGAGAGCCACGCTGCATCATCGAGACCACCGAGGTGAGCTATCGCCGCTTCGGCGACGTCGATGCGGCCTTTGCCTTCGACGAAGGCGAAGGTGATCGCAGTCTCGACTACTGGCGCAGCGCACACCGCAACTATTTCGGTCGGCAAGGCAAGTTTCGCGAAGACATGATGCTCATGTGCGAACGCTTTCGCCTGATCGAGGCTTTCTAGGAACGGCACCATGAAATTCACGCTCTCCTGGCTGAAGGATCATCTCGACACCGACGAGCCGCTCGACAGGCTCGCCGAGAAGCTCACCATGATCGGGCTCGAGGTCGAGAACATCGAGGACAAGGCGAAGGCGCTGAAGCCGTTCACCATCGCCAAGGTGATCTCGGCCGAGCAGCATCCGAACGCCGATCGCCTGCGCGTCTGCATGGTCGACACCGGCGACGGCGGCGCACCCGTGCAGGTGGTGTGCGGTGCGCCGAATGCGCGCGCCGGACTCGTCAGCGTGTTCTCGCCGCCCGGCACCTACATTCCCGGCAAGGACATCACGCTGGGCGTCGGCACCATTCGCGGCGTCGAGAGCCGCGGCATGCTGTGCTCGGCGGCCGAGCTTCAGTTCTCCAACGACCATGACGGCATCATGGAATTGCCGGCGGACGCGCCGATCGGTGCGGGTTACGCCGAATGGGCCGCGCTCGGCGATCCCGTGGTCGAGATCAATCTGACACCGAACCGGCAGGACTGCACCGGCGTGCACGGCATCGCGCGCGATCTCGCTGCCGCCGACATGGGCAAGTTCAAGGACCCCACCATCAAGCCGATCAAGGGCGAATTCCCCTGTCCCGTGAAGGTGACGGTCGAGGACGCCGCGCTGTGCCCGGGCTTCGCGCTCCGCCTCGTGCGCGGCGTCAAGAACGGGCCGTCGCCGGAATGGCTGCAGAAGCGGCTGACCGCGATCGGGCTGCGCCCGATCAACGCGCTGGTCGACATCACCAACTTCATGACCTACGACCGCGCACGCCCGCTGCACGTGTTCGACGCGAAGAAGGTCAAGGGCAATCTCGTCGTCCGCCGCGCGCGCGACGGCGAGACGCTGCTCGCGCTCGACGGCCGCACCTACAATCTCGACGCCTACGTCTGCGTGATCGCGGACGAGCACGGCGTCGAATCGCTCGCCGGCATCATGGGCGGCGAAGCCTCGGGCTGCGACGAGAGCACCACCGACGTGCTGATCGAATCGGCACTGTGGAACGAGATCAACATCGCCCAGACCGGCCGCAAGCTCGGCATCAATTCGGATGCGCGCTATCGCTTCGAGCGCGGCGTCGATCCGGCCTTCATGGTGCCCGGGCTCGAGCTCGCGACCAAGCTGGTGATGGAGATGTGCGGCGGCGCGCCGTCCGAGACCGTCGTGGTCGGCAAGGCCTTTGGCGACGACCGCGTGATCGATTTCCCGATCACTGAGGTCAAGCGTCTGTCCGGCATCGAGGTACCGCAAGCGGAGATGAAGCGCATCCTGAGCCACCTCGGCTTCATGATGGCGGGCCCCGGCCCGGTCGTGAAGGTCGCGGTACCGTCCTGGCGCACCGACGTGCACGGCAAGGCCGACATCGTCGAGGAGATCGTGCGCATCTTCGGCGTCGACAAGGTGCCGATGACGCCGTTCGAGCGCGGCGAGGACGCACGCAAGTCCGTGCTGACGCCGCTCCAGCTCCGTACCCGCCGCGCCAGGCGTGCGCTCGCGGGCCGCGGCATCATCGAAGCGGTGACGTGGTCATTCATCACCAAGTCAGCGGCCGAGTTGTTCGGCGGCGGCCAGCGTGAGCTCGAAGTGGCCAATCCGATCGCGTCGGATCTCTCCGACATGCGCCCGACCCTGCTGGCGGGCCTGATCGCAGCGGCGCAGGCCAATGCCGATCGCGGCTTTGGCGACGTCGCACTGTTCGAGGTCGGCCAGATCTTCAAGGGTGATCGTCCGCAGGATCAGTTCATGGCGGCCAGCGGCGTGCGCCGCGGCTTTGCTTCCTCCGAAGGTCTCGGCCGGCATTGGACGGGCTCGACGCAGGCCGACGTCTTCGACGCCAAGGCGGATGCGCTGGCCGTGCTGGCTGCTGCCGGCGCGCCGATGCAGGCGCTGCAGATCGTCGCGGGCGGCCCGAAATGGCTGCATCCCGGACGGTCCGGCACGATCCAGATCGGGCCCCAGAACGTGCTCGGCCATTTCGGCGAAATGCATCCCCGCGCGCTCGAGGCGCTCGGCGCCGACGGTCCGTTGATGGTGTTCGAGGTGATCCTCGACCGCATCCCCGAGGCGAAAAAGAAGCCGACCCGCGCCAAGCCCGTGATCGAGCTGTCGGCATTCCAGCCCGTGTCGCGCGACTTCGCCTTCATCGTCGACCGCGCCGTGAAGGCCGGCGACATCGTCCGCGCCGCGCAGAGCGTCGACAAGAAGCTGATCACCGGCGTGAACGTCTTCGACGTCTACGAAGGCAAGGGCATCGATGACGGCAAGAAGTCGATCGCGATCGCGGTGACGATCCAGCCGCGCGAGAAGACGCTGACCGATCAGGAGATCGAGGCCGTCGCCGCGAAGATCGTGGCGGAGGTGACGAAGAAGACCGGCGGCACGTTGCGGGGATGACCCTGGCTGACTTTCTCCCGAAGGACGTCAGCCTCACCATTGCGATGGCGCTCTGCGCCGTCGCTTTCGTTTCGGGTACCGCGCGCGGCTTCTCCGGCTTCGGCTCGGCCCTGATCTTCATGCCGCTGGCGAGCAGCATCGCGGCGCCACGTCTCGTTGCCGCCTTGCTTCTCGTCATCGATTTTGTCGCGGCCGCGCCGCTGCTGCCCGAGGCCTGGCGCAAGGCCGACCGCAAGGCCACCGCCGTGATCGTGCTGGGCGCGCTGGTCGGCGTTCCCCTCGGCACCTATTACCTCAGCGTGCTCGAGCCCGTCACGACGCGCTGGATCATCTCCGGCTTCGTCGCAGCGCTGTTGCTCCTGCTGCTATCGGGCTGGCGCTATCGCGGCAAGGGCCACGCCTGGCTCTCGGTCGGCATCGGCGGCCTCTCCGGCTTCTGTAGCGGCCTTGCGCAGACCGGCGGCCCGCCGATCGTCGGCTATTGGCTCGGCCGCCCCATCGCGCCGGTCGTCGCGCGCGCCAATATCCTGCTGTTCTTCGGCGCGTCGGATTTCTTCTCGATGGTCAGCTACGCGACGACGGGCCTGATCAGCCGCGAATCGCTGGTGCTCTCGCTGATCGTCGGCCCGGTCTATGCGATCGGCGTCGCCTTCGGCGCCTCGCTGTTCGGCCGCGCCAGCGAAAAGGTGTTTCGCGCGATTTGCTACGGGTTGATCGCGATAGCGGTGATCGCGGGGCTGCCGGTGCTGGACGGTGTGTTGCGGTAGCAATCTCCGCTGTCGTCCCCGCCTAGTGCGCAATTGCGCACGTGGCGCGGGGACCCATAACCACAGGGAGAAGCTTTAGCGCTAGCTGGCAACTCCGAATCTTCGCCAAATTGCTCCCTGTGGGTATGGGTCCCGGATCTGCGCTCCGCTTCGCTGCGCTTGTCCGGGACGACAGCGAGTGTGTTGCTACCTGGCTGCCCTACTGCCTCGGCGCGCGACGCTTCTTGGTCGATTGCGTCGGCACATCCGCCGGCTCGTCCTTGAGCGCGCCGATCTTGCGCAGCGCGGCATCCGCCGCGCGCTCGCCGCTTTCCCAGGCGCCGTCGACGGTGCCCCACAGCGTCTCGTGCGTGGCTTCGCCGGCCAGGAACATGTTGCCGATCGGCTCCGCCAAAACCCTGCGCGAGAGCTGACCGCCGGGTGAGGACGCCGACATCGCCCCCATCACGAAGGGCGAGGCGTTCCAGCGCGTGGCGCTGGCTTTCTGCACGACGGCCGCCGCCTCGCTGCCGAACAGCTTCGTGATCCACTCCTTCGCGAACGCGATCATCGCCTTCTCGCCCTGCTCGGAGAGATCGCGGCCGAATGAGCCGCCGACATCGATCGAGCACAACGAGGAGCCGCCGATATTGGCAAACATGAGCGCCGTGCGGGTCGAACTGCTCTGCTCGATGAGAATGTCGTCGCGCGAGAGCCCGAGCGGATTGCCCGGCAGTTGCAGCACGATGTGATCATAGCTGCCGAGCGTGAGCTTCGACACGGCATCGAGCGTGCGCTTGGGCATATCGGGCCCGAACTTGATCGCGCCTGACGTCAGCACATTGGTCGACACCGTGACGATGGCGGCGCGCGCGGCGATCTTCCCGCTCGGGGTTTCCACGCTGACGTCGCGATTGCTCCAGACGATGCGGCTCGCCGATGTCGCCAGCGCGACCGGCACCTGCTCGCCGAGCCTTGTGATCAGCGTACCCAAGCCCTGGCGACAGGCGATCGCGGCGTTGCGGTCCTGCGCGCGCGCCTTGTCGATCGCCGACAACTCTTTCAGGTCCTTGCCGGCAAAGCTCGCGCCGAGCATGAATTCGGCCGCACCGGCCCAGTCGCCGAGATCCTTCGGCAGCACCGAGCCGCAGGCCGTATCCAGCTTGCCGCGCGCAGCCTCGTCGATGGCGCGGTTGGCACGCACCAAGGCGGCGAGAAACTCTTCGGTCTCGCCGGCGCGGGCATTGCGGCGGCCGATGCGCATCTTCTGGCCGGCCGGCGCCGGCAGCACGTCGAGCCCGGCACTGCGCGCCAGCCGGATCATCGGATTGGTCTCGGGATTGTGCATCCAGCGCGCGCCGCGATCGAACGGCGTGTCGAAGGTCGTCGTGTCGGTGATACAGCGGCCGCCGACCTGCGAGGCCGCTTCCACCACCACGACCTTGCGGCCCGTCGCCATGATGCGCCGCGCTGCAGCGATACCGGCTGCCCCCGCGCCGATCACGACGATGTCAGCCTCACGCGGCAGGGGTGCGGCAGTCGCGCGCAGGACCGGCATCGCGGCAAACCCCGCCGACGCCGATAGGAAGCCGCGGCGCGTGATTGTCATGTCATGGTTTCCGAGGACTTGCGGCGAACGGGAACAGCTAGCGAACCTTGCCGCATCTGATGTTGCGCAGCAACCATCATGGTGAATCAATCGTGCTTGATCTCACAGAGTGATGAACCGAATTGCAAGACGTTTCGACCATGATAGAGAAGGGAAAAAGACGGCCGGAAAAGGCCGTGGGGGGAGTTTGAGATGGGGACGGTCCTGGACTCAGTCGGCAAGCTGATTGCCGCGTACCTCTCGAAGGAGGTGCCGGGCTACGAGCCGTTCACGCCGAGCGACCCCGAGCATCTGCGCGGCGTCATCGAGCCGGGCGACGTGCTGCTGGTCGAGGGCAACAACCGCATCTCCGGCATCATCAAATATCTGACGCAGTCGACCTGGTCCCATGCCGCGCTCTATGTCGGGCCGATCGAGGGGGCGGAAGAGCCCGACGGCGAGCCGCACGTGCTGATCGAGGCCAATATCGGCGAAGGCGTCACCTCGGCGCCGCTGTCGAAATATTTCCCGTATCATACCCGCGTTTGCCGTCCGGTCGGACTGTCCTATGAGGACCGCACCACGGTCTGCCGCTATGCCATCAACCGCATTGGCTTCGGCTACGACACCAAGAACATCGTCGACCTGATGCGCTTCCTGTTTCCACTGCCGATACCGCAGCGCTGGCGGCGGCGCATGATCGCGATCGGCTCGGGTGACCCCACCAAGATCATCTGCTCGGCGCTGATCGCGCAGGCGTTCGATGCCGTGCGCTATCCGATCCTGCCGAAGATCACCAAGGCCGGCAGCCGCGCCGCCCGCCGGGAGATCCTGCACATCCGCGATTCCTCGCTCTACATGCCCCGCGACTTCGATATCTCGCCCTATTTCGAAGTCGTCAAACCCACCATCGTGCACGGTTTCGACTACACCGCCCTGCACTGGGCCGACAAGCAGAAGCCGCTCGAGGAGGTAGCGGGCACATTCAGTGTGTTTCCAGAAACGCTCCGTGCGCCGCCGCTCGTTCCTGAGGCGATTGACGAAGAGGCGCCGGCTGAAGTTGCGGCTGAGAAAGTGATGCGCGAGGCGGCCGCCGAGATGGACGCCGCCTATTCCGAGCATTTCGTGCTGCTGAACGAGCTTGCGACGTACCGCGCGCGGCGCCGCGCAGACGCGCGCGAGGTCGCGGCGTAGGCACCGCTGTCGTCCCTGCGAGGGGCGCAGCGACGTAGGTAGAAACCTACCGTTCCGCCCGTCCGATCACGGCCATCAGCTCCGCGATCTTCTCGCGCTGATCAACCTTGTCGCCGCTCGCGATGGCGTGCTCGACGCAGTGGGCGACGTGGTCCTTCAAGACCTCCTCCTCGACCCGGCGCAGCGCGGCGCGCACCGCCGAGATCTGCGTCACGATGTCGATGCAGTAGCGGTCCTCCTCGACCATTTTCGAGAGGCCGCGAACCTGCCCCTCGATCCGGCCGAGACGTTTTCCGACGGATGCCTTGATGTCCTTGCGCATGGGGTCTATATACCCCTACCGGGTATGGGTTGCAAGAGCAGGCACAAGACCGGAGCATGGGCATGAACGACGCGGACCACGAGCATCATCACGACGGGGAAGCGCATTCGGGATGCGGCTGTTCCACGAAGGCTGCGGCGGCGAAGCCGGCGGCCTCCTCCTGTTGCGGCGGACACGGCGATCAAGCCCCCCATGCGCATCATCACGGCCATGACCATGGCGCCGCCGCGACAAAGGTCCTCGATCCCGTCTGCGGCATGACGGTCGATCCCGCGACCTCGAAGCACAGCCTCACGCATCACGGCGAGACCTTCCATTTCTGTTCGGCCGGCTGCCGCGGCAAATTCGCCGCCGATCCGGCAAAGTATCTCGCCAAGGACAAGGCCTCCGCGCCGGAGATGCCTGAGGGCACGATCTACACCTGCCCGATGCATCCGGAGATCCGCCAGGTCGGACCCGGCACCTGCCCGATCTGCGGCATGGCGCTGGAGCCGGAGGTCGCGAGCCTGGAGACCGGTCCCAACCCTGAGCTCGCCGACATGACGCGACGGTTCTGGATCGGCGGCGCGCTGGCGCTGCCGGCCGTGGTGCTGGAGATGGGTGGCCATCTCGCCGGTCCGCACAACTGGATCGACCAGACGCTCTCGAACTGGATCCAGCTCGTCTTCGCGACGCCCGTGGTGGTGTGGGCCGGCTGGCCGTTCTTCGTCCGCGGCTGGCAGTCGCTGCTGACGCGCAACCTCAACATGTTCACACTGATCGCGATGGGCACGGGCGTTGCCTATGTCTACAGCCTGATTGGCACCATCGCGCCGCAGATTTTCCCCGCGACGTTCCGCGGCCATGAAGGCGCGGTTGCCGTCTATTTCGAGGCGGCTGCGGTCATCACCGTGCTGGTGCTGCTCGGCCAGGTGCTGGAGCTGCGGGCGCGCGATGCGACCTCCGGCGCGATCAAGGCGCTGCTCCAGCTGGCCCCGAAGACCGCGCGCCGGGTCGATGCCGATGGCAGCGAGCATGAGGTCGAGATCGACGCGCTTCATGCCGGCGATCGCCTGCGGGTGCGCCCCGGCGAGAAGGTGCCGGTCGACGGAACCATTCTCAAGGGCCGCTCGTCGCTCGACGAATCGCTCGTGACGGGCGAATCCATGCCGGTCACCAAGGAGACCGGCGCCAAGGTCATTGCCGGCACGCTCAACCAGTCCGGCGGCTTCGTCATGCGCGCCGACAAGGTCGGGCGCGAGACGCTGCTGTCGCAGATCGTGCAGATGGTCGCCGACGCGCAACGCTCGCGCGCGCCGATCCAGCGGCTGGCCGATCAGGTCGCAGGCTGGTTCGTGCCCACGGTAATAGTCGTCGCCATCGCCGCCTTCGCCGCCTGGGCCTGGTTCGGGCCGGAGCCGCGGCTTGCCTTTGGTCTCGTCGCCGCCGTCAGCGTGCTCATCATCGCCTGCCCCTGTGCGCTCGGTCTTGCGACCCCGATGTCGATCATGGTCGGCGTCGGCCGCGGCGCGCAAGGCGGCGTGCTGATCAAGAACGCCGAGGCGCTGGAGCGGATGGAGAAGATCGACACGCTGGTGGTCGACAAGACGGGCACGCTGACCGAGGGCAAGCCGAAGGTGGTCGCGATCGTTCCCGCCGCCGGCTTTGCGGAAGACGAGCTGCTCCGTATCGCAGCCAGCGTCGAGCGCGCCAGCGAGCATCCGCTCGCGGATGCCATCGTGCGCGCGGCGAAGGAGAAGCAGCTCAGTCTCAGCCAGGTCGAGCAATTCGATTCGCCGACCGGCAAGGGGGCGACCGGCAAGGTCGATGGCAAGACCATCGTGCTCGGCAATGCCCGATATCTGACGTCGATCGGCGTCGACACCAAACCGCTCGACGCCGAGGCCGAGCACCTGCGTGGCGACGGCGCCACCGTGATCAACATGGCCGTCGACGGCACGCTCGCCGGCCTGCTTGCGATTGCCGATCCGGTCAAGGCCTCGACCCCGGAGGCGCTGAAAGCGCTTGCCGCCGAAGGCATCAAGGTGATCATGCTGACAGGCGACAACCGCACCACGGCGGAGGCGGTGGCGCGACGGCTCGGCATTGCCGAGGTCGAGGCCGAGGTGCTGCCGGACCAGAAGAGCGCGGTGGTGACAAAGCTGCAAAAGGCCGGCCGCAGCGTCGCGATGGCCGGCGACGGCGTCAACGACGCACCGGCGCTGGCGGCCGCCGAAGTCGGCATCGCCATGGGCACCGGCACCGATGTGGCGATGGAGAGCGCCGGCGTCACCCTGCTGAAGGGCGATCTCACCGGCATCGTGCGGGCGCGAAGGCTGTCGCAAGCGACGATGAGCAACATCCGGCAAAACCTGTTCTTTGCGTTCATCTACAACGCCGCCGGCATTCCCATCGCGGCCGGCATCCTCTATCCGGCGTTCGGCGTGCTGCTCTCGCCGATCATCGCAGCGGCAGCGATGGCGCTATCCTCGGTCAGCGTGGTCGGAAATGCGCTGCGGCTACGCGCGACGCGTTTATGAGCGTCGCAGAATCCGTGTAGAACGGTATCGAGCCGCGCGAGGGAGCATTCTGATGCAGCGAATCACGATCACGATCGAGGACGATCTCTTGGCGGAGATCGATGCTGCGGCAGAGGCGCGCGGCTATCAGAACCGCTCCGAGATCATCCGCGATCTCGCCCGCGCCGGGCTCCAGCAATCGACCGAGGACACCGCGCAGACCGGCCCCTGCGTCGCCGGCCTCGTCTATGTCTACGACCACGCCGCCCGCGATCTCTCAAAACGTCTGGTGCAGGAATTCCACGGTCATCACGACCTTGCGCTGGCGACCCTGCACGTCCATCTCGACGACGACAATTGCATGGAGATGACGGCGCTGCGCGGCGACGCCGGCGAGGTCCGGCATTTCGCCGACCACATCATCGCCGAACGCGGCGTGCGTTATGGGCGCGTGGTGATGATCCCGACAGGAGAGGGCAAGCCGGCGAAAGCAAGGAAGCACGGGCATAGGCACGATTAGCCAGTTGCACCCCGGCCGCGCCTTGGGGCCCGGTAGAGCCGGCATCCCTTGCCGAAGGCGTCCGGGGTGTCTACCTCTCGCGAGTGGTTTTCCTGAGAGGTCCTGCCATGCTGGATGCCGCCGTGAAGGCGCTGTCGCAAATGATGTCGCCGTCGATGCGCTCGATCCTGTGGCGATCGATCGGGCTCGCATTGGTGTTGATCACCGTGCTGGCGATCGGCTTGCAGCGGCTGCTGAGCTGGTTTGCGACCTATGGCGAGGCCTGGCTGGAGGGCCTGCTCGGGCCGGGCTGGCATTCCTCGCTCGAAGTGCTGTCTTGGATCGTCTCGATCGCGGCCGGCCTTGGCGTCGTGTTCGGCGGCGTGTTCCTGATGCCTGCGATCACCTCGCTGGTGGCGAGCCTGTTCGTCGACGACGTCGCCGACATCGTCGAGCGCGAGCACTATCCCGCCGAGCGGCCGGGCGTCGCGCTGCCGTTCAGCCAGGCGATCTACGAGGGCGTCAAGACCGCGCTGCTGACGATCCTGGTCTATCTGATCGCGTTGCCGCTGGTGCTGTTCGCCGGCGCCGGATTCCTCATCTTCTTCCTGGCTGCTGCCTGGCTGCTCGGGCGCGAATATTTCGAGCTCGCGGCGATGCGCTTCCGCCCGCCGGAAGAGGCCAAGGCGATGCGGCGCGACAATGCCGCGACCATCTTCACCGCCGGTCTCTTTATCGCGGCCTTCGTCTCGATCCCGATCGTGAATCTGGCGACGCCGATCTTCGGCATGGCCTTCATGGTCCACATGCACAAGCGGCTATCGGGACCGCGGCCGGAGCTGATCGAGCCGGCGCGGCAGATGCGGTAACGCGCTCAGACCGTCTTCTCCGGCCACCGGCAGAGATCGTTGATCAGGCAAACCTCGCAGCGCGGCTTGCGCGCGAGGCAGGTATAGCGGCCGTGCAGGATCAGCCAATGATGCGCATGCAGCATGAACTCGGCCGGGATCACCTTCTCCAGGCCAAGCTCGACTTCGAGCGGCGTCTTGCCGGGCGCGAGCCCGGTACGGTTGCCGACGCGGAAGACGTGCGTGTCGACCGCCATGGTGTGCTCGCCGAAGGCCATGTTGAGCACGACATTGGCGGTTTTCCGCCCGGCTCCCGGCAGTGACTCGATTCCCGCGCGCGTGCGCGGCACCTCGCCGCCGAACTCACTGAGCACCTTTGCCGACAGCGCGATTACGTTCCTGGCCTTGGTGCGATAGAGGCCGATGGTCTTGATGTACTCGCGAAGACGCTCTTCGCCGAGGTCGAGCATCTTCTGCGGCGTGTCGGCGGTCTCGAACAAGGCGCGCGTCGCCTTGTTGACCCCGGCGTCGGTGGCCTGCGCCGACAGCACCACGGCGACCAGCAGCGTGAAGGGATTGACGTGCTCGAGCTCGCCTTTCGGCTCGGGATTGGCCTTGCGGAAACGGTCGAAGACCTCGCGGACCTCGGCCGGCGTCCAGGGTTTTGTGGCCTTCAGCGGTTTCCTGGCGGAAGCCGATTTTTTGACGGGCTTCTTGACGGGCTTGGGCTTCGCAACAGTCGCCTTTGCCTTTTTCCTCGACGCCGGCGCTTTGCGCGGGGCCGGCTTGCGGGTGATTTTCGCCATGATCGGGATATAATGAGGGACGATGAGCACAGGCAACGAAATTGAGCGCGAGCGCGAAGCGCAGATCTTCTCCGCGCTGCTGACGCCGCATCGCTCGCTGAACCGCACCGGCTTCCTCGCCGTAATGCTGTTCCTGAGCGTCGTCAGCTTCGTCACCGGTCTCGTCTTCCTGATGAAGGGCGCCTGGCCGGTGCTCGGCTTTTTCGGCCTCGACGTTCTCGTGGTCTGGTGGGCCTTCAAGGCCAATTTCCGCACCGCGCGGGCGCGCGAGGAGATCACGGTCACAGCATCCGAATTGCGGGTGCGCCGCGTCAGCCATCACGGCCAGGTCGCCGAATGGACGTTCAATCCGCTCTGGGTCCGCCTCGACATGGAAGTCGACGAGGACTTTGGCATCGAGCATCTCTATCTGATCTCGCGGGGCCACCAGATCCAGCTCGCCCGCTTCCTGGGACCCGACGAGAAAGCCAGCTTTTACAAAGGCTTGGTCGAGGCGCTGAACGCCGCCCGGCGCGGCCCGACCTACAACCCGATCAACTGATCCCACGTCGGAAATCGGGTGGTTTCGCGCGCCGCGTCCTCCTACATTCCCGGTCATGATGACACTCGCCATACATGACCAGCGCCTGGCCAAGCCGGGCCCCCAGGACGCCGCGCTGCGGGACTATGATTCCGTGCGCCGGGCGATCGCCTTCATCTCGGAGAACTGGCGCACGCAGCCGGCCATCGAGGCGATGGCCGACGCGGCCGGCGTCACGCCGGATGAGTTGCACCATCTGTTCCGCCGCTGGGCCTCGATCACGCCGAAGGCCTTTATGCAGGCGCTCACCCTCGACCACGCCAAGGGTCTGCTGCGGGATTCCGCGAGCATCCTCGACGCGGCGCTCGACTCCGGCCTGTCGGGTCCGGGCCGGCTGCACGATCTCTTCGTCACCCACGAAGCGATGTCGCCGGGCGAATGGAAGAACGGCGGCGCCGGCCTCACCTTGCGCTACGGCTTCCATCCCTCGCCGTTCGGCACGGCCATCGTGATCGCGACCGACCGCGGCCTGTCGGGCCTCGCCTTCGCCGACCCCGGCGAAGAAAAGGCAGCGCTCGCCGACATGACCCGGCGCTGGCGGAACGCGACCTATGTCGAGGACCACGACGGCACCGCCCCGCTCGCGGCGCGCATCTTCGATACAAAGCTGTGGCGGCCGGATCAGCCGCTGCGCGTCGTGATGATCGGCACCGATTTCGAGGTACGGGTGTGGGAGACGCTGCTGAAGATCCCGATGGGCCGCGCGGTGTCCTATTCGGACATCGCCTGCAACATCAACAGCCCGAAGGCCTCGCGCGCCGTCGGCGCTGCGGTCGGCAAGAACCCGGTCTCGTTCGTCGTGCCCTGCCACCGCGCACTCGGCAAGAGCGGCACGCTCACCGGCTATCACTGGGGCATCACGCGCAAACAGGCAATGCTGGGCTGGGAGGCCGGGCAGTTGGGGATGCAGTGATCGTCGCCCCAGCGAAGCTCCCGTAGGGTGGGCAAAGGCGCAGAGCGCCGTGCCCACCACGCTTCCGCAATCACCGACAGATGGTGGGCACGCTTCGCTTTGCCCACCCTACGGCACCGGTGCTATCCTGCCAGATCCAGCTTCGACTCCACGGTCGAATCCGCATTGAGCCGGTAGATGATCGGCACACCGGTGGCGAGCTCGCGCTTCAAGATGCCTTCCGGCGACAGCTTTTCCAGCACCATGATCAGCGCGCGCAGCGAATTGCCGTGGGCGGCGACCAGCGTGCGCTTGCCGTTGAGCACACCGGGCAGAATTTCCTGAACGTAGTACGGCAGTGCCCGCGCCAGCGTGTCCTTGAGGCTTTCGCCGCCGGGCGGCGGCACGTCGTAGGAGCGGCGCCAGATCAGCACCTGGTCCTCGCCCCATTTCTTGCGCGCGTCGTCCTTGTTGAGGCCGGAGAGATCGCCGTAATCGCGCTCGTTCAGCGCGAGGTCCTTCATCGTCGGCAGGCCTTTCTGATCGAGCTCGCCGAGGATGAGATCGAGCGTGTGCTGCGCGCGCGTCAGCACCGAGGTGTAGGCGACGTCGAACACGAGTCCTTTCGCCTTCAGCTTGCGGCCGGCTTCCGTGGCTTCCTTCACGCCGAGCTCGGTCAGATCGGGGTCCTTCCAGCCGGTGAACAGGTTCTTCAGATTCCATTCGCTCTGGCCGTGGCGCACGAGCACGAGAAGACGTTCGCTCATTGACTACTTTCCGTTTGGTTCTTCAGATGTCAGCGAGGCCGAGCACGTCGGCCATGGAGTAATGCCCCGGCTTCTTGCCATGCGCCCACAGCGCCGCCTTCAACGCGCCGTGCGCGAACAGCAAGCGGTCTTCGGCGTGATGCGACAGCGTCAGGCGCTCGAACGGGCCGAGGAAGCTGACGCTGTGGTCGCCGGCGGCGGTGCCGCCGCGCAAAGAGGCGAAGCCGATGTCGCCGGGCTTGCGCGCCCCAGTGATGCCGTCGCGGCCACGGTCCGCATGCTCTTCGAGCGGGACGCCACGGCCGCTTGCTGCCGCCTGGCCCAGCATCAGCGCGGTGCCGGAGGGCGCGTCGATCTTCATGCGATGATGGGTCTCGACGATCTCGATATCGAAGTTTTCATCGAGCGCCTTGGCGACGCGCTTGACCACGGCGGCGAGCAGGTTGACGCCGAGGCTCATATTGCCGGATTGCACCACGACGGCGCGGTTGGTAACGCTCTTGATCACGGCATTGTCGGAAGCAGACAGCCCGGTCGTGCCGACGACATGAACGAGGCCGCGCTCGGCCGCGATCGCGACGTTGGCGATGGTCGCCGCCGGCACGGTGAAATCGAGAATGCCGTCGGCGTCCTTCGACATTGCCCAGAGATCGCCCGAGAGCTTGATGCCGTTGGCCGGCAGGCCCGCGAGCACGCCGGCGTCCTTGCCGAGCAGCTCCGAGCCCGGCGCCTCCAGCGCGCCGACCAGCACCGCGCCTTTGCTCTCGGCAATCGCCCGCGTCAATGCCCGGCCCATCCGGCCGCCGGCTCCCGCAACAATCAAGCGCATGTCGGACATGGTGTGATCCTCTCACGGCCGTTGTAGCGGGGGGATGCAGTTCCGGCAACCGAAGGGGATCGGGGCAGTCGCAGTCTCTCTTACCCTCCCCTGGAGGGGGAGGGTCGGCTCACATGGAGCGCAGCGAAATGTGAGACGGGGTGGGGTGACGGTCTCTCCGCAACGCGCAGTGCCCGAGTGGAGAGATCACCCCACCCCGCTCGCGCTGCGCGCGATCGACCCTCCCCCTCAAGGGGAGGGTAAGAAAAGACACGCCTCAGCCGTCCTGCGGCTGCGGGCCGTCATAGCCCTCGATGATGATGAGGTCTGCGATAGAGTGCGGCTGGCGCACCTTGATATTGGCCTGGTATTCCGGCGAGTTGTAGCAGGCGATCGCGGTCTCGTAGTCCGGGAATTCGATCACGACGTTGCGGGTGCGGCTGGCGCCTTCGACGGTGGTGAACTTGCCGGCGCGGACGACGAAGCGGCCGCCCCATTTCTTGAAGATCGGACCGTTGGCGACGGCATAGGGCTTGTAGCCCTCGTCATTGCTCACATCGACGCGTCCGATCCAGTAGCCTTTTGCCATTGTTCTTCTCCCTTGTTGTTGGTTAACCGAGCGCCTGCGCGATCTCGGCCTGGATGGCATCTGCGACTGCCTTCGGGTCAGTGGCTTCCACCACCGGCCGACCGACGACGAGATAGTCGGCGCCCGCGACAATTGCGCGACCGGGCGTCATGATGCGCTTCTGGTCGCCGGTTGCCGAACCGGCCGGGCGAATACCGGGCGTGACGAGGCTCATCTGGTGGCCGACGATCTTGCGCAAGGCGCCAACCTCCTCGGGCGAGGACACCAGCCCGTCGACGCCGAGCACCTGCGCCTGCTGCGCGCGCGCTTCGACCAGCTCGGAGACGCTGAGCCGATAGCCGGCCGCATGCAGATCGTCGTCGTTGTAGGAGGTCAGCACCGTGACCGCGAGAATCTTCAGGCTCGCGCTGCCGCGGCCTTCGACGGCGCCCTTCATGGTCTGCGGATAGGCGTGCACGGTGACGAAGGTCGCACCCAGCTTCGCGACACTCTCGGTGCCCCGCGCGACCGTGTTGCCGATGTCGTGCATCTTGAGATCGGCGAACACCTTCTTGCCCTTGTCGGCGAGCTTGCCGATCAATGGCAGGCCGCCGGCATAAGCGAGCTGATAGCCGATCTTGTAGAAGGTGACGCTGTCGCCGAGCCTTGCGATCATCGCCTCCGCGGCATCGACACTGGGCAGATCGAGCGCAACGATCAGGCGGTCTTTCGGGGCGATCTCGGCTGGAATCATGTCACCTCACATCATGCGTTGGGAAATGTCGATCAGCTGCGCGACCAGCTCCTTCGACGCGGCGATATCGCCCTCGTTCTTCAGCCGGTCCATATCGTCATAGGCCTCTCCGGCGAAGGCGAGCGTGAGCTGGCTGGCAATCACATTGGCGTGGCAGGAAGTCAGGATCAGCCGCAACGCCTGGAGCGCGCGGGCGGCTCCGAGCCGGCTCTGCGAGGCGCCGGCCAGCGCGAACGGGCGGTTGCGGAACACGTCGCCGCGCGCCTCGTGTAAATCGTGCACGCGGCTGACCCAGTCGATCGCGTTCTTCAGCAGCGGCGGCACCGAGGCGTTGTATTCGGGCGAGACGAACAGCACGCCATGATGCGCGCCGATCATGCGCTTGAGATTGATGGCGTGCTTGGGCACACCGGATTTCGCCTGGAGATCGCCGTCATAGATCGGCAGCGGAAAATCGGCGAGCGAGATGCGGGTGACGTCCACGCCGGCCTGCGCGAACTCATAGGCGAGGAGCGCCGCCAGCTTCGCATTGTGCGAGCCGGTGCGCAGCGAGCCGGGAATGACCAGGATTTTGGGTGCGGGCATCCAATCCCATGCGTTCGGCGAAACGAGCCCGCCGCGCAAAGAATGATGCCGGCGGAATTAGTCCTTGCGATACACCCAGACGCGGGCCGGCGGAAGGTTCATCCAGATCCGTTCCGAGGCCTCTGTGGACACGCCGGGCAGCGATTTCGGGATCGGCGGCACCACCGCATAGGTGAATTGGACGAAGGGTGCGCCGGGCGCGAGCGCCGTGAAGGCGTCGCGGATCAGCCGCAGCCGCGTCAGCATCGGTTTTGTCACGAGCGGCAGGCCCGAGACGACCGCGGAAGCCGGCGCGCTCAGGACATTCCAGAGCGTGTCGCGCAGGCGATAGGCATCGCCCTGCACCACCTTGGCCTGCGGATAGCGGTCGCGCAGCAGGGCGCAGAAGCCGGGATTGTATTCGACGAGGACAAGGCGCTTCTGGTCGACGCCGCGCTCGACCAGGGCCGAGGTGATGGCGCCGGTGCCGGGCCCGAGCTCGACCACCGGTGCGTCCGAGTTGGTATCGACATAGTGCGCCATGGTCCGGGCCAGAAGCTTGCCCGACGGCATCACTGCGCCCATATGCAGCGGCTTTTCGATCCACGACCTGAGAAAACGCACCTCGTCATCAAGACGAGGCTTCTTCAACGCACGCGCGGACGATGGCAATGGCATGTCAGGACCGGACGGGACCGCAGGAACGCGGCGTGTCAGAAAATGGTCATAAACAGGTATAGGCCGGAAGCGGTACGGTCAAGACGAGTCAGCTCGCCCGATTACTGAACAGATCCTTGACCTTGGCGAAGAAGCCCACGGATTCCGGCTGGGTATTGCCCGAAGAGAGCTTTTCGAACTCGGCCAGCAATTCCTGCTGCCTCTTGGTGAGATTCTGCGGGGTCTCGACCGCAACCTGGACGTACAGGTCGCCCATCTGGCGCGAGCGCAGCACCGGCATGCCTTTTGATGCAATGCGAAATCGGCGGCTCGACTGGGTTCCGGCCGGCACCTTCACCTTGGTCTTTCCGCCCTCAATGGTCGGCACCTCGAATTCACCGCCGAGGGCCGCCGTCACCATCGAGATCGGCACCCGGCAATGCAGATCGGCGCCATCGCGCTGGAAGAGCTGATGCTGGGCCAGCGACAGGAAGATGTAGAGGTCGCCGGGGGGGCCGCCACGGACCCCGGCCTCGCCCTCGCCGGCAAGCCTGATCCTCGTACCGTCCTCGACGCCCGGAGGAATGTTGACCGACAGCGTCCGCTCGCGGGTGACCCGGCCCTGGCCCGAGCAGGAGGGGCAGGCATCCTCGATCATCTGGCCGCGGCCCTGGCAGCCCGGGCAGGTCCGCTCCAGCGTGAAGAAGCCCTGCGACTGCCGCACGCGACCGGCGCCGCCGCAGGTCGAGCAGGTCTTCGGCTTGGTGCCAGCCTTGGCACCGATGCCCGAGCAGGCCTCGCAGGTGACGGAGACAGGAATCTCGATCTGCGCGGTCTTGCCGCCGAAGGCGTCCTCGAGCGTGATTTCCATGTTGTAGCGCAGGTCGGCGCCGCGCTCGCGGCCGCCGCGACCGCGCTGCCCGGCCATGCCGAACAGGTCTTCGAAAATGTCGGAGAAGGAAGAGGCGAAACCCGCGCCGAAACCGGCACCGCCGCCGGGGCCGCCCTGCTCGAAAGCCGCATGGCCAAATCGGTCATAGGCCGCGCGCTTGTCCTTGTCCTTGAGGACTTCGTAGGCCTCGTTGATTTCCTTGAACTTGACTTCGCTGGTGTCGTCCCCGGGATTGCGATCGGGGTGAAACTTCATCGCCAGCTTGCGGAACGACGATTTCAGCTTGCCCTCGTCGGCATCGCGTTCGACTTCGAGAGTCTCGTAATAGCAGCGCTTGGTGGACGTGGACATGATGAGCTCGGTCTATCCAATCGCGATTCAAGTCGGAGCGAAACGAAGCCGCCACGCGACGACAGAGGCCGCCTTGATATAGGCACCCTTGCGCCTCGCGGCAGAGGGCAGCGTCGCGGCGTTCAGCATAACCATGGGAAATTGATCGATCGTAACGGGCGTCTTGCCCGCCCGCCCCGACACGACGGCCTCCCCCGCGAAGGAGGAGGCCGGTAGCGCGTGTGGGGTCCAAGCCGTCCGCATCATCACCCTCTTGGGGATCAGGCGGACTTCTTGTTGTTCTTGTCGTCGTCGACCTCGGTGAATTCCGCGTCGACGACGTCGTCCTTGGCCGCGTCCTTCTTGGCGTCGGCCTCGGCCTGCTGCTTGTACATGGCCTCGCCGAGCTTCATCGAAGCCTGGGCCAGCGTCTGGGTCTTGGCCTTGATCGCCTCGGCATCGTCGCCCTTCAGCGCTTCCTTGAGGTCGCTGACGGCATCCTCGATGGCGCGGCGCTCGGGCTCGGCGACCTTCGAACCGTGCTCGGCCAGGGCCTTCTCGGTCGAATGCACCAGGCCATCCGCCTCGTTCTTGGCGGTCACGGCCTCGCGGCGCTTCTTGTCCGCCTCGGCATTGGCCTCGGCGTCCTTGACCATCTTCTCGATGTCGGCTTCCGACAGACCGCCGGAGGCCTGGATGCGGATCTGCTGCTCCTTGGCCGTGGCCTTGTCCTTGGCCGACACGTTGACGATGCCGTTGGCGTCGATGTCGAAGGTCACCTCGATCTGCGGCATGCCGCGCGGGGCCGGCGGAATGCCCATCAGGTCGAACTGACCGAGCATCTTGTTGTCGGCCGCCATTTCACGCTCGCCCTGGAAGACGCGGATGGTGACCGCGTTCTGGTTGTCCTCGGCGGTCGAGAACACCTGGCTCTTCTTGGTCGGGATCGTGGTATTGCGGTCGATGATGCGGGTGAACACGCCGCCCAGCGTCTCGATGCCCAGCGAGAGCGGGGTCACGTCGAGCAGCAGCACGTCCTTGACGTCGCCTTGCAGCACGCCGGCCTGGATCGCGGCGCCGATGGCGACGACTTCGTCCGGGTTGACGCCCTTGTGCGGCTCCTTGCCGAACAGCTGCTTCACGACTTCCTGGACCTTCGGCATGCGCGACATGCCGCCGACCAGCACCACTTCGCCGATCTCACCGGCGGTGACGCCGGCATCCTTCAGCGCCTTGCGGCAGGGCTCGACGGTCTTCTGGACGAGGTCGTCGACCAGCGCCTCGAACTTGGCGCGGGTGAGCTTCATCGTCAGATGCTTCGGGCCGGTCTGGTCCGCGGTGATGAAGGGCAGGTTGATCTCGGTCTGCGTCGTCGACGACAGCTCGATCTTGGCCTTTTCAGCGGCTTCCTTCAGGCGCTGCAACGCGAGCTTGTCGTTGCGCAGGTTGATGCCCTGCTCCTTCTGGAACTCATCGGCGAGATAGCCGACGAGGCGCATGTCGAAATCTTCGCCGCCGAGGAAGGTGTCGCCGTTGGTCGACTTCACCTCGAACACGCCGTCGCCGATTTCGAGAATCGAGATATCGAACGTGCCGCCGCCGAGATCGTACACGGCGATCGTGCCGGTCTTGGTCTTGTCCAGACCATAGGCTAGCGCAGCCGCGGTCGGCTCGTTGATGATGCGCAGCACTTCAAGGCCCGCGATCTTGCCGGCGTCCTTGGTGGCCTGGCGCTGGGCGTCGTTGAAGTAGGCGGGAACGGTGATGACGGCCTGGTCGACCTTCTGGCCGAGATGGGCTTCCGCGGTCTCCTTCATCTTTTGCAAGATGAACGCAGACACCTGCGAGGGCGAGTAGGTCTGGCCGTCGGCCTCGACCCAGGCATCGCCGTTGGAAGCCTTCACGATCTTGTACGGAACGAGCTTCTTGTCCTTCTCGACCATCGGGTCGTCGTAGCGGCGGCCGATGAGGCGCTTCACTGCGAAGAACGTGCGCTCGGGATTGGTAACGGCCTGGCGCTTGGCAGGCTGGCCGACGAGGCGCTCACCGTCGTCCGTCACGGCGACGATCGAAGGCGTCGTGCGCATGCCTTCGGAATTCTCGATGACTTTGGCGTTCTTGCCATCCATCACGGCAACGCACGAATTCGTGGTGCCGAGGTCGATCCCAATGACCTTTCCCATGGTCCTGATATCCTTGTTTTTGCGGCAGGTTGGTTGGGCCCAAGAGGCACCCGATCCAAACCCCCTAAGATCAAACATCCGCGATATTGCGATGATTGGGGGTCATATAGGAGGGGGGGAGGGGCCTGCAAGGACCGAACGCAAGTTTCGGCCGTGAAAACATTGGGTTTTGGAAGATCATATCCGGGCTTCACCGCCCTTGCGGGTGATGAATTGTTAACAGGTTCGGAGATCGGCCGGCCCCCGCCACCGCGATTGGCCCTGCCCTGTTACCGGCGGGCCAAACCCGCTAAAAGGCGCCGGCCGCAGCGCGCCATCGAGGCTGCCTCGCGCGACAAAGCGGCCCAATGGCCGACCATCGAACGGCCTCAATGTGAACCAATCAGAGTGCCCATGAAGCTGATCCGCCCCCTCGCCGCGCTCGCCCTCCTCGCCGCAACAGCGTTTCCGGCCCTCGCCGCCGACGCCGTTTTCCCGCCCGGCCTGCGGCTCGGCATGGCGCCGCTGGTCGGGCTCACCACGGCCAAAACCTTTCCGGGTTTCGAGAGCGAGGACGGCAGCGTCAAGGTGCTGATCACCGAACTGCCGCCGGCCGCCTATGGCGAGGTCGTGGGCGCCTTCAATGCCAATCCCGCGGGCACCGCCGGCATCAAGCAGGACAAGATCGAGACCCCCGCGGGTCTTGCCTATTTCACCACCGAAAGCGGCAAGGCCGGCGATACCCCGGTGAAGCGCTATTCGATGATCGTGCCGGGCGCCGGCTTCTCCGGCTATGTCGCGGTGCAGATCCCGGAGAATGCGACCAAGATCTACACCGATGAAGCCGTGCGGCAGATGTTTGCCAGCGTCACCACCCGCAAGCAGGTCTCGGCCGAAGAGCAGATCGCGCTGATGCCGTTCAAGATCACCGATCTCGCCGACTTCAAGGACATCCGCACGCTGGCGCCGGGCTCGAGCATCATCCTGGCCGACGGCAACGAGAGCTCAGGCTATGAATCGAAGCCGTTCATGATCCTCGGCCTGATCGGCGCCACCCCGCAAGCCGCCGCCGACCGCGCCCGCTTCGCCCAGGAGGCCGCGCTCCAGATCCCCGGCGTGCGCGAATCTCGCGTCACCATGTCGGAGCCGATCCGCATCAACGGCCAGCAGGGCTTCGAGACCCGGATCGACGGCGTCAGCGGCAAGGAAAAAACCCCGGTGACGGTGGTGCAATGGATCCGCTTCTCCAGCGGCGCCTCGCTGCGCATCATCGCCAGCGCCCCGCGCGACCAGTGGCCCGCCGCCTTCACCCGCTTCCGCGCCGTGCGCGACGGAATTCAGCCGAAGGGCTGAGCCCGAGCGCTGGACAGAGCCGGCTGCATTTTCGGGCTTCTGTTCGCGCACAAGCAGAATTAGGCTTCGTCTCCGTTGGGTTCATCCTGGAGGGAGGCGAACGATGCTGGATCGGCGACAAATCTTGACCGCGCTTGGGACGAGCGCTCTCGTAGCCCTCGGGCCAACCGCACTTCTGGCGGCAGCACCGATCAAGCCGGACGATGCATCCGCGCTG
Source organism: Bradyrhizobium xenonodulans (assembly GCF_027594865.1). Lineage (NCBI taxonomy): Bacteria > Pseudomonadati > Pseudomonadota > Alphaproteobacteria > Hyphomicrobiales > Nitrobacteraceae > Bradyrhizobium > Bradyrhizobium xenonodulans. The sequence goes on from NZ_CP089391.1 coordinate 169,087, forward strand.
CTCGTGATCGACGTGCAGAACTGCTTCCTGCCGGGCGGCAGCCTCGCGGTGAAGGAAGGCGAGCAGGTCGTGCCCGTGATCAACAAGATCTCGAAAGCGTTTGCGAACGTGGTGATGACGCAGGACTGGCACACGCAAGGCCATATCTCGTTCGCCTCCGTGCACGCCGGCAAGAAGCCGTTCGAGACGGTCGATCTTCCCTACGGCAAGCAGGTGCTGTGGCCCGACCATTGCGTGCAGGGCACCGATGGCGCCGCGCTGTCGAAGGACCTTGCGATCCCGCATGCCGAGCTCATCATCCGCAAGGGCTTTCACAAGGACGTCGACAGCTACTCGGCCTTCCTCGAGGCCGACGGCAAGACCTCGACGGGCCTTGCCGGCTACCTCAAGGGCCGCAAGATCAAGCGCGTCTTCGTCGTGGGATTGGCGACGGATTTCTGCGTCGCCTGGACCGCACTCGACGCGCGCAAGGCGGGCTTCGACGTCTATGTCGTGGAGGACGCCTGCCGCGGCATCGACACGCAGGGTTCACTCGCGAAAGCCTGGGCCGATATGGCCAAGGCCGGCGTGAAGCGGATTCAGTCCGCGGATATCGCGGTGAGCGCGTAAGGCAACTGCCAAACCCTCATGGTGAGGAGACGCGCGCGAGCGCGCTCCTCACAGGATGAGGGCCGCTCAGTTCGACTCGTTGCTGTTGGCGGCGGCAGCCGGTTTCGCGCCGCCCTTGGCGACACCGACCAGAGCCGGGCGGAGCACGCGCTCGCCGATGGTGTAGCCGGCCTGCATGACCTGCACGACGGTGCCCGCGGGCACCGACGCATCCGGCACCTCATACATCGCCTGCTGGAAGTTCGGGTCGAACTTCTGGCCCTGCGGATCGAATTTCTTCACGCCGTGCTTTTCCAGCGCGTTGAGCAGCGAACGCTCGGTGAGCTCGACGCCCTCGATCAGCGAGGTCAGGCCGGGATCGGCCGCGGCCCGCGCCTCGGCCGGAACGGCATCGAGCGCGCGCTGGAGATTGTCGGCGATGTCGAGCACGTCGCGGGCAAAGCCGGTGATGCCGTAGAGCTTGGAGTCGGCGACTTCCTTGCTGGTGCGCTTGCGCAGGTTCTCCATCTCGGCCAGCGTCCGCAGCATGCGGTCGCGCGCCTCGGCGACTTCCTTCTGCAACGTTTCGACCGAGCCCGGCTCCGGATCGTCGGGCATGATGTAGGGTTTCGACACCACGGGCTCGCCGGTCGGCGCGGTCGTGTCTTCGGGCTGCCGGTCTTGATCGGTCATCGACTCTCTTCTCGAACTCGTCTCAAGGGATTGTTGGCCCGGATATCGTGCCTAAGCTTACGAAAATCAAGCGCCCGTGATCGGAGGAAACGCCGGTCAGCCCCCCAAAAGGCGGCTGACGATGCGGGCGGCGTAGTCCACGGTCGGGATCACGCGGGCATAATTCAGCCGTGTCGGCCCGATCACACCCAAAACACCGACGATATGGCCGGCGGCATCCCGATACGGCGAGATGATGGTGGAGGAGCCTGACAAGGAAAACAGCTTGTTCTCCGAACCGATGAAAATGCGCACGCCTTCCGCGGTTTCGGCCCTGCCGAGCAGGTCGATCACGCCGCGCTTGGTCTCGAGGTCGTCGAACAGAAGGCGCACGCGCTCCAGATCCTCCAGCGCATGCAGATCCTCGAGCAGATTGGCGTGGCCGCGGACGATGAGCTGGCGGTCCTCGTTCTCGCCGCCGGACCAGCTCGCAATCCCGGCCGAGATCACCTTTTGCGTCAGTTGGTCGAGCTCGGCACGAGCCTCCCCGAGCGCGGTCTCGAGCTCGAGCCGCGCCTCGGCCAGTGTGCGGCCGCGGATGCGCGCATTGAGGAAATTGCCGGCCTCGGTGATCGCCGAGGAGGGAACTCCCGGCGGCAGCGACAGCACGCGGTTTTCGACCTGGCCATCCTCGCCAACCAGGATCACCAGCGCCTTCTCCGGTTCCAGCCGGACGAATTCGATGTGCTTCAGCCGCGCATTGGATTTCGGCGTCAGCACCACGGCCGCGGCGCGCGTGAGGCCGGACAGCCGCGTCAGCGCCTGGTCCAGCGCCGCCTCGACCGATTGCGCGTGCCCGACGGTGGCAAGCTGGCTCTGGATCGACTGCCGCTCGGGCTCGGTGAGATCGCCAACCTGCATCAAGGCATCGACGAAGAAGCGCAGGCCGAGTTCCGTCGGCAGCCGGCCGGCGGAGGTGTGCGGGGCGTAGATCAGCCCCAGCTGTTCCAGATCGGCCATCACATTGCGGACGGAGGCCGGCGACAGCGGCATGGCGATCAGCCGCGAGATATTGCGCGAGCCCACCGGCTCGCCGGTCGCGAGATAGCTTTCGACAATTTGACGAAAGATGTCGCGAGAACGCTCGTTGAGCTGGGCGAGGCCTGCGCGCGGCGCGATCAGATGGATCGGATCGTGATGGGCCACAGACGATAACTCCTCTCAGATGCTCATAATTTGTCCATCCCCGAGGCTTCTGACAAGCGTGGCGTTTGCGGGGTGGAAAACCGGGGGTGAAAAAGCCTTGTCCTCCCCACTCACCCCCCCTACAAGCACCGCGAACAGCCCTTTTCCGAGAGTTTTGGAGGATTCCCCATGCGGCCAAGCCGCCGTGCGCCCGACGAATTGCGCCCCGTGACGCTGGAGCGCGGCGTGGTCAAATATGCGGAAGGCTCCTGCCTGGTGAAATTCGGCGACACTCATGTGCTGGTGACAGCCACGCTGGAGGACCGCCTGCCGCCGTGGCTGAAGGGCCAGGGCCGCGGCTGGGTCACCGCCGAATATGGCATGCTGCCGCGCGCGACCTCCGAACGCACCCGCCGCGAAGCCTCTGCGGGCAAGCAGAGCGGCCGCACCGTCGAGATCCAGCGCCTGATCGGCCGCTCGCTTCGCACCATCGTCGACCTCGAAGCCCTCGGCGAGCGCCAGATCACGGTCGATTGCGACGTGCTCCAGGCCGACGGCGGCACGCGCACGGCCTCGATCACCGGCGCCTGGGTCGCGCTCGCCGATTGCATCGGCTGGATGAAGGCGCGCAACATGGTCAAGGCCAACGTGATGCGCGACAACGTCGCCGCAATCTCCTGCGGCATCTACAACGGTACCCCCGTGCTCGACCTCGACTATGCCGAGGATTCGGAAGCCCAGACCGACGCCAATTTCGTCATGACCGGCGATGGCCGCATCATCGAGGTGCAGGGCACCGCGGAACGCGAGCCGTTCACGCAGGACGAGTTCCTTGCGCTGATGGCGCTGGCACAGAAGGGCATCGCGCGTCTGGTGGACTTGCAGAAACTGGCTGTCGCGTAGTCAATAGGCCCATGCACCGCCGAATCACCGGAAAGCTCGTCATCGCGACCCACAATCCCGGCAAGCTCGCCGAGATAAAGGAGCTGCTCGCGCCTTACGGCGTCGAGGCGGTGTCGGCCGGTGAGCTCGGCCTCGCCGAGCCGGAAGAGACCGGCAACGATTTTCGTAGCAACGCCGCGATCAAGGCGATCGCGGCCGCGCAGGCGACCAAGCTGCCCGCGTTCGCCGATGATTCCGGCATCGTGGTCGATGCGCTCGACGGCGCGCCCGGGATCTACAGTGCGCGCTGGGCCGGACCGAAGAAGGATTTTGCTGCGGCGATGGCGCAGATCGAGCGCCTGTTGCAGGAGCGCGGCGCGACCACGCCCGACAAGCGCAAAGCACATTTCGTCTCGGCGCTCTGCGTCGCCTGGCCCGACGATCATCTCGAAGAGGTCGAGGCACGCGTCGACGGCACACTGGTCTGGCCGCCGCGCGGGAATGCCGGCTTCGGCTACGATCCGATGTTTTTGCCTGACGGACACGGCCGCACCTTCGGCGAGATGGAAAGCATCGAGAAGCACGGGCTGCCGCCGCTCGGCCTCGGCCTGTCGCACCGCGCCCGCGCCTTCGTGAAACTGGCGGAGATCTGCCTTGAGCCGCGCTAAGGAAGCCTTCGGCGTCTACGTGCACTGGCCGTTCTGCCTGTCGAAGTGCCCCTATTGCGACTTCAACAGCCATGTCCGCCACGCCGCGATCGACGAGACACGCTTTGCCTCCGCCTTCGCGCGCGAGATTGCAACCACCGCCGAGCGTTCGCCCGGCCGCGAGGTGACCTCGATCTTCCTCGGCGGCGGCACGCCGTCCTTGATGCAGCCCGCAACGGTCGGCGCCGTGCTCGATGCGATCGGCAAGCACTGGACGGTCGCCAATGACGTCGAGGTCACGCTCGAAGCAAATCCGACCAGCGTCGAAGCCACGCGCTTCGCCGGCTATCGCGCAGCCGGCGTCAACCGTGTCTCCCTCGGCGTGCAGGCGCTCGACGATGCCTCGCTGAAGGCGCTCGGCCGCATGCATAGCGCGCGCGAGGCACTCGATGCCGTCGCGATCGCACGCCGTTCGTTCGACCGCTATTCGTTCGACCTGATCTACGCCCGCCCCGACCAGACGCCGGCGATGTGGGCCGACGAGCTTCGCCTCGCGATCGATGAGGCGGCCGAGCATCTGTCGCTTTATCAATTGACGATCGAGGAAGGCACGCCGTTCTTCGGCCTGCATCAGGCCGGCAAATTGAAGACGCCGGACGAAGCCGTCGCGCGCGCGCTCTACGACGTCACGCAGGAGACCTGTGACAAGCTCGGCCTGCCCGCCTACGAGATTTCCAACCACGCGCGGCGCGGCGCCGAGTGCCGGCACAATCTGGTCTACTGGCGCGGCGAGGAATATGCCGGCATCGGCCCCGGCGCCCATGGCCGCCTCGACATCGACGGCGTGCGCCATGCCACTGCCACAGAGAAGCGCCCCGAAGCCTGGCTGATGCGCGTCGAGACCAACGGCCACGGTGTCGTCACCGACGATCTCCTCAACAGCGAAGAACGTGCCGACGAATTTTTGCTGATGGGATTGCGTTTGGCTGAGGGTATCGACCCCGAGCGTTACAAGGCGCTGTCGGGCCGCTCGCTCGATCCCAAGCGCATCACGCTGCTGCGCGAAGAAGGCGCGATCACGGTCGATGCCACGGGCCGTCTGCGCGTGACCAGCAGCGGATTCCCGGTGCTCGATGCGGTGGTTGCGGATCTCGCGGCGTAGCGAGATCTCGTAGGGTGGGCAAAGGCGCACTTGCGCCGTGCCCACCAATTCCATGTGATAGCTGAGAGATCGTGGGCACGCTTCGCTTTGCCCACCCTACGGCAGCGTCGTCCTGAGCTACGCCCCAAAACTCTTCGGCGAGCCCGCCACCGCGACGCCGCCGCCGGTCGACACCTTCATCACTGCGAGGCCCCGCTCATTCGTGCCGTCCGCGCGGAAGCGGAACAGTCCGTCGATGCCGGCGAAGCCGGACGGATTGGTGAGCACGTCGGGCGCGAAGCGCGTGGTGCCCTGCGTGCGCGCGAGCGCGGCGACGAGGGCGACGGCGTCATAGGCGAGTGTGGCGGTGCGGATCGGCTCGGCGCCATACTTCGTGCGATAGCGGCCGGAGAAGGCGCGGAAACCGGCCGGATCGGGCGCGGCGTAGAGACCGCCTTGCAAGTTCTGGCTGGCATAGACGCGCGGGCTGTCCCACAGGCCGGTGCCGAGCAGCTGGATGTTGCGCAAATTAGCACCTGCGGCCGTCATTGCATCGGCCACCGTCACCACCGCGTCGCCGTCATCGGCGATGAACAGCGCATCCGCGCTGCCGAGCTGCTGTGCCACGGTGCGCGCCGGTGTGGCGCGATCGGCACCGTATTTCTCGAACGCGACGATGCGCCCGCCGCGGCGCGGCACCGCCGCCTTCACCGCGGCCTCGACCACATTGCCATAGGCATTGTCGGGCACGAGCACGGCGACGGAGCGCTTTCCGATGCTGGCGGAATATTCGACGATGCGGTTGACGTCGGACTCCGGCAGGAAGCTGAGCAGATACACGCCGCGACCGGCGATGCTGGAATCGGTCGAGAACGCGATCACCGAGATGCCGCGTGCGCGCGCGACCTGCGCAACAGCCGGCACGGACTGCGCGAACAGCGGCCCCAGGATGATCTCGGCGCCTTCGTCGACCGCCTGCTGGGCGCCCTGTTGCGCACCCTGCGGGCTGCCGTTGTCGTCCTTGATCAGGAGCTGGACGTTGGGATTCTGGAACTCGGCCAGCGCCATCTCGGCGGCGTTGCGCATCGACTGCGCGGCAAGCCCGGCATTGCCCGCGGCCGAAAGCGGCAGGATCACCGCGACCTTGACCCCGCCCGTGCCGGCGGTCGTCGCCTGCTGCGGCGGCCCGGCCGGCTGGGCCGGCGGCGGGGAGGAGCTGCTGAACGGGTTGGAGAACTGGCTGAGGCTCTGCTGCACGCCGGCGCAGGCCGACAGCAGCGGCGCGCCGAGCAACAGGCCGAGCGCACTCCGCCGGGTCGCCCCTGATATCGAGGGCCCCTGAACGGGAGACTCCTCCGAAGAGGACGATCTGGGATCACGCGGGCCCGGCATGGCAGCTTCTCTTCTGACTTGCCGTTGCCGGCCGGTCACAACATTCTTTCCACGACACAAGCCGCGGATTCAGGCATATTGTCGGCAAATAGTTAACCAAAACAAAAGGATAATAACCGCTTAACGCGACCGCACCTCGAGTCCTGGCCGGCTGTCCACCGTCCGTCACCCAGCATCAAGGCGGCGTTTCCGCCGCGAATATGGCGCTGATGCTTCATTCTCCAGGGAATGTGATGCCGGATGGATCACATTCCAGTCCTTCCTCACCCCTCACCTCGGCACGATCTTTTTCGGAGGACCGGTTCCCAGCCCCCGGGATCATGCCTAAGTTCGATTCATTATGCGCGCAAAGCCGGCCCCGATAAATACGCCTGAAGGCCCAGACGCCGCCCCGCGCGGTTTCTCCATCGATGCCCATCGGCTTGCCGTGCCGAAGGCGTCGCCGGGCCTCCATCTGGTCGCGACCCCGATCGGCAATCTCGGTGACATCACGCTGCGGGCGCTTCAGACGCTCGCCGGCGTCGACGTCATCGCCTGCGAGGACACCCGCATCACGCGGCGCCTGACCGAGCGCTACGCCATCACGGCGCAGCTCAAGCAGTACCACGAGCACAATGCCGAAGCCGCGCGTCCCAGAATCCTGGAGGCGCTGGCAGCGGGCGGCTCGGTCGCGCTGGTGTCGGACGCCGGCACGCCGCTGATCTCCGATCCCGGCTTCAAGCTGGTGCGCGAGGTCTGCGCGGCCGGCCACGCGGTCCATGCGTTGCCCGGCCCGTCCTCGGTGCTGGTGGCGCTGTCGGTCGCCGCGCTGCCGACCGACCGCTTCTTCTTTGAGGGCTTTTTGCCGGCGAAATCAGTCGCGCGAAAATCGCGCCTCACGGAGCTGGCGCGCATCGATGCGACGCTGGTGATGTTCGAATCCGGCAATCGCGTGCAGGACACGCTCGCCGAGCTCGCCGAGATCATGGGCACGCGCGAGGCCGCGATCTGCCGCGAGCTGACCAAGCTGCACGAGGAGATTTCGCGCGCGACGCTGAATGAGCTGGCGCGCGATGCCGACACGCTGGAGACCCGCGGCGAATTCGTGCTGGTGATCGCTCCGCCAGCGGCCGATGCCGAAATGCTGACATCGGATGCGCTGGACGAGCTCCTGCGCGAGCAACTTGCCGCGCACAGCGTCAAGGATGCCGTCGCGCATGCGGTCGCGCTCTCGGGCCGGCCGCGCCGCGAGGTCTATGCCCGCGCGCTCGAACTCGCCAAGAATTTACGGGGCGGCGATGGCCAAGAGTGAGGGCGTGGAACCGAAAGTCGCATCGCCCAAGCGCGTCGCCGCGTTCCGCACCGGCATCTCCGCCGAGAGCCGCGCCGCCGCCTATCTCATGGCCAAGGGCTACCGCATCCTCGCCAAGCGCTTCCGCACGCCGCATGGCGAGATCGACATCGTGGCGCGCCGCCGCAACCTCATTGCCTTCGTCGAGGTCAAGGCGCGCGCGACGCTGGATGACGCCGCTTTCGCCGTCACCCCGCGCCAGCAGCAACGCATCATCGACGCCGCACAAGGCTGGCTCGTAGCGCATCCCGAGCATGCCGAATTCGAATTGCGATTCGACGCCATGCTGATTGCGCCGCGCTCGCTTCCGCGCCATGTGTTGGCGGCATTCGACGCCTCGACCTGAAAGGCAGACCATGAAACTCAACGTCGCCGTCCAGATGGACCCCATCGCCCGCATCAACATCAAGGGCGATTCGACCTTTGCGCTGCTCCTGGAGGCACAGAAGCGTGGCCACGGCTTGTCCTATTACACACCGGACAAGCTCTCGATGGTCGGCGAGGAGATTGTCGCCCCCGTCCAGCTCCTGACCGTTCGCGACGAGCCAGGCAATCACTTTACGCTCGGCGAGCCCAGGCGCGAGGCGCTGAACGGCTTTGACGTCGTGCTGCTGCGCCAGGATCCGCCGTTCGACCTCGCCTACATCACCTCGACGCACCTTTTGGAGCGCATCCATCCCAAAACGCTGGTCGTCAACGATCCGGCCTCGGTGCGCAATGCGCCGGAAAAGCTGTTCGTGATGAACTTTCCGCAATTGATGCCGCCGACCCTGATCTCGCGCGACCTCGACGAGATCAACGCCTTCCGCGACAAGCACGGCGCTGTCGTGATGAAGCCGCTGCACGGCCATGGCGGCGCAGCGGTGTTCCGCGTGATGCCGCAGGACATGAATTTCGGCTCGCTGTTCGACATGTTCTCGGTGACGTTCAGGGAGCCCTGGGTAATCCAGCAGTTCATCCCCGAGGTGAAGCACGGCGACAAGCGCATCATCCTCGTCAACGGCGAGTTCGCCGGCGCGGTGAACCGTGTGCCGGCCGCCGACGACCTCCGCTCCAACATGGTGCGCGGCGGCGCGGCGCAGGAGACCGAGCTCACCCCGCGCGAGCGCGAAATCTGCGCCACCGTCGGCCCGGCGCTGCGCGAACGCGGCCTGCTGTTCGTCGGCATCGACGTCATCAACGGCAACCTCACCGAGATCAACGTGACCTCGCCAACGGGCATCCGCGCCATCGCGAAGCTGGGCGGCCCGGACGTGGCGGCGAAGGTCTGGGACGTAATCGAGCAGAAGCGGGCGAAGTAAGGGCCGGCCGTAGCCCGAGGCGCCAACCCATCACCGTCACCCCCGCGCAACGGCGAAGCCGTTGTCGCTGGAGGTGGCCGCTCCTTCAGCGGCCCTCGAAGGGCGACGGCCCGGCTGCATCCCGGCCGCAGATCCTTCGAGGCTCCCGGCGCGACGCTTTGCATCGCGCCACTCGCACCTCGGGATGACGGATCACCAGTGTCCGCGCGGCGCGCCGTGATGGCGAGCCACACACCTCACTAACCACCCATTCACCATGACGCCGCGCGCGTCATGCGAACGTATGAGCCGTCACTCGTGTTTCTACGGGGCCACTGGCCGACCGGCTAACGCGACGTTCACCATCTGCGGAAAGACCGCACCGCGGCCGGCGATCGCATTCGGCCTCGCAACACCCCTTATACTTTTACTCCCTACTCATCGACATTGGGGAACCCGCCACGTGCGGTTCGAGTGCCCCACGTAAGAGTAAAAGCGTATGAACACCGCACGCATTGTCGTTCTCGTCATCGCGCTGGGCGCCGGCGGCGTCGCTGCGTATCTGGCGAGCGGCTTCGACAACAAGCCCGCGCCCGTTCTTCCCGTCGCCGAAAAGCTGCCGACGGTCGAGGTGCTGGTCGCGAAGAACGACATCCAGCTCGGCCAGGCCGTCAAGCCCGAGGATCTGCAATGGCAGACCTGGCCGGCGGCGACCGCAAGCAACGCCTTCATCCGCCGCGACAACAGGCCCGAGGCGCAGACCCAGATCGCAGGCTCGATCGCGCGCGTGCCGCTGATGCAGGGCGAGCCGATCCGCGAGCAGAAGCTGGTCAAGGCCGAAGGCTCCGGCTTCATGGCCGCGATCCTGCCCTCCGGCATGCGGGCCGTTTCCACCGAGATTTCCGCCGAGACCGGCGCCGGCGGCTTCATCCTGCCGAACGACCGCGTCGACATCGTGCTGACGCGCCGCCTGAAGAATCCCGACGCCAACGGCCCGACCGGCGGCAACGACCTGATCCTGTCCGAGGTCATCCTGACCAATATCCGCGTGCTCGCGATCGACCAGGCGCCGAAGGAAAAGGACGGCCAGAACGCCGTCGTCGGCAAGACCGTCACGCTCGAGCTCAAGCCCGACCAGGTCGCCACGCTCTCGGCCGCGCGCCAGGGCGGCACGCTGACGCTCGCGCTCCGGAGCATCGTCGATGCCAACGCGGTCGATCTCAAGCTCGACGACCAGACAGCCAAGCGTTCCGGCGGCGTGAACGTGATCCGCTACGGCGTGCAGGCACAGCAACTGACGTCACAGAAGTGATGATGGGGATACCATGAACTTTGGGGATGATCGCACGGGCATGCGCATTCGGGGGAAGCGCGCATACTCGTTCTGGGCAGGGGTATTGATGCTTGGGCTGGTTGCAGCCCCCGATCTCGTTAGCGCCGCGGATGCGCCGGTCGGCGACCAGGCGCCGATGCAGGCATCGGATCTCGACATATCGCCGGTTTCGACCATCGCGCCGGCCCGCACCCGCTCGCTGTCGCTCGGCGTCGGCAAGTCCGTCGTCATCGACCTGCCGCGCGAGGTCAAGGATGTGCTGGTGGCCGATCCCAAGGTCGCCAACGCCGTGATCCGTTCGGCGCAGCGCGCCTATATCATTGGCGGTCAGGTCGGCCAGACCAATATCGTTTTCTTCACTGCCGACGGCCAGCAGGTCGCCTCCTACGACATCGCGGTGAAGCGCGACCTCAACGGCATGCGTACGGCGCTGCGCCAGTCGCTGCCGGGCGTGCAGATCGAAGGCATCGGCGACAGCGTGATGCTGACCGGCTCGGTGTCGAGCCCGGTCGAGGCCCAGCAGGCCGGCGACGTCGCCGCGAAACTCGTCGGCGGCTCGGACAAGGTCGTCAACAACATCGTCGTGCGCGGCCGCGATCAGGTGATGCTCAAGGTCGTCGTCGGCGAAGTCAGGCGCGACATCGTCAAGCAGCTGGGCGTCGACCTCAGCGCCAGCCTCAATGCCGGCACCGCGGTGGTGAATTTCAACAACTCCAATCCGTTCTCGGTCAGCGGCGGCCCGATCGTCGGCAGCAACGGGCTCGGCGTGGCCGGTCTCGCCAAGGGCGTCGCCACCGTCAGCGCGACGATGCGCGCGATGGAAAGCGCCGGCGTGATGCGCACTTTGGCCGAGCCGAGCCTGACCGCGATCTCCGGCGAATCCGCCACCTTCATCGCCGGCGGCGAATTCCCGATCCCCGCAGGCTATTCCTGTGACCCGGTCACTCACGTCTGTACCACCCAGGTCACCTACAAGAAGTTCGGCATCTCCCTGAACTTCACCCCGGTCGTGCTCAGCGAAGGCCGCATCAGCCTGCGCGTGATGACCGAAGTCTCGGAGCTGTCGAATACGAACGCGATCACGCTGACGCAGGCGGTGTCCTCGACCTCGAGCAACTCGATCACCATTCCCTCGGTCCAGACCCGCCGCGCCGAGACCACGCTGGAAATTCCCTCCGGCGGCTCGATGGCGATGGCCGGCCTGATCCAGCAGAAAACCAAGCAGGCGATCAACGGCCTGCCCGGCGTCGACCAGGTGCCGATCATCGGCGCGCTGTTCCGCAGCCAGGACTTCGTCAACAACGAGACCGAGCTGATGGTGATCGTGACGCCCTATGTGGTGCGCGCGGTTGCCCAGAAGGAATTGTCGCGGCCCGACGACGGCTTCGCGCCGGCCTCGGACGCGCAGTCGGCGCTGCTCGGCCGCATGAATCGCCTCTACGGCATCGCGCGCCGTGTCGACCCGATCGACGGGACGCGCGGCGATTTCGGCTTCATCATCGACTGAAACGAACGGTTTGGGGACCGTGCAAGAAACGGGGCAAGAGGGGGACAAAGCGATGACGAAGACGATCGCCGATCGACGTCGCAACCTGCGGATCGCGCTGGCACTGACGGGTCTTTCCGTCCTGCTCGGCGCTTGCAACACGACCGGTGAGATCGTCACCCAGACGGTGCCGACCGACTATCGCCAGCGTCACCCGATCGCGGTGCAGGAAGCCAAGAAGTCGATCGTGATCTTCGTCGGCAAGGCCCGAGGCGGCCTCTCGGCCGCCCAGCACGCGGACGTCGCGGGCATCGCCCGGGACTGGGTCGGTGAAGGCACCGGCTCCGTCGTCGTCGACGTGCCGGTCGACACCGCGAACTCGCGCGCCGCGGCGGCGACCTACCACGAAATCCGCTCCGTGCTCGCCTCCGGCGGCGTACCGTCGCGCGCCATCGTCCAGCATCCCTATCGCCCCGAGGATCCCGGACTGCTGCCGACCATCCGCCTGAGCTATTCCAAGATCGCCGCGGTCGCCGGTCCCTGCGGGCTGTGGCCTGAAGACGTCGGTCCGAACATCCTCGACCCCGGCTACAACGAGAACCGGCCGTACTTCAATCTGGGCTGCGCCAGCCAGCGCAATCTCGCGGCCATGATCGACAACCCCGCCGACCTCGAGCAGCCGCGGGCCGAGACACCCGCCTACACCGCCCGGCGCGACATCGCCTTCGAACGCTACCGCAAGGGCTCGACGACCGCGACCACCTATCCCGAGGCCGACAAGGCCAAACTCAGCGACACCGGCAGATGACAGCCATCCACGACGAAGAAGCGGACGATCCGCGACACCCCGAGGAACACATTGCGCCGGTTCCCCGGATCTCGGTGCAGGCCTTTTGCGAGACCGAACAGACGCTCAAAGCGGTGACCGCGGCCGGCGAGGATCGCCGTCTCGCCAAGGCGCATCTCACCGCCAAGGACGGCGGCCTTGCCGCGGCCATCGAAGTCTATGAGACGATGCCGACGCCGAACGTCATCGTGATCGAATCCGACGGCACGCGCGACATTCTCGAGGGCCTCGACGACCTCGCCGGCGTCTGCGATCCCGGCACCCGCGTGGTCGTGATCGGCAATCCCAACGACACTGCGCCCTATCGCGAGCTAGTGCGCCGCGGCGTCAACGACTACGTGGTCGGACCGGTCGAAACGCTCGACGTGGTCCGCTCGATCTGCAGCCTGTTCTCGGCCTCCGAGGCCATCATCACCGGCCGCGTCATCGCGGTGGTCGGCGCCAAGGGCGGCGTCGGTGCGTCCACCGTCGCACACAATGTCGCCTGGACCATCGCGCGCGACCTCGCGCTCGATTCCGTCGTGATCGATCTCGACCTCGCCTTCGGCACCGCGGGCCTCGACTACAACCAGGACCCGGTGCAGGGCATCGCCAACGCGGTGCTGTCGCAGGACCGCCCCGACACGGCGCTAATGGAGCGCCTGCTGTCCAAATGCACCGAGCGCCTCAGCCTGCTTGCTGCGCCTGCCACCCTTGACCGCGTCTACGATTTCGGCGCCGAAGCTTTCGACGCGATCTTCGACACGCTGCGCATGACCACGCCCTGCATCGTGCTCGACGTTCCCCATCAATGGTCGGGCTGGACGCGCCGCGCGCTGGTCAACGCCGACGACATCGTGATCGTGGCCGAGCCGGATCTTGCGAACCTGCGCAACACCAAGAACATGCTCAGCGTGCTGAAGGCGGCGCGGCCCAACGACCGGCCGCCGCTCTATTGCATCAACCAGGTCGGCATGCACAAGCGGGCGGAGATCGACGTCAAGTCGTTCGCCAAGACGATGGAAAGCCAGCCGATCGCGGCGATCCCGTTCGACTCGAAGCTGTTCTCGACTGCGGCCAACAACGGCCAGATGATTGCGGAGGTCTCCAAGAGCCACCGCACCACGCTGCTGTTCCAGGACATGGCGAACCGCCTCGCCGGGCGTGGCGAAGTGAAGAAGCCGAGCCGATCATTGTTCGGACCGCTGCTGAAGAAGCTCAAGGGCAGAACGGGTCGCGGCTCAGCCCCGCATCGCAAGGCGTCCTAACAAACAAGAAGCGAGGGCGGACTACTTGTCCGCCCGCTGCTGCTTCTTCGCCAGCAACTGCCGCAGCGCCGTGACCTTGGCCGCGGCCTGGTCCGGCGGCAAATCTGCCTTCACAAGGATTTCAGCCTCGGCTTCGCGGCCCTGCAATCCCAACACGAGCGCGAGATTGGCGCGGATCCGCGCGTCGTTCTGATTACGCTGATGGGCGCGCCCGAGGACCTGTTCGGCCCGCTGCAGATTGTTCTGCAGCATGTAGGACAGGCCGAGATTGGACAGAACCTGCGGCTCTTCGGGCACGATCTTCAGCGCGCTCGCATAATATTGCTGGGCTTCCTCGTTGCGGCCGAGCTGGTCGAGCGCCGCGCCTTGCGCCGACAGGATGCGCCAGTCCGGATCCTCGGGCGAATGCGCGCGGCCGAACACGTCGAAAGCCTGCTGGAAATTGCCGCTGTCGGCGAGCGCCCGGCCGTAGCCGGCGAGCAGCGCCTTGTTGTTGGGATGGTTGAGCACGGCCTGCTCCATCACCGCGACGGCCTGGGCGCGCTGGCCGGTCCCGCGCAGTGCCTTGCCGTATTCGAGAGCGACCTCGGGATCACCGGGCTTGGCGCGATAGCGCTCGCGAAGCGCGTCCATGTCGGGCTTCGGGTCGGCCTTGCCAGCCGTTTCCGACTTGCCGCCGAGCGCGCCGGTGACGTCCTCCAGGCTCGTGGTCTGGCAGCCGCCGAGGGCTAGCATCAGAAGCGCGGAGAACAGATATCTCGCCGGGGAAGAGGCAACGGACGAACGCTTGGACATACTCTGATCACTCGGCGACTGATCAGAGATGCTTACCGATTAACGCTAAAGTCCCGTTAAGGAGCCGCGCCGGTCCGGTTCAATCGGTGAACTCGGCACCGAATTCGCAGCCGATGCGCCAACGCAGGCGGCACTGGCGGGAATAGTCGGGCGCGAAGATGATGGTAAATTGCGGCGGCACCTCCAGAAACTCCGCCACCACCTTCACGCCGCCATCCGAGATATCCGTGATGGTGCAGTCCCGCGGCAGCGAGCCCGCGCCAAGGTGAATCTTGGCGAGCCGGCTGCACACCCGACGTTCGCTTCTCCGGCGATTTGCAAGCATTTGAATTGTTCACCCGTTAGATCACGGCCCATCCCGCACCCTAGCAGTAGCGAACATTCGTTGGGATGTGCTGAGCGGAGCCGTTCGCATTCGAGGCGTAGTGTCTCCGTGCTGTTTACGACCTCTTAGGGCTTTACGGGCCTTCAGGTTCGTTCTCGTATTGTTCTTGCAGGGAAGATCGAGCTCTGCTACCCTCGATTGTGCAAGAGGGCAGGCTGGTTCGAGCATGGTTCAGCGGGTTTCTACCGTCGCCTTTGAGGGGATCGAGGCCCGCGCGGTCGACGTGCAGGTGCAGGTCGCACCGGGCCTGCCGGCCTTTGCCATCGTCGGCCTGCCGGACAAGGCGGTGTCGGAGGCCCGCGAGCGGGTCCGCTCGGCGCTGATTGCCTCAGGGCTGGCGCTGCCGGCGCGGCGGATCATCGTCAATCTCGCGCCCGCCGACCTCCCGAAGGAAGGCAGCCATTACGATCTGCCGATCGCACTTGGGCTGATGGCCGCAATCGGTGCGATCCCGCCGGATGCGCTGACAGGCTTTACCGTGCTTGGCGAGCTCGGCCTCGACGGCTCGATCGCGCCTGTCGCCGGCGTTCTTCCCGCCGCGATCGGCGCCAATGTGCGCGAGGAAGGTCTGATCTGCCCGGCCTCCTGCGGCTCGGAAGCGGCATGGGCGAGCCCTGACATCCAGATCATCGCTGCACAGTCGCTGATCCAGATTGCCAATCATTTCAAGGGCACGCAGGTGCTGTCGCGGCCCTCGCCGCGCGTGCACGAGGCCGCTGCCTCCACGCTCGATCTGCGCGACATCAAGGGCCAGGAGAGCGCCAAGCGCGCGCTGGAGATCGCGGCTGCCGGCGGGCATCATCTCCTGATGATCGGTGCACCCGGCGCCGGCAAGTCGATGCTGGCGGCACGCCTGCCCTCGATCCTGCCGCCGCTGTCGCCGGGTGAATTGCTCGAAGTCTCCATGATTGCCTCCGTCGCCGGCGAGATCGAAGGCGGAGCGCTGACCGCGCGGCGTCCGTTCCGTTCGCCGCATCACTCAGCCAGCATGGCCGCGCTCACCGGCGGCGGCATGCGGGCAAAGCCCGGCGAGATCTCGCTCGCGCATCAGGGCGTGCTGTTTCTCGACGAGCTGCCGGAGTTCGATCCGCGCGTGCTGGATTCGCTACGGCAACCGCTGGAGAACGGCGAGGTCGCGGTGTCCCGTGCCAATCACCGCGTCACTTATCCGGCGCGCTTCATGCTCGTCGCGGCGATGAATCCCTGCCGCTGCGGCAACGCGTTCGAGCCCGGTTATGCCTGCAAGCGCGGCCGTATCGATCGCTGCACCGGCGACTACCAGGCGCGCATCTCCGGCCCGCTGATGGATCGCATCGATCTACGCATCGAAGTGCCGGCGGTGACCGCGGCCGACCTGATCCTGCCGCCGCCGGCCGAAGGCTCTGCGGAGGTCGCCGCGCGCGTGGCGGCGGCACGCGACATCCAGCTCGCGCGCTATGCGGATGCGGGACTGCCCAACGTCCGCACCAATGCCGAAGCCCCCGCCTCGGTGCTGGAGAACATCGCCAAGCCGGATGCGCAGGGGCAGAAACTGCTGCGCGACGCCGCGGAGACCATGCGGCTGTCGGCGCGCGGCTATCACCGCGTGCTGCGGGTGGCGCGCACACTCGCCGACCTGGATAACGCCGACAAGATCGGCCGTCTGCATCTTGCCGAAGCGCTGTCCTATCGCGCACTCGCGGAGGATGTGCGCCAACTGGCCTGATCATTGCGCGCATCAACCCGGCGGTAACGAGTTTCCTTTACGCTCTGCAAACCATAAGGCCCATGAGTCCCGACATGAGTTCGTGGGGACAGTTCCCAAGTGGCCCGGCGAGTAGAGTGTCATGTTGCGTTTCAAGATCCTGGCCTCGGTTGTTCCCCTGCTGGCCGCCGCGGTGTTCGCCCGCAGCGAGGTCGGAGCGGTCTCGCATCCCTGCATCGCGCTGGGCGACACCTCGGTCGAGCTGACCTCCCTGTTCTGGACGGCCGGCGTCCATGTCGCCTTCACCGACGATCTGTCGCGGGCCACGGTGCGGGTTCAGATCACCGACGATCCGGACGCCGCGGACTTCGCGGTCGTCGACGACGGCCTCGGCTCTGAACCCGACTCCTGCCAGGCAAATCCGGCGACACGTCTCATCACCATTGCCGCGCAACCGGTCGACGGCGGACCGGTCATTTACCTCTCCACCGACGGTCCGGCCGATTACCGCATCTATGTGCGCTCGAAGACGTTCTCCCAGCGCGAGGCGGCAGCCCTGATCGTCGGCGCCCATGGCGGCCAACGCCCGCTCCGGCTCCAGGCCGCCTCGCTTTGAGGCATTAAGAACTCGCTAACCCTGTTTGGAGGCCGAACCAAAGCCTCAAGCTGTTCGCAAGGTCGGCGAGACATCGTCGCAGCCGGCGGCGGGGTTTCGGACAAGAGTCGGGGTCGGTGACGATGGGTCGGACGTTCCGGATCAAGGTGCGCATGCGCCGCTTCAGGCGGCAGCATCCCCGCATCGCCTTCGCGATCCGCTCCTTCATGATCTTCTCGGCCACATTCGGCGGCGCCTACGGGTTCGTCTCCGGCAGCCGGTCCGAAAATTCCGGTTACGATCCCAACACCTTTGCGATCGGCGCGAGCTTCCTGTTCGCCCTCGCCTGCCTCGGCCTCGCCACGCTCAGCATGCGGCTGCGCTTCGTCAACAAGCGCCTGCGCGCGCTGGCCGCTCACAACGAGGCGCTGATCGACCGCAACTGGGAACTGAAGGAAGCGGAAGAGCGCGCCCGCAGCCTGTTCGAGCAGCAGGGCGATCTGATCGTACTGCGTGACCATCAGGGCCGCATCACCTTTGCCAACGAGGCCTATTGCGCGCTCGCAGCACAAAAGCGTACTGCGCTGGTCGGCACGCGGTTCGACTTCGACGTGCTGGAGCAGGGCGACAGCGCCCGCGAAAGCAACGGCACGCGCATTCACGACCAGAGGATCACAACTCCGCTCGGCGCGCGCTGGATCGCCTGGCGCGAGGGTTATGTCCGACTCGATGCCGGCCAGCCCGCGGAGCTGCAGAGCGTCGGACGGGACGTCACCGACCGCACCGAGACCGAACGCGCGCTGTCGGACGCGCGCGACCAGGCCGACGCCGCCAACCGCGCCAAGTCGCGCTTCCTGGCGATGGCCTCGCACGAGATCCGCACGCCGCTCAACGGCATCATCGGCATGGGCGGCCTGTTGCTCGACACCACGCTGACACCGGAACAGACGACCTATGCGCGGGCGGTGAAGACCTCCGGCGAAGCACTGATGGCGCTGATCGAGGAGCTGCTCGACTATTCCAAGATCGAGGCCGGCAAGCTCGATCTCGAGCAGCGTCCTTTCCCGCTCTCCACCCTGGTCGAAGAGATCACCGAGCTGCTCGCACCGCGCGCGCAGGCGAAGACGCTCGAGATCGCAGCCTATGTCGACGAGCGCCTGCCGCTCGAGGTCGTCGGCGATGTCGCCCGGTTGCGCCAGGTGCTGCTCAACCTCGCCGGCAACGCCATCAAGTTCACCGCGACCGGCGGCGTCGCGCTGATCGTCGAACCCGGTATCTGGCCGAACGAGATCAGCTTCCTGGTGCGCGACACCGGCATCGGCATCGCGCCCGAAGCGCAGACGCGTATCTTCCGTGAGTTCGAGCAGGCCGACGAGCGGATCGCACGCACCTATGGCGGCACCGGGCTCGGCCTTCCCATCAGCGAACGCATCGTCAAGCGCATGGGCGGCCGTATCACCCTTACGAGCGAGCCGGGCAAGGGTTCGACCTTCGAGGTCGCGATCCCGCTCGCGCCATCGCAAACCGACGCGGGACAGACGGCGTTCCCGAGCCCTGACCTCACCGGCAAGTCGATCCTCTTGATCGCCGACGGCATCGAGGCCTCGCTGATTGCGCGGCGGCTGGAGCGCTGGGGCGGCCAGACCTGCCTGGTCTCGGATGCTTCGGTCGCCGAGGCGCTGCTGCCGGAGCGCTCCTGGCATGCGGTGCTGGTCGACCGCGCGATCGGTCCTGCGATTGCAGATCATGTTGGCGACGTCGCGCGCGCGCATGCGGCGCAGCGGCTGGTGCTGCTGACGTCGAGCTCGCGCCATGAAAAACTCTCCGCGGCCTTCACCGGCTTTCTGGTCAAGCCGCTGCGTGCGGCTTCGCTCGCCGCCCGTCTGGCGCTGACGCCGGAGGTGGCCTCGCCCGAGCTCGCGCCGGAGCCGCCGGCTGAAACCGCGAGCGCAACACCGGCGAAAGGCCTGTCGATCCTCGTCGCCGAGGATAACGAGATCAACGCGCTGTTGATGCGCTCGCTGCTGACAAAACTCGGCCATCGCGTCGTCATCGCCGTCCATGGCGAGGCCGCGCTGGAATCCTGGCTCGCCGCGTCGTCCGCCGGCACGCCCTACGATCTCGTGCTGATGGACATCCAGATGCCGCAACTCGACGGCATCGAGACGACAAAACGCATCCGCGCCCATGAGGCCGCCACCGACGGCCACCACACGCCGATCCTGGCGCTCACCGCCAACACGCTGGTGGAGGATCGCTATGCCTGCTTCGAGGCAGGCATGAACGGATTTCTGATCAAGCCGCTCGATCGCGACAAGCTGGAAGAGGCGGTTGCCGGGCTGGCGGCCTCACGGCATCCGGCGATCTGATCCAGAGTTCCACGGGAACTCATCTCGCCCGGCAATCGATAATTGAAATCGACCGCGTGGCACGTCACCATCCTCCGGGGCATTTGCAATAGAGGATTTGCGCATGAACGTGCTTTGCCGCCTCGCCGCCATTGTCCTTCTCTGTGGGTTCACCCAAGCCGCCGCAGCCGATACGCCGGACCTGATCGCCTCGCTCACGCAAGGCGGCTACGTCCTGGTGTTTCGGCACACCGCGACCGACGACAGCCAAAAGGATGTCTACCCCTTCAAGTTCGACGACATGAGCGCCCAGCGTCAGCTCAGTGAAAAAGGCAGGGACATGGCGCGCCGGATCGGGACCGCGGTCAAGGAACTCGCGATCCCGGTCGGTGATGCCTACAGCAGCCGGCTGAACCGCGCGATCGAGGCCGGCAGGCTGATCTCCGGCCAGGAGGTCAAGCCGGTCGATGCGCTGACGGACAGCAGCAATGCCAGCGCGTCGGGAATGGCAAACCCGACCGGCGCAAATGCAAAGGCCGGGCAGGCCGTGCGTCAGCTCGTCGATTCGCCTCCGAAAGCCGGCACCAACAATTTCCTGATCACCCACAAGACGAACATCGCCGATGCTTTTGGCAAGGAGGCCGGTGACGTGCAGGAAGGCGAGGCCTTCGTTTACCGGGCCAGCGGTTCCGGCCCGGCCAGCTTTGCGGGGCGCATCAAGCCTGCGGATTGGATTGCCAAGGCCGGCAAGTGAGCCCTCGGCTATGCGGCGTGAGCAAGAAAACGCGGCGCAGAGAGCTTATCCGGTGGTCCTCGGGTGCCTTTGAACACGGTGTCCGTCTGCGCTGCACGCTTGCAATGCGGGCAGACGAAGAGATGCGCGATGATTGGAACCGGCTCGTCCGCGAGCAGTTCGGAGCGGTACCACCTCATCTCGATATGGCAATCCGGGCATGTCGGCGCTTCGAGCTGTTCCGCCGCGCTTCTGAGACGATCAACCATGGGCCCCTCGCGTTGTCGAAGGCCATAACGGAATACCCTTTGTCAGTCTGCAACAAAAGACACTCAGCCTGAAAAATTAAAGGGCCCCACCCACCGGCGCGATTACAGCCTTCGCAGCGCCACGCTCGCCACCGTATGGTCCGCGCCCTTCTTCAGGATCAGCGTCGCGCGGGGACGGGTTGGCAGGATGTTGTCCTCGAGATTGGCGAGGTTGGTGCGTTCCCAGATCGCGATCGCCGTGGCGGTGGCTTCCTCGTCCGACAACAGCGCATAGCGGTTGAAGTAGGATTTTGGATTGGTGAACGCGGTGTCGCGCAGCGCCAGGAACCGCTTGATGTACCATTGCCGCAGTGCCGCCTCGTCGGCATCGATATAGACCGAGAAATCGAAGAAGTCGGAGACGACGGGCACCGCCTTGCCGTCGCGCGGCAGCTTGCCGGTTTGCAGAACGTTGACGCCCTCGACGATCAGGATGTCGGGCTGGTCGATCTCGGCCCACTGGTTCGGCACGATGTCATAGGTCAAATGCGAATAGACCGGTGCGCGCACATGGCGGCGGCCGGACTTGATATCGGAGAGGAAGCCGAGCAGCAGCGGCAGGTCGTAGCTTTCGGGAAAACCCTTCTTCTGCATGATGCCCTGCCGCTCGAGCACGGCATTGGGATACAGAAATCCGTCGGTGGTGATCAGCTCGACCTTCGGCCGCGGCGACCAGCGCGCCAGCAACGCCTGGAGCACGCGGGCGGTGGTGGATTTCCCGACCGCGACCGAGCCGGCGACGCCGATGATGTAGGGCACCTTGCGGTCGCGGATGTCAAGGAACTGGCGTTCCGCATAATACAGCCGCTGCATCGCATCGACATAGATCGAGAGCAGGCGCGACAGCGGCAGATAAATGTCCTCGACTTCCTTGAGATCGAGGCGATCGTGCAGCGAACGCAGCCGGTCGAATTCACCCGGCTCCAGCGTCATCGGCGTGTCGTCACGCAGGCGCGCCCACTGCTCGCGCGTATAAACGCGGTACGGATTATACTGCTGCTCGGGTGCGCGGATATCCATGACGCCGCCTTCTCCGTTACGATCTCAGCTAGTTTCCGCCCTTGCGGGACGCCTTCTCTTCCAACCCAGACATATTCGTGCGCTTGTCCAGCGCCGCTTCCACCTCTTCCAGCTTTACGCCGCGGGCCTTGAGCAGCACAAGGAAGTGGTAGAGCAGGTCGGCACTTTCGGCGATCAGATGCGCGCGATCGTTTTCGACTGCTGCGATTACGGTTTCGACTGCTTCCTCACCGAACTTCTTGGCGCAATGCTCGGCGCCCTTGTCCAGAAGCTTGCGGGTATAGGACGCTTCGCCGCCGGCCGCCGCGCGGGCGTCGATGGTCTCGGCCAGATCGTGGATCGTGAAACGCGGCATACAGGATACTCGGAAAATGCACCCGGCTGGACGAGCCGGTCCCTGACGGCTCATTTAGCATTTTTATGAACCGGAGTCGTCAGGCATCCAGGCGCATGGCCAGTCCGCGCCGAGCCATGTGCTCCTTGGCTTCGCGGATGGTGAATTCCCCGAAATGGAAGATCGAGGCGGCCAGCACAGCCGTGGCGTGTCCATCGCGGATGCCGTCGACGAGATGATCGAGATTGCCGACGCCGCCCGAGGCGATCACGGGCACGGGAACGCTGTCGGCGATCGCCCGGGTCAGCGGGATGTCGAACCCCTGCCTTGTACCGTCGCGATCCATCGAGGTGAGCAGGATCTCACCGGCACCGAGCGAGACCACTTCCTGGGCATATTCGATGGCGTCGATGCCGGTCGAGTTGCGGCCGCCATGGGTAAAGATCTCCCAGCGCTCGCCACCGCCCGCGCGCTTGACCCGCTTGGCGTCGATCGCGACCACAACGCATTGCTCACCGAACTTCTCGGCGGCTTCCTTGACGAACTCGCGCCGCGACACCGCGGCGCTGTTGATCGAGACCTTGTCCGCGCCGGCGCGCAGCAGCGTCTTGATGTCGTCCACCTTGCGCACGCCGCCACCGACGGTCACAGGCATGAAGCAGGCCTCGGCGGTACGCCTGACCACATCAAGCATGATGCCGCGGTTCTCATGGGTCGCGGTGATGTCGAGGAAGGTGAGCTCGTCGGCACCGGCGGCATCATAGGCGATGGCGGCTTCGACGGGGTCACCGGCGTCGCGCAGATCGACGAAATTGACTCCCTTGACGACCCGGCCGTCCTTGACGTCGAGGCAGGGGATCACGCGCACCTTGAACATGTGTCAGCTCCTGCGCGCGTCGCGGATCAAGGTGAGGGCGGCGGCGGGATCGAGCCGGCCGTCATAGAGCGCGCGGCCGGCGATCGCACCGGCGAGCTTCCTTGCGCGCGGCGTCAGCATGGCTTTCACGTCCTCGATCGAGGCGAGGCCACCGGAGGCGATCACGGGAATCGAGATCGCGTCGGCGAGCGCAATGGTCGCATCGAGATTCAGTCCCTTGAGCAGACCGTCGCGCGCGATGTCGGTGAAGATGATGGCGGCAACGCCGGCATCCTCGAAACGCTGTGCGATCTCCAGCACCGTCACCTGCGACGTCTCGGCCCAGCCCTCGACGGCGACCTTGCCGTCGCGGGCATCGAGCCCGACCGCGACGCGGCCGGGGAATTTTTTGGCCGCAGCCTTCACCAGTTCGGGATCGCGCACCGCGGCGGTGCCGATGATGACGCGGCTGATGCCCTTGTCGAGCCAGGCTTCGACGGTCGCGAGATCGCGAATGCCGCCGCCGAGCTGCACCGGGATCTTGATCGCCTTCAGCATCGCCTCGACGGCCTGCGCATTGACAGGCTTGCCGGCAAAGGCACCGTCGAGATCGACGACGTGGAGATACTCAAAGCCCTGCTCGACGAAGCTCTGCGCCTGCGCGGCGGGATTGAGGTTGAACACGGTCGCGCGCGCCATGTCGCCTTGCTCGAGGCGCACGCACTGGCCGTTCTTGAGGTCAATAGCGGGAAAGAGAATCACGGTTTCCATCGCAAAAAGTTCGAGATCAGGGCCAGGCCGAAACGCTGACTCTTCTCGGGGTGGAATTGCGTGCCGATGGCGGTGTCCTTCGCGACGATCGCGGTGACAGGCCCGCCGTAGTCGGCGCGCGCGAGCACGTCCGCCTCGTTGGCGACGTTGAGGTGGTAGGAGTGCACGAAATAGGCGTGCTGGCCCTTGGGGCCGAGCGGCAGCTTGTTCAGCACCGGATGCTCGCGCAGCACCTCGAGCGTGTTCCAGCCCATGTGCGGGATCTTCAGGCTCTCATCGCGCGGCGTGATCTTCTCGACGTCGCCGCCGATCCAGTTCAGGCCGTCCGTCGTGACATGCTCCTTGCCACGGCTCGCCATCAGCTGCATGCCGACACAGATGCCGAAGAAGGGCCGCGCCTTGACACGCACCGCCTCGGTGATCGCCTCGACCATGCCGTTGACGGCGTCCAGGCCGCGCCGGCAATCGGCAAAGGCGCCGACGCCCGGCAGCACCAGACGGTCAGCTTCATAGGCCTGGTCCGGATCGCTGGTGACGAAGACCTTTTGCGGATTTTCGAGGCTGCGCGCGGCGCGCTCGAACGCCTTCGCGGCGGAATGCAGATTACCGGAACCGTAATCGATGATGGCGACGCTCATCTTGACCCTCCCGGTTCTGGAAACAACCCAATGATGCCGCCGGCCGGAATCGGCGGCGGATTCGAAAATGGCTGACCCGGCACACCGCGGGTCGGCGGCGGACCGCCGCGGTCGACGGCCCATTGATCGTTGACGATGCCGTGCTGCTTCTGACTCCAGCGCTCGAAGAAGCGACGTTCGGCGGTGTCCTCGTCGTCGGCAACGACGACATCGAGCTGACGCCATTTGCCGCGCGACAGCGTCCAGCGGCGCAGGCTCGAGGCCTCGAAGCCCATCAGCAGCGCGACGATGAGATCGGCGAAGAAGATCGACGAGCGTCCGACGCCGAGGCTGGACAGCCCGGCGTTGAACGCGGCCACGAAGATCAGATAGCCGATCAGCGCCAGCCACAGCCTATTCCACAGCAGCCAGAGCGGGCCGAAGATCATCGCCCAGAAATGGAAGCCGTCGCGTACGAACACGAACTTGTCGGTCGCGCGCAGATCGGCTCCGGCAGGGGAGGGAGCATGAACTGTGTAGACAGGCATGGTGATGCCCCGTTCTCTGAATTCAGTGATAGGCGGCGCGTGCCGCCGGCCGAGAGGTCAGCCGCCGAGCGAGCCCTTGGTGGACGGGATTTCGCCCACAGCCTTCGGATCGATCGCGACCGCAGTGCGCAGCGCCCGCGCCAGACCCTTGAAGCAGGACTCGGCGATATGGTGGCTGTTATCGCCATATAGGGTCTCGACGTGGAGAGTCACGCCGGCGTTGATGGCGAAGGCCTGGAACCATTCGCGCACCAGCTCGGTGTCGAACTCACCGATCTTGTCGCGGGGGAATTCGGCCTTGAACACCAGGAACGGGCGGCCCGAGATGTCGATGACCACGCGCGACAGCGTCTCGTCCATGGGCATGTGCACGCCGGCATAGCGGGTGATGCCCGCCATATTGCCGAGCGCCTGCCTGACCGCCTGGCCGAGCGCGATGCCGGTGTCTTCGGTGGTATGGTGATAATCAATGTGCAAATCGCCCACCGCCTTGACCGTGAGGTCGATGCGGGAATGGCGAGCGAGGAGATCGAGCATATGGTCGAAAAAGCCGATGCCGGTCGCGATATTGGCCACGCCGGTGCCATCGAGGTTCACGGAGACCTCGATGTCGGTTTCCTTGGTCTTGCGCTTGATCGTCGCGGTGCGCATTGAAAAGCGGTTTCCATTCTGGTTTTGGACCGAAAACGCCGGTCTTTTAACAGCCAAATGACGCCTTCGCTACTGCGGGAACGGCCGGCCGGGCCTCTACTTCTGCCTATGGTGAGCGAAATGGGCCCGGAGCGGCCCGTTGTACGGTCGGTCTTGACCGACTAAATCAGGCCGGACAACGAGGTATTTCATGCAGGATTCCCAAAACAGCTCGCCGGGCTGGCACGGCACCACGATTTTGACGGTCCGCAAGGGCGACAAGGTGGTGGTCGGCGGCGACGGCCAGGTCTCGATCGGCCAGACCGTGATCAAGTCCAACGCCAAAAAGGTCCGGAAGCTCGGCAAGGGCGACGTCATTGGCGGCTTTGCCGGCGCCACGGCCGACGCCTTCACGCTGTTTGAGCGGCTGGAATCCAAACTCGAGCAATATCCGGGGCAATTGACCCGGGCCGCAGTCGAGCTGGCCAAGGACTGGCGCACCGACCGCTATTTGCGGCGGCTGGAGGCCATGATGATCGTGGCCGACAAGGACGTCTCCCTGGTGCTGACAGGCACCGGCGACGTGCTGGAGCCCGAGGCCGGCGTGATGGCGATCGGCTCCGGCGGCAACTACGCCCTGGCGGCCGCGAGGGCTCTGATCGACACCGACAAGGACGCCGAGACCATCGTCCGCCGCTCCCTCGACATCGCCGCCGACATCTGCGTCTACACCAACCGCAATCTGACCATCGAAAGCCTGGCGACCGGCTAGGCCATGGCGCCCGCCTACACCTTCCGCCCGATGACGACGGCCGATCTGCCAATGATCAGGCGGTGGCTGGGCGAGGCGCATGTGCGGGAATGGTGGGGCGATCCGGACGAGCAGTTTGCGCTGGTCAGCGGCGATCTGATTGAGCCCGCAATAGACCAGTTCATCGTGTTGGCCGGAGACAAGCCGTTCGGCTATCTTCAATGCTACCGCCTGACCGCCTGGAATACGGGGTTCGGGCCGCAACCGGAGGGTACGCGTGGGATCGACCAGTTCATCGGCGAAAGCGACATGATCGCGCGCGGCCTCGGCTCGACGTTCATCCGCGCGTTTGTCGACGAGCAGCTGCGGAACGGCCTGCCGCGGATCGTGACCGATCCGGACCCGCTGAACCAGCGTGCCGTGCGCGCCTATGAGAAGGCAGGTTTTATCCGTGACCGCATGGTCGAGACCCCGGATGGACCGGCGCTGCTGATGGTGCGCGAGCCGTGACGCTGGCGAGCACACACGAGAGCAGGGTCGCAGTCCCGCCGCTCGCCTGGGCCGGCATCGCGCTGCTGCTATTGGCGCTGCAGGCCTCGATCCTGCTTGCGATGGGACGGGTGCCGATCTGCACCTGCGGTTATGTCAAGCTGTGGCACGGCGTGGTGAACAGCTCGGAGAACTCGCAGCACATCGCCGACTGGTACACCTTCTCGCACATCCTGCACGGCTTCCTGTTCTACGGACTGACCTGGCTGCTGTTCGCGCGGCTGCCGTTGCTGCGACTGTCCTGGCCGGCACGGCTGATCATCGCCATGCTGATCGAAGGCGCCTGGGAAATCGTCGAGAACTCGCCCTTCATCATCGAGCGCTACCGCGCCGGCACGATCTCGCTGGACTATTTCGGCGACAGCATCGTCAACTCGGTCTCCGACAATCTGGCCATGATGCTGGGTTTCCTCGCCGCACGCGTGCTGCCGGTATCGGCGACGGTCCTGCTCGGACTCGCCTTCGAAATCATGCTGGCGCTCCACATTCGCGACAATCTGACGCTCAACATATTGATGCTGATCCATCCGATCGATGCCGTAAAACAATGGCAATTGGGGCCGCCCATCATCTGACCTAAAATGCAGCTTGTCCTTGCCCGCCTCCCGCCCTAGCTAAACAGACATGACAGACTTCTCCCCCCGCGAAATCGTCTCCGAACTCGACCGTTTCATCGTCGGCCAGGCCGACGCCAAGCGCGCCGTCTCGATCGCGCTGCGCAACCGCTGGCGGCGGCAGCAGCTCGAAGGCTCCCTGCGCGAGGAGGTGCTGCCGAAGAACATCCTGATGATCGGCCCCACCGGCGTCGGCAAGACCGAGATCGCACGGCGGCTCGCCAAGCTCGCCAATGCACCGTTCCTGAAGGTGGAAGCCACAAAATTCACCGAGGTCGGCT
Source organism: Bradyrhizobium xenonodulans (assembly GCF_027594865.1). Taxonomy (NCBI): domain Bacteria; kingdom Pseudomonadati; phylum Pseudomonadota; class Alphaproteobacteria; order Hyphomicrobiales; family Nitrobacteraceae; genus Bradyrhizobium; species Bradyrhizobium xenonodulans. Next base: position 196,936 of record NZ_CP089391.1, read on the forward strand.
ATGTTGGCCGCGACGTCGAGCAGATCGTGCGCGATCTCGTCGAGGTCGCGATCGCCCAGGTCCGCGAACGCAAGCGCAAGGACGTGCACGCCCGCGCGCAGCTCGCCGCCGAGGAACGCGTGCTCGACGCGCTGGTCGGCGCCAATGCCAGCGCCGCGACGCGGGAATCCTTCCGCAAGAAGCTGCGCGCCGGCGAGCTCAACGACAAGGAAATCGAGATCGAGACGCAGGGCGGCGGCAGCGGCATGCCGATGTTCGAGATCCCGGGCATGCCGGGCGCGCAGATGGGCGCGATCTCGATCGGCGATATCTTCGGCAAGCTGGGCGGCCGCAGCAAGACGCGGCGGCTGACGGTGGAGGGCTCGCACGAAATCCTGGTCAACGAGGAGTCCGACAAGCTCCTGGACACCGATCAGCTGACGCTGGAGGCGATCAGCGCAGTCGAGAACAACGGCATCGTGTTCCTCGACGAGATCGACAAGATCTGCGCGCGCGACGGCCGTGTCGGCGGCGACGTCTCGCGCGAGGGCGTGCAGCGCGATCTCTTGCCGCTGATCGAGGGCACCACGGTCTCGACCAAGCACGGCGCGGTCAAGACCGACCACATCCTGTTCATCGCCTCGGGCGCCTTCCACGTGGCAAAGCCGTCGGACCTGCTGCCGGAGCTGCAGGGCCGCCTGCCGATCCGCGTCGAGTTGCAGGCGCTGACCCGCGACGACATGCGGCGCATCCTGACCGAGCCCGAGGCGTCGCTGATCAAGCAATATGTCGCCCTGATGCAGACCGAGGGCGTGACGCTCGACATCACCGACAACGCCATCGACGCGCTGGCCGACGTCGCGGTCGCCGTCAATTCGACCGTCGAGAACATCGGCGCGCGGCGGCTCCAGACCGTGATGGAGCGGGTGCTGGACGAAATCTCCTTCACCGCCCCCGACCGCAGCGGCGAGACCGTCCGGGTCGATGCCGATTTCGTGCAGAAGCATGTCGGCGACCTCGCCAAGAACGCGGATCTGAGCCGGTTCATTTTGTAATTTTGGGCGGTCGCGCTATGGATGCGGCGTGACCGCACGTATCCTGCAAAATCCCTGGCGACTGCTGCTCGCGATCAACGCGGCGGTCATTGTCGGCGTGTTCGTCCACAAGATCCAGTTGCCGCCTTACGTCCCCTACATCCACCTTCTCGTCGACTACCATTTCGGCTTCATCAAGCGCGCGCTGATCGGGGCGATCGTCGCGCTGTTCATAGACAAGGTGCCGGTCTGGCTGGTGTTCGCGCTCGGCGGCGTGACCTGGCTGGTGACGCTTGGCCTCTATGCAAGACTATTCCAGAAGACGTTCGGCTTCACCGCGAAGACATTGCCGCTGTTCGTCTTCATCGGGGGCTCGCCGTTCTTCCTGAAGAATTTCATGCACACGCTCGGCCATTTCGACATCTATGGCTGCGCGCTGGCACTCATCCTGCTGCTGATGCCGGCGGGCTCATTGCTGTTCGTCGCTTTGGCCGCGCTGTTCTCGATCATCCTCGTGCTGATCCATCACATCCATCTCCTGATGTATGTGCCGACGATCATCACCATCGTCGTGATGAGGCACTACCTCGCTTACGGCTGCAATCGCAGCAACATGGCCTTCGGTGTCGCCGCCCTCACGGTCGTCTCCGCACTGTTCTTCGCGGCGCAGTTCCTGGGAACGATGCCGATCCCGCAAGCTGATTTCGTCGCCCATCTGAAGACCCGGATGGCCGATCCGTCCCGCACCGATCTGCTGCAGTTCGCCTACATCTGGTATCAGCCGCTGGCGAAGGAAATTTCCGACACCTGGGGCCGCCTGCCGCACAACATCCTCGGCGTGCCCGTGTTCGCGCTGCTGATCTGGCTGCACACGCCGCTCTGGCGCGTCTTCGCGAACCTTGTCGGCGCGCTCGCAAGCGATCTGCACCGCCGCCTCGTCGTCGCGGCACTGATCGGCATCAGCCTCGCCTATCTCGTGATGTTCGCGATGGTGTTCGACTATTCGCGCTGGATCTCGAACTGGGCGGTCTGCATGTTCCTGATCCTGCATGCGGTGAAGATGCTGCCTGCCGCGCGCGAGACGACGCTAATTCCGGAGGAGGATCGGAAGACCAACATCTTCGGCCTGATCATCACATTGATCCCTCGCGTCGGAATCGTCCGGCCGTTCTAAGATCTCGCGCGGCGGATCCGCACATAAAGCGCGCCCTCGCCGCCATGTCCGATACCAGCCTCCTCAAATCCAACCACCAAGGCGCGGAATTCCGGCAGGCTCAGCCATTCAGGCACCTGACGGCGCAGCACGCCGCTCTCGCCGCCGCTGCGCCCCTTGCCGGTGATGACGAGCACGAAGGTCAGGCCGTCATGATGAGCGCGGTGCAGGAAGCCGGACAGGGCCCGATGGGCGCGCATCTGGGTCATGCCGTGCAGATCGAGCCGCGCCTCGATCTCGCTGCGGCCGCGTGACAGCTTTGTGCGCTCGCGCTTGCCGAGCGGCGCCAGCGGCGGGATGGCCGGTTTTGCCGCGCGCGGCGCCGGCGCAGCAGGGATCGGACGCGGCGATGGCGCGGTCCGCGGGACCGGCGCTGCGGGTGAAGGCTCCGTGCGCGGCGCGGCTTGCGCCTTCGCCACGCGATGCTTCCGCAGCGGCTTCACCTGTCTTGCGACCGTATCCCACAGCTCGCGCTCCTCTTCGCTCAGCGCGCGGCGGCGCGGCGAGGGGCGAGGCTCCAGCACGGGCGGACGGGACGATCGCTTCATTGCTGGTCGGAACGACGATTCACGCGCTTGCGCTGTTCGCGGTCGGGCTTGATGTTGGGACGCGGCTCCGGCAGCGGCACCGGGCTCGCCACCGAAACGGCGGCATCTTTGGCTTGTGGCACGGCCGACGAAGCCACGCCAGCCTTCACCGGTTCAGCCTTGCTGGGCTCGGCGGGCTTCGCCGCAGCCGCCGTGTTCTTTGGATCCTTCGCGGGATCGGTCTGCGGAGACAGCTTTGCGATCTTCTCGGACGGTCGCGGGTCCGGCACCGGCAGCCGCGCACCGCGCACGGAGGGGTCGAGGCCCTTCGGCACCAACATGACGAAGTGCATGGGGTGGCGCAGCCGTCCCGAGACCCGGCCGGCTTCCTGACCGGCGCCGAAATAGAGATCGGCGCGCGCAGGACCGATGATGGCCGAGCCGGTATCCTGCGCGATCATCAGCCGATGGAATGGCGTCTTGGCGCGTTCGGAATCGATCGGCAGCTCGCCCTCGATGAAGAACGGGGTGCCGTAGACATGCAGCGCCTTGTCGACCGCGATCGAGCGGCCGGCGGTCAGCGGAATGCCTTGCGCGCCCACCGCCTCCTCCTTGTCGGAGAGATTGACCTCGCGGAAGAAGATATAGGAGCGGTTCTGGCGCCGCAGATCCTTGGCACCGTCAGGATTCTGCGCCATCCACTCCCTGATCTTCTGCATCGACATCTCTTCCTTCGGAATGATGCCGCGCTCGATCAAAACGCGCCCGACGGCGGTGTAGGGATAGCCGTTATAGGCGTCATAATTGAGCCGGACCGTGCCGCCGTCATCGAATTTGATCCGCGCCGAGCCCTGGATCTGGGCGAACAGCAGATCGGTCGGGTCCTTCAGCCAGGCGATCTCCAGTCCGCGGCCGGCGATCTTGCCGTCCTCGATCTCGCCGCGATCGTAATAGGGCACGAGCTTGCGGCGGCCGATCTTGCGATAGACCGGCCCCTTGTTGGGCAGGCTGACCGAATCCTGCTTGTAGCCGCGCACGAACAGGTTCGAGGGCCGGCGATAGACCGGCACGTTGAAGATATCGGTCTGCGTGCGCGATCCCTCGAGCACCGGCTCATAATAGCCGGTGACGAAACCATCGGGCTCGCCGAGCCGCGATATCCGCAGCGGCGCAAAATTCTCCTCGAAGAAGCTCTTTGCTTTGGCGTCGTCGGTGAGCTCGAGCGATTTGGCGGCCCGGCAGGGCTCGCTCAAGGAGCCAGCCAGCGCCTTCGGTTCAGCCGCGACGGTCTGCGCGTTGATCGTCCGGCAGCTCGCACGGAACGTCTTGTAGGCGGCGAGATGATTGTCGTCGCTCCAGCCCTTCACATCCGCCCAGGCCAGCGGCAGATATTGCGCGCCGGGGATCTCGAACGGCAGGGGAAGCTGCGGATAGGGCAACGCCCGCGGCGGGGCCGCAGGCAGTTCCGGACGATGATGATGATGGCTGCGATAGTGGCGCCGCGCCGCCTCGGCGCCGAGCGAAAACGACGACAGCGCGACGGCACCTGCGCAAAGCGCCGTCGCGCTGGTCTTCAGAAAATTCTTAATTCGCGCTTCCGGTGCCAACCAGCTTCCAGTTTGGATCGCGAGAGGTGATGTCGCGGGCGAAAGTCCAGATGTCGGTGATGTCGGCCACCGTATCGGCGCTGCCGTCGACGATGTTGCCGGTCTTGTCTCGGGTGGCCGAGATCATCTGCGAGACGAAGCGAATGGTGAGCTGGGCGGTGCGATCGCGCAACTCGGCACCGACGAGCTCGGCCTTGTCGATCGAGACGAAGCGCGTTTCGGTCTTCTGCTCGTTCTTCTCGCGCTCCTTGATGGCGGCGTCGAAGCTGTCATAGACGTCCGACGACAACAGGTCGCGCAGCGCGCGGCGGTCGCCATTGGCGAAGGCCAGCACGATCATCTCATAGGCGCCGCGGGCGCCCGAGATGAAATGGCGCGGATCGAAGGTGGAATCCTTGTCCACGATGGCATCGAGACCCTGGGCCAGCGCCGTGCCCGGCTCGGTCAGGCCCTTCCAGCGATCGGAGGGCGGGGCCGGCTCGGCTGCCGGCGCCAGCGGGGCCTGATCGATCACCTTGCCCGGCATGGTCACGACGTTCTTGTCCTGGGCACCCCCCAGCGCATTCCGGGCGGCGGTGCGGTCGAACGGCGGCCGTTCGTTCCCCGTCCGCTGGCCCAGCACGCTGCGCAGCCTCAGAAAGATGAAGACCGCCAGCGCCAGGAAGATGATGGTGTAGATGTCCACGTCGTATTCGCTTTCTGGTCTTCGCGAGAAGGGGCCGTCTCGAAGGGATCGTCGCCGGGGAAAATCAATCCGGCCAGTAGACCGTTCCATACCGGAACGGCAAGTCTACATCACCATTTAAGGTCCGCGCGTCTGGTCCTCGGGATGTAGGCACGAAATCTTGCCCGGCCAATGGCGCCTTTTGGCACAGCACCGAGTGTAGCGCGTTTTATGCTTAAGGGGAAACCCGATCCTGCCCGGAAATCGCGCATCTTCAATCGTTTAAGCCGTGATTTGGTGGAATGACCGGGGTGAACGTCACAGTTGTGGCCGCGGCTTGGATTCCCCGCCCGGGACCGTTCGTCCTTGTGGAACGAGGCGGCCCTATGTTAGCCAACCGCCGCGAAATTCAGCCCCATTCGGGTAAGGAGAGACTCTCATGACCAACGGTAACGGCACCCCTCCCGAGGCGGCCCAGGCTCCCCAGCTCAACGTGCTGGCGCAGTACACCAAGGACCTTTCGTTCGAAAACCCGAACGCGCCGACCTCGCTCCAGCAGCAGGGCCAGCCGCCCCAGATCAACATCCAGATTAATGTCAGCGCCAACAACCTCAGCGATACCGAGTTCGAGGTGACGCTGTCGGTCGAGGGCAAGGCCGAAACCGCCGGCAAGATCATGTTCTCGTTCGAGCTCGCCTACGCCGGCGTGTTCCGCATCGCCAATGTGCCGAAGGAGAACCTGCATCCGCTGGTCATGATCGAGTGCCCGCGCCTGCTGTTCCCGTTCGCCCGCGAGATCATCGCGACCGCGGTGCGCGACGGCGGGTTCCCGCCCCTGATGCTGGATCCAGTCGACTTCGTCGGTCTCTACCGTCAGAACATGGAGCGGCAAATGGCCGCCGGTGGCCAGGCAGGCCAAGCCTGATCAGGTTTAACCAGCCGGAGGCGCGGCTGGAGCGGGCAGGAACTCGTTCCAGATCGCCTTGTCGCCGAGCGTTGCGATGAAGGCCCGATGGGCGTCGCGCTCGGCATCGGAAATCCGCGGCGCAAGCGGCACCAGCCGCTGCCGCCGCGGCGCATCCCCAATCGCATTGACGCGAATCTCTTCGCTCTCCGAAGCCAGAAGCAGCTGCGACTGCCGCGCCCCGACCAGGTCGACATAGACTTCAGCGAGCAACTCGGCGTCGAGCAGCGCGCCGTGCTTGGTGCGGCGTGAATTGTCGATCGAATAGCGCGAGCAGAGATCGTCGAGCCGGTTCGACACGCCGGGATGCTTGCGCCGCGCCAGCAGCAACGTATCGACCAGCCGGTCGCGCGGAATCGCCGCGCGCTTGATGCGGTCCAACTCGGCATTGATGAAGCTAATGTCGAACGAAGCGTTGTGGATCACCAGCGGCGCATCGCCGATGAACTCCAGAAACGCGTCGACGACCTCGTGGAACAGCGGCTTGGTCGACAGGAATTCGGCCGACAGCCCGTGCACCGCAAAGGCTTCCGCCGGCATGTCCCTCTCAGGGTTGATATAGACGTGATACGTCTGTCCCGTCGGCATGCGGTTCAGCATCTCGACGCAGCCGATTTCGACCAGCCGATCCCCGCGGAGCGGATCGAGGCCAGTGGTTTCGGTGTCGAGAACGATTTCACGCATGATTTGAAACGCCGTGTGAGGGCGGCGAATCAGGCGCGCCGCTGCGGCATCTTAACGACCTCAGCCAGGATGTGCGTGATTTGGGCGCGCACCGGTTCAAGTCCGTGTGACGTATCCACTACGAAATCGGCCCGCTTGCGCTTCTCGGCATCCGGCGTCTGCTTGGCAATGATGGCATCGAGCTTGGCTTCGTCCATCGTGCCCCGCGCCAGAACCCGCTCGCGCTGGAGTTCCGGTGAGGTCGAGACCACGACCACGGCGTCAACCCGCTTCTCGCCGCCGGTTTCGAACAGCAGCGGGATGTCGAGCACCACGACCGGCGCCTTGGCCGCTTCCGCATCGGCGAAGAATTTTTGCCGGGAGGCGCCGAGCATGGGGTGAACGATCAGCTCGAGCTGCTTGATCGCGGCGGGATCGTGCACGACGCGGGCCGACAATTTGGAACGATCGACCTTGCCGTTTACGGTGGTGCCGGGGAAGGCGGCTTCGATCGCCGGCGCGGCTTCACCCTCATAGAGCTGATGCACGGCGGCATCAGCGTCGTAGACGGGCACGCCGGCCTCCGCGAACAGTTTTGCGGTGGTGGATTTGCCCATCCCGATCGAGCCGGTCAGTCCCACGATCCGCATCAGTGCCCAGCCTCGTCTAGCATCTACACCGCAACTAGCCGTTCGCGCCGCAGGAACGCAAGCAACGGCAGCAGCGGCAGGCCGAGAATGGTGAAATGGTCGCCCTCGATACGCTCGAATAAATGGATGCCGAGACCTTCGAGCTGATAGGCGCCGACACTTGTGGTCACGGCATCGCCGGCGGCATCGAGATAGGCCGAAAGCTCGGCGTCGGTCATAGCTCGCATGGTCATACGGGCGACCGAGACGTCCTCGAAAGCAATTTTGCCATCTCGCGCCACGGCCACGGCGGAATTCAGCTCGTGGCAGTTGCCGGCGAGATCACGCAATTGCGCCAACGCCTGTGCGCGGCCGGCGGGCTTGTTGAAAAGACGATCGCCGAGAGCCAGCGTCTGGTCGGCGCCAATCACGTAGCTTCCCGGACGATGGACCGATACCGCCTTCGCCTTCTCGCGCGCCAGCAGCAGGCCGATCTCGCGTGGGTTCGAGAGTCTGGAGGCAGTCTGAATGGCGCGCTCGTCGATGTCAGCGGTAATCGCCTCGAATTCGAGCCCGGCATTGGCGAGCAGCGTTTTGCGCGCGCTGCTTTGGGAAGCCAGAATCAACGGAGACCTGCCGAGCCACAGACTCATCGCCGAAACTATTCCGTTGGCCGATGACGCTGGCGGTCACTGTAGAGCTTCATGATCGCCGCCGCGGTTTCCTCGATCGAGCGCCGCGTGACGTCGAGCAGCGGCCAATCGTGCTTGGCGCTCAGCTTGCGGGCGAACGCGACCTCCTCAGTGACCGACTGTTTGTCGGTGTAGGTGTCGCTGCCGGAATCGGCCCCCATCGAGAGCAGGCGATTCTGACGGATCTGGATCAGGCGTTCCGGCGTCGCGTGCAGGCTCACCACCAACGGCCGTGTCAGCTTCTCCAATTGCTCGGGCACCGGGATGCCCGGCACCAGCGGCACGTTGGCGGTGCGGATGCCGCGATTGGCCAGATAAATCGACGTCGGCGTCTTCGAGGTACGGGACACGCCGACCAGCACCACGTCAGCATCGTCGAGGCCTTCGACATGCTGACCATCGTCATGGATCATCGTGTAGTTCAGCGCATCGATGCGCTTGAAATATTCGGCATTGAGGACGTGCTGGGCACCGACGCGGCCCGTGGTCGCTGCTCCAAGATAGGCTTCGAACAATTGCATCACCGGCCCGATGATCGAGAGGCTCGGAACGTTGATCCCCTTGCACTTGTCCTCGAGCCTGGAGACCAGATCTTTTTCCAGCAGCGTGAACAGCACGATGCCCGGCGCCTCCTCAATCTCATCGAGCACACGATCGAGCTGCTTCTGGCTGCGCACCAGCGGATAGACATGCTCGACCGGGGTCACGTTGGCGTACTGCGCGGCAACGGCGCGCGCGACCGTGATCAGCGTCTCACCGGTGGAGTCGGAGACGAGGTGCAGATGGAAATAATTGTTCGAGGTCGGCACAAAATCCCTTTGTATGGAGTCGGTGTGGTTTGTGGATTTCTGTGGACCTTAACCTCTCGGAAAGGGTTGTGCGACACCAGGGGCGGGACAAGTGCCAATTTTCTTCACACCACTGCCCGTCTGAACAAGTCCGGCTGCCTCCTGAGAGGGAAACGGGATTGCGCGGACAACCCCCTTGATAAGCTGCCGACAGAAACGCGCAAGCCCTTGAAGCTGGCTGACTTATGGGAAGCGGGGCAGAGCTGTCGGGATATGTTGATGGATGTGAACAAGCGCGCGTGAACGTGCGGACGGAATTGTGTGAGTCCAATCCACGGTCACATAGACTCAAACCTTAAGAATCTAAGATTCTAGATTTGAGGAAGGCGCTACGGACGGATATGTGTGCAGGGTAAGACCTTAACGAGTTCTTACTATCCCCAGCGGTCCCTGCACGGGGCAGAAATCCGGGCCCGAAAAATGTTCGAAGACGTCTATCTCTGGATCAAGGCGCTGCATGTGATCGCGGTCATCTCCTGGATGGCCGGCATGCTCTATCTGCCGCGGCTGTTCGTTTATCACTCCGAGGCCGAGATCGGCTCAAAACAGTCGGAAACGTTCAAGGTGATGGAACGCCGGCTACTCAAGACGATCATCAACCCCGCCATGATCGTCACCTGGCTCGCCGGACTTTATCTGGCTTGGTCCGGCCACTGGTTCTCGTTCGGCTGGCTGCACGTAAAACTGGCACTGGTCCTGGCGATGTCCGCGGTCCACGGCTTTTTTTCCCGCTGGCTGAAGGATTTCGCCGCCGACCGGCGCCCGCGGAGCCAGAAATTCTATCGGATTATCAACGAGGTGCCGACTGTCCTGATGATTTTCATCGTCATCATGGTGATCGTGAAGCCGTTCTAGGCAGCAATCGTGAACGATCGCTCAGCGCTTCGGCTTGCGGAGTGGGAAGCGATTTTCTATATTAGCGCTATCCCACCCAACGCAGGCGGATGTGGTTGTGTCTGAGCTTTCCAGAGGCCGGACACCGCATCAGGTTTGAAGCCTCATCGGCACTTAACCTTGCCAGACCTGCGGACCTTATCTTCTCACGTCCGCATTTCAGAGCCTCCTCGCACCCCCTCCCAAGGTTACCCCACAGGACCACCCCAATGCGGGAAATTAAACTCGAAGACCTCAAGTCCAAAACGCCGGCCGAGCTTGTCTCGTTTGCGGAGGAGAACGGGGTCGAGAACGCCAGCACCATGCGCAAGCAGGAGCTGCTGTTTGCCATCCTCAAGCAGCTCGCACTCGCCGAGACCGACATTGTCGGCCAGGGCGTCGTCGAGGTGCTCTCCGACGGTTTTGGCTTCCTCCGCTCGCCCGATGCGAATTACCTGCCGGGCCCGGATGACATCTACGTTTCGCCCTCGCAGATCCGGCGTTTCGGCCTGCGCACCGGCGACACCATCGAAGGCCACATTCGCAGCCCGAAGGAAGGCGAGCGCTACTTCGCGCTGCTGAAGGTCAACACGCTCAATTTCGAGGACCCGGAAAAGGCCAAGCACAAGGTCAATTTCGACAACCTCACGCCGCTGTTTCCGAATCAGCGTTTCCGCATGGAAATCGACGATCCGACGCGAAAAGACCTGTCTGCACGGGTGATCGACATCGTCGCGCCGATCGGCAAGGGCCAGCGCGCGCTGATCGTCGCGCCGCCGCGCACCGGCAAAACCGTGCTGATGCAGAACATCGCGCATTCGATCACGCACAACCATCCCGAATGCTATCTGATCGTGCTGTTGATCGACGAGCGTCCGGAAGAAGTCACGGACATGCAGCGCTCGGTGAAGGGCGAGGTCGTGTCCTCGACCTTCGACGAGCCGGCGGTGCGCCACGTCCAGGTCGCCGAGATGGTGATCGAGAAGGCCAAGCGCCTGGTCGAGCATGGCCGCGACGTCGTGATCCTGCTCGATTCGATCACGCGCCTCGGCCGCGCCTACAACACCGTGGTGCCGTCATCCGGCAAGGTGCTGACCGGCGGTGTCGACGCCAACGCGCTCCAGCGCCCGAAGCGCTTTTTCGGTGCCGCCCGCAATATCGAGGAGGGCGGCTCGCTGACCATCATCGCGACCGCGCTGGTCGACACCGGCAGCCGCATGGACGAAGTCATCTTCGAAGAGTTCAAGGGCACCGGCAACTCGGAGCTGATCCTGGACCGCAAGGTCTCGGACAAGCGTACCTTCCCGGCGATCGACATCTCGCGCTCCGGCACCCGCAAGGAGGAGCTCATCACCGATCCGCAGGTGCTCAAGAAGATGTACGTGCTCCGCCGCATCCTCAACCCGATGGGCACGATGGACGCGATCGACTTCCTGCTCGACAAGCTGCGCTCGACCAAGAGCAATTCGGAGTTCTTCGACTCGATGAACACCTGAGTGCGGTGCAACAAGGCATCAGAGGGCGCCTCCGGGCGCCCTCTTTCTTTTGTGCACCTTTGCTGCGGAGACAAAGCAGCATGGCAGCCGGGCCGAGTACAAATCCGGTTTTTCATGAAGGTGTTGATATATTTCGATAATTCTTGACTTAAGCTCGTCGGTCTATTCCGGGCGCATAGTCTTCTGCAGCAAAATGCTGCACTATATGCTGCATCGCAATATGGCTATTGCTGCGAGTCAGAGCGCAACAAAACGAAGTCGGCAAGGTCTCGAATGGGACGTTTGCGTTTTCTTCGCCAGCCGGACAAATAGGCCATGCATCCGCGAGACCAGACCATCTTTGCGCTGTCGTCCGGCCGTGCGCCGAGTGCGATTGCCGTGGTGCGTGTCTCGGGCCCGCAGGCCGGTCTGGTGTTGACGACGCTCGCGGGCAAATTGCCGGCGCCGCGGCAGGCCAGCCGTCGGCTGCTCCACGATGGCGGCGGCCAGCCGATTGACGACGCAGTCGTGCTCTGGTTTCCGGGGCCGGGAAGTGCGACCGGCGAGGACATCGCCGAATTCCACGTTCATGGCGGCCGCGCCGTGCTGTCGGCGCTCCTCGCCGCGATTTCTTTAATTCCGAATACACGTGCAGCCGAGCCGGGCGAGTTCACGCGGCGCGCCTTCGAGAACGGCAAGCTCGACCTCACCGAAGCCGAGGGCCTCGACGATCTCATCCACGCCGACACTGACCGCCAGCGTCGCCAGGCGCTGCGGCAGTTGCAAGGCCTGCTCGGTGATCGCGCGCGTGATTGGCGCGAGCGGATTATCGCGGCGTCGGCCTTGATCGAAGCCGGCATCGATTTTTCCGATGAGGGCGATGTGCCGGCCGAATTGAGAGCGCCGGCGGTCAAGGCGATCAGAGCGTTGCATGATGAAATTATAAAAGTCCTTGCGGCACAGGGACATTCCGAACGTTTGCGTGACGGCCTGGTGGTTGCGATCGCCGGCGAACCGAACGTCGGCAAGTCGACGTTGATCAATCAGCTCGCCCGCCGCGATGTCGCAATCGTCTCGCCGTACGCCGGCACCACGCGCGACGTGATCGAGGTGCAGCTCGATCTCGACGGCTATCCGGTCACGGTGATCGACACGGCCGGCATTCGCGAGACCGACGACCCCGTCGAGCAAGAGGGCGTGCGGCGGGCGAAAGCGCGCGCCGAAGATGCGGATCTCGTGCTGTGGTTGGTCGAGGGAGAGCAGGCCGTCACTCCGGACGCGCTGCCGTCACTTCGGAGTTCCGGGGAGGATGATGGGTCCTTCGGTCAGGTCTGGATCGTGCGCAACAAGATTGATCTGAGCCAAGCCAGGGTCGCCGGGTCGCGGGGCGAGTTCGGAATCTCGGCGAGCCGGGGCGACGGCATCCCCGAGCTGGTCGAGGGGCTCGTGAAATTTGCGGCCGAGTTTTTCGGAGCCAGTGAGGGCGCCGTGGTGACCCGAGCCCGCCAGCGAGATCTGTTGAGCCGGGCATCAGAGAGCTTGCGCCGGAGTCTGGAGCTTGTAGAAGACGGCGAAGAGCTTGCCGCCGAGGAGCTGCGCGCCGCCGCTTATGCCCTAGGCCGGCTGCTTGGCCGGGTGGACGTCGAGGACGTCCTGGGGGCCATTTTCCAGAAATTCTGTATTGGGAAGTAGCGCTAGTACTACATTGTAGAACTAGGCCTTGTTCCATTTCTTGTGTTTCACGTGAAACGTGGATGGGACCGTTGTTTCACGTGAAACGACGCCTCGGCCCTTTGGTGCCATCTGCCGATCCGGGAGCAGTGACAGTCGAGGATGATAGGTTTCGCTCCCAATCCCCGTCGTTGCGAGGGGTCTAAGCGACGAAGCTATCCGGACTGCCCGAAGCAGAGGGATTCTGGATTGCCTTCACTACGCTCGCAATAACGAGGCGGCAGCGGTGTTTTCGCGGAACAGCACCCGCGGAGCGGTAGAACCCCATACCACGCTGCCAGCGATTTCGTTTCACGTGAAACAGCAATCCGTTCAATAACCTTTCTACTGTGCATGGGGTTGTTTTCGCGAAAATGTATTCCGGGGCTTCGCTTGCCCCGTTTCACGTGAAACATGCGCCTCACAGTTTCCACTTCCGGCTTTCCCGGCTCTGGGATAGAAGTCCGCCCATGCGCACAGAGCGAGAGAGTTTCGACGTCATCGTCATCGGCGGCGGCCATGCCGGCTGTGAGGCTGCGTCTGCGGCTGCCCGGATGGGCGCGACGACTGCTCTGGTGACGCATCGGTTCTCCACAGTCGGCGCAATGTCCTGCAACCCCGCCATTGGCGGTCTCGGCAAGGGTCATCTGGTCCGCGAAATCGATGCGCTCGATGGTCTGATGGGCCGGGTCGGCGATGCCGGCGGCATCCAGTTTCGCGTGCTCAATCGGCGCAAAGGTCCCGCTGTACGTGGTCCTCGTGCCCAGGCCGATCGGAAGCTCTATGCCGCCGCGATGCAGACGGCGATCCAGGAGACCGGGGGTCTGTTCGTCATCGAAGGCGAAGCCGACGAGCTGACCGTGGTTGACGGACGGGTGACCGGACTCCGCCTGGCGGACGGTCGTGAGCTGCGGGCAGGGGCCGTCGTCGTCACCACCGGGACCTTTCTCCGCGGACTGATCCATCTCGGTGAGAAGAACTGGCCCGCCGGCCGGGTTGGCGAGGCGCCTGCGATGGGTCTTTCCAGCTCCTTCGAGCGTGCCGGCTTCACCCTGGGACGGCTCAAGACCGGCACACCGCCGCGTCTGGACGGCACCACGATCGACTGGTCCGCAGTCGAGATGCAGCCCGGAGACGAGCCGCCGGAGCCGTTCTCGGTCATGACGGAGCGGATCACGACCCCGCAGATCCAGTGCGGCATCACCCGGACCACCGCCGCGACCCATGAGGTGATCCGGGCCAATGTCCATCGCTCGCCGATGTACTCGGGCCAGATCAAGAGCAGCGGTCCCCGCTATTGCCCCTCGATCGAGGACAAGATCGTCCGCTTCGGCGATCGCGACGGGCACCAGATCTTCCTTGAGCCAGAGGGGCTCGACGACAGCACGGTCTATCCCAACGGCATCTCGACCTCGCTGCCGGAGGAGGTTCAGCTCGCGATCCTCGCCACCATCCCGGGTCTGGAGGGGGTGAAGATGGTCCGTCCGGGCTATGCCATCGAATACGACCATATCGATCCTCGGGAGCTCGATCCGACCCTGCAGACCAAGCGTCTGCGCGGTCTGTTCCTGGCCGGACAGATCAACGGGACCACCGGATACGAAGAAGCTGCTGGGCAGGGCATTGTGGCGGGCCTCAATGCGGCACTCTCCGCTAGCGGCGGCCTGCTGACGGTATTCGACCGGGCCGACGGCTATCTCGGCGTGATGATCGACGATCTCGTCACCCGCGGCATCAGCGAGCCCTATCGGATGTTCACCTCGCGGGCCGAGTACCGGCTGACGCTGCGGGCCGACAATGCCGACCAGCGCCTGACCGAGAAGGGCATTGCCCTCGGATGTGTCGGCAATGCCCGGACCCAGCATCACCGCGCCAAGATGGGCGCCCTGAACGCGGCTCGGATGTTGTCGAAGTCGCTCACGATCACCCCGAACGAGGCGATCAAGCACGGGCTGTCCCTGAACCGGGATGGCCAGCGCCGCTCGGCCTTCGAGCTGTTGGCCTATCCCGATATCGGCTGGAGCCAGGTCCGTGCCATTTGGCCGGAGCTATCCGCCATCGATCCCGTCATCGCCACCCACCTCGAGATCGACGCGAAGTACGATGTCTATCTGGAGCGCCAGAGCGCCGACGTCGAAGCCTTCCGACGCGACGAAGGGATGGTGCTGTCGGAGGTCGATTACCAGCAGGTCCCCGGTCTCTCCAATGAAGTGCGGGCCAAGCTGGAGAAGGCACGACCGTTTACGGTCGGCCAGGCTGGCCGGATCGACGGCATGACGCCGGCGGCGCTCGGCATCCTCGCGGCCTATCTCCGCCGTGAGGCGCGGAAGATCTCCAAGGCAATCGCATAGGCGTTTCACGTGAAACAGCGCGGACCGGGCGGGGACAGACCGCTATTGCGACGACCCAGAGCGGGTGAGGGCGCCGCTCGTCAATCCGAGCCCGCGCCGGCCAGACCGAAGATCGACAAGGCCAGCGCCAACGATCAGGCGCTCGATTCCATCATCGCCGCCGACAAGATCGCAGCGTTGAAGCTCGCCCCCGTTTCACATGAAACGGGGGAGCGGCTCGATCGCTACATCGCATTGCTGCGGGAGTGGCAGGCCAAGACTAATCTGGTCGCGCCCTCGACCCTCCCGCACCTGTGGACCCGGCACATCGCCGACTCACTTCAGCTCGTCGATCTCGCGCCATCGGCAAAACGCTGGGCCGACCTCGGCAGCGGCGGCGGCTTTCCCGGTGTCGTCTTGGCCTGCGCCATGGCCGGAGCGCCCAATGCCAGCGTCCATCTCGTCGAGCGAATCGCCAAGAAGGCGGCCTTCCTGCGCGAAGCCATCCGCGTCACCGCATCACCGGGGGTCGTACATCTTGCTGAGATCGGGGATAATGTGGATAGAATCACTGGCCCCGTCGATTGCGTCACCGCGCGTGCGCTGGCTCCGCTACATCAACTCATCGGCTTTGCGGAGCCGCTGATGCGCCAGGGCGCAAAGGCGCTATTTCCTAAGGGTCAAGATGTAGAGGCTGAATTGACCGAAGCCGCTAAATATTGGAATATTCAGCCGCAACTCCACCGAAGCCGGACAGGCGACGGTTGGATCGTCGAGCTGACGTCCGTCGAACGGCGCGGGTGAGGCATTCAGGGGTGAGTGGGGAATTTCGATGACCGTGATTGACGAGCCGAAGCAAGAACAGGCCCCAGAACCGACCAGCGACGTTCCGCATGGCCACCCGCGCATCCTGGCGTTGGCGAACCAAAAGGGCGGGGTGGGTAAAACAACCACAGCGATCAATCTCGGCACAGCGCTCGCCGCGATTGGCGAGCGCGTCCTGATCGTCGATCTCGATCCGCAGGGCAACGCCTCGACCGGCCTCGGCATCGACCGCCGCAACCGCTCCTGCTCGACCTACGACGTGCTGATCGGCGAATCGAGCTTGCGCGAAGCGGTGGTGTCGACCGCGGTGCCGCGGCTGCACATCGCGCCCTCGACCATGGATCTCTCAGGTCTCGAACTCGAGCTCGGCACCACGCCCGGCCGCGCTTTCAAGCTGCGCGATGCGATCGGCGCGCTCAACAACAATGTCTCGCCCGACGCCGACTACACCTATGTGCTGATCGACTGCCCGCCCTCGCTCAATTTGCTCACCGTGAACGCGATGGCTGCCTCCGATGCGATCCTGGTGCCGCTGCAATGCGAGTTCTTCGCGCTCGAAGGTCTGTCGCAACTGCTGCAGACGGTGGAGCAGGTGCGCTCGACGCTCAATCCGAACCTGTCGATCCACGGCATCGTGCTGACCATGTTCGACTCGCGCAACAATCTCTCGAACCAGGTCGTCGCCGACGTCAGGCAGTTCATGGGCGAGAAGGTCTACAAGACCATGATCCCGCGCAACGTGCGCATCTCGGAGGCGCCGTCCTACGGCAAGCCGGTGCTGGTCTACGATCTCAAATGCGTCGGCAGCGAAGCCTATTTGCGGCTCGCCACCGAAGTGATCCAGCGCGAGCGCGAGTTGCGCGTCACGCATTGAAGAGGCCGTGGGTGGGCAAAGGCGTCTTCGCCGTGCCCACCATCTTCCGCACATAACCAACTGGTGGGCACGCTTCGTTTTGCCCACCCTACGACAATTCAGTTCTGGAGTGCGCTCAAGTGAATCCAAGGGAGCTGGCGATGGCCGACGAAGCGCGTTCGCGACTGGGCCGGGGTCTTGCAAGTCTGATCGGTGACGTCGGCGGCGAGGCTCAGCATGTCGATCGTCCGCGCGCGCAGCGCAAGGTGCCGATCGAATTCATCAAGCCCAATCCGCGCAACCCGCGCCGCACCTTTTCGGACGCGGAGCTGAAGGAGCTCAGCGATTCGATCCGGCAGCATGGCGTGATCCAGCCGATCGTGGTGCGTCCGGTGAAGGGCGCCCAGGATCGCTTCGAGATCATCGCCGGCGAACGGCGCTGGCGTGCCTCGCAAATGGCCGGCCTGCACGAAGTGCCAATCGTCCCGGTCGACATCAGCGACAGCGATGCGCTGGAGTTCGCGATCGTCGAGAACGTGCAGCGCGAAGACCTCAACCCGATGGAAGAGGCGCTGGGCTATCACGCGCTCGCCAACGAGTTCAAACGCAGCCAGGACGACATCGCAAAAGTCGTCGGCAAGAGCCGCAGCCACATCGCCAACATGATGCGGCTGACGAAACTGCCGACGGAGGTGCAGGCCCTGATCACGAGCGGCGAGCTGACGGCCGGCCACGCCCGCGCGCTGATCGGCGTGCCCGATCCGCTCGCATCCGCGAGGCGCATCGTCGAGGAAGGTCTCAACGTCCGCCAGGCCGAGGCGCTCGCGCATGAAGAAGGCGTGCCCGAGCGCAAGCCGCAGAAGGCGCGCGCGACCGGCGGCAAGGAAAAGGACCCCGACACGATCGATCTCGAGAAGCGCGTCAGCGATGCGCTTGGTCTCAAGGTCACCGTCAATCACCGCGATCCCGGCGGCTCGGTCCAGATCAACTACCGTAACCTCGATCAGCTCGACGAGGTGATGAAGCGGCTCGCGAAGGGCGCGCTGTAGGCCAAGCCCTCGAGTCTTCGCCAAACCGCTCCCTGTGGTTACGGATCCCCGCGTTCGCGGGCATGACAGTGAGTGTGTGGTGCGCATCTGCTTCCACGTCGTCATTACAAGCGTCGCGAAGCAATCCAGAATCTTTCCGCGGTGGGACTCTGGATTGCCTCGCTGCGCTTTGCAATGACGGTGGAGAGAGTAGCGGTTCAGCCCCGCCGCTTCGCATTCGCGGCGATGGCCATCAGTGTGCGCTGGGCGATCGCGGCGGCTAGCGTCGATTGCTTGCGGGTATCGAGCGCGGCAGTCGCGAGCTGCTCGATGATGGCGGCAAGCCGCGCCACGTTGAAATTGCGCAGCGCCGTTTCGACCGCCGGCTTTCGCGAAAAATGCAGGCGCGGATAGCCGCCTTCGAGCACGGCGGAGGCCGGCGTGCCGTCGGCGATCGCGAGCGCGGATTTATGCAGCCACGCCGCCTGGCGCTGCGCGGCGGAGATGATCACGCCGGGATAGGTGCCGGCAATCATGGCCTTGGCGAACTCGGTCTCGACGATATCGGGCCGGCCGGCGAAGGCGCCGTCGACGATCGGATCGAGCTTCAGCTCAGACGCGTCGGCGACCACGGACATGACGTCATCAAGCGTGATCTCGCCCTTGCCATGCGCATAGAGCGTCAGCTTGCGCAGCTCGTTGCGCGAGGCCTGGCGGTCGCCGCCGAGGAACGACATCAGCGCCGCGCGGGCGTCCTGCGCGATGCGCAAATTGGCGATGCGGAGCTCGTCTTCCATCAGCTTGGCGAGGTCGCGCTCGGTGTCCGGATAGCAGCCGATCGCAACGGCCGTCTTGGCCTTCTCGCAGGCCTTGCGCAGCGGCGATTCCGGCCGCAGCTCGCCGGCCTCGATCACGATGCGGCAATCCCTCACGCTCATCTCCGCCAGCGTGTCGACACCGCTGGCAAAGCTGCGCGAGCCGGCGCGGATGCGGATGGCGCGGCGGCCGCCGAACAGCGGCACCGTCATGGCTTCGTCGACGAGACGCGACGGTTCGGCGGAGAGCTCGTCGCCATCGAGCTTCACGAGCGAGAAGGGATCGTTGGGATCGTCCACGGCCGAAGCAATCAGTGCATCGGCGCGCTCGCGCACGAGGCCGGCGTCGGGACCGTAGAGCAGGATGATCGGACGGCCCGCATCGGGACGGGCAAGAAAGGCGTCGATCTCTTTTCCGCGCAGCGCGACCATGTTGCCTGGGTTCGTCACTCCGGGCGCCCCGGAATGACAGGATGAATTACGTGCCTGCAGTGAAGAACGAGGCGAGCCGGGTCGTGATGTTCTCGGCGATCTCGTTGGCAGCACGATCCTCCGCATCACGTATCGCGCGGTTGCGGCCGAAACGCTGATAGGAGCCGGGCATGTCGTACGACACGCGCGAGAACGTCGTACCGGTCATCACCGACTTGCCGCTGACGACCTCGATCAGATTGTACTGGGCGTCGATGCCGTAGTTCTCACTGCTCGGCAGGCCGGTGTTGGGATCGACGATCAGCGATGACTTGCTGCTTGCAAAGCGGATCTCGAGGCGATGGGTCGGCGGCATGCCGGTGGCCGTGCCGTAGAGCTTGAAGGCGAGGGCGTTGCGGACCTCGACGCCGACGCGAGCCTCGCGGGAGGCGTTCGCCTTGGTGATCGGCGGCAGGTCGACCCCCATCAGCTTCTCGCGCAGGCCGGGGGTGCCGTCGGTACGCTCGGCGTACATCGGCTGGAAGCAGCCAGCCGTCAGCGCCGCCAGTGCGGCCACCGCGAGCAAGCGGGCTGCGATACGGATCCTAGCCGACAACATTCACGATCCTCTTGGGGACGATAATCACCTTGCGGACGGGTTTGCCGTCCAGGGCCAGTTTTACCGCATCGAGGGCCAAAACGGCAGTCTCGATTTCCGGATTCTGGGCCGCTGTTGCAACTGTGACCTCACCCCGCTTCTTGCCGTTGACCTGAACCACCAGGGTCACGCTGTCTTCCACCAGCAAATCGCGTTCGATTTGGGGCCAATCGGCCTCCGAAACCAGCCCGCTGTGACCCAGAACCTGCCAGCACTCCTCGGCCAGGTGCGGCATCATCGGGGAGAACAGCTGGACTAGGATCTGGCTGGCCTCCCGGATCGCCCAGGCGAGATCGGGCGCCGGCTGGCCGGGCCGCTGGAGCACCTCCGAAAACGCATTGGTGAATTCGCGGATATGGGCGAGGCAGACGTTGAAGTGCAGCCGCTCGACGCCGGTGGTGACCTTGTCGAGCGCGCCATGGGCGGCCTTGCGCAGGGCGATCGCATCCCCGCCGAACGAGGCCGGTCGGGCCGCGGGGGCACCCTTGCCGAGTTCCATGGCATCGTTCACCAGCCGCCACAGCCGCTGCACGAAACGCGAAGCGCCCTGGACGCGTTCGTCGCTCCAGATCACGTCGCGGTCGGGCGGGGAGTCCGACAGCATGAACCAGCGGGCGACGTCGGCGCCGTAGGTCGCGATGATGTCGTCGGGGTCGACCGTGTTCTTCTTCGACTTCGACATCTTCTCGATCGGACCGATCGTGACGTCTTCGCCTGTGCTCAGCAGCGTCGCGCGGCGTCCGTTGCCGCCGACCTCGATCTTCACCTCGGCCGGCTGCACCCAGCTGCCGTCGGTCTTCTGGTAGGTCTCGTGCACCACCATGCCCTGCGTGAACATGCCCGCGAACGGCTCGTCCAGTGCGATGTGCCCGGTCGCCTTCATCGCACGGGTGAAGAAGCGGCTGTAGAGCAGATGCAGGATCGCGTGCTCGACGCCGCCGATATACTGGTCGACCGGCAGCATCCGGTTGGCGACTGAAGGCGTCGTCGGTGCGTTCTCGTTCCAGGGATCGGTGAAGCGCGCAAAATACCAGGACGAATCCACGAAGGTGTCCATGGTGTCGGTTTCGCGCTGGGCCTTGCCGCCGCATTTGGGACAGGTGACGTGCTTCCAGGTCGGATGATGATCGAGCGCGTTGCCCGGCTTGTCGAAGCTCACATCCTCCGGCAGCACCACCGGCAGGTCGGCATCCGGCACCGGCACCACGTCGCACTTCGGGCAATGGATGACCGGAATCGGACAGCCCCAATAGCGCTGGCGCGAAATGCCCCAGTCGCGCAGGCGGAAATTGACCTGACGCTCGCCGACCGGCGCGTTGCCGCGCAGCTCGTTTTCAAGGCGTTTTGCGACCTCGTCCTTGGCCTGATCGATGGTCATGCCGTCGAGGAAGCGCGAATTGATCATGCGGCCGTCACCGTCATAGGCGGTGTCGGTGATGACGAACGATTTCGGATCCTGGCCCTCGGGACAGACGACCGGCGTATTGCCGAGGCTGTACTTGTTGACGAAGTCGAGGTCGCGCTGGTCGTGCGCCGGGCAGCCGAAGATCGCGCCGGTGCCGTATTCCATCAGCACGAAGTTGGCGACATAGACCGGCAGCTTCCAGGAGGGATCGAACGGGTGCACCGCGCGGATGCCAGTGTCGAAACCCTGCTTCTCCGCGGTGTCGATGATTGACTGCGCGGTGCCGATCTTCTTGATGTCGGCGATGAACTCCGCAAGCTTCGGGTTCTTCGCGGCGGCCGCCTGCGCCAGCGGATGATCCGCCGAGATCGCCATGAATTTCGCGCCGAACAGCGTGTCGGGGCGCGTCGTGAAAATCTTCAGCTCGCTCTCGCCGGCGGGCGTGGTCGCCTGATCCAGCGCGAAGCGGACCAGCAACCCTTCCGAGCGACCGATCCAGTTGCGCTGCATCAGCCGCACCTTGTCGGGCCAGCGGTCGAGCCCATCCAGCGCGGACAGCAGCTCTTGCGAGTACTTCGTGATCTTGAAGACCCACTGGCTCATTTCCCGCTGTTCGACAACGGCACCCGAGCGCCAGCCGCGGCCGTCGATCACCTGCTCGTTGGCGAGCACGGTCATGTCGACCGGATCCCAGTTGAGCTTGCGCTTCTCACGCTCGGCGAGGCCCGCGGCGAGCATGTCCAGAAACATCTTCTGCTGATGCTTGTAATAGCTGGGATCGCAGGTCGCGAATTCGCGTGACCAGTCCAGCGACAGCCCGATTGAGCGGAGCTGCTTCTTCATCGCGGCGATGTTGTCGTAGGTCCAGGCCTTCGGCGCGACCTTGCGCTCGATCGCGGCGTTCTCGGCCGGCAGGCCGAACGCGTCCCAGCCCATCGGGTGCAGCACGTTGAATCCCTTGGCGCGCATGAAGCGGGCCAGCACGTCGCCGAGGGTGTAGTTGCGGACATGGCCGATATGGATGCGCCCGGACGGGTAGGGGAACATCTCGAGCACATAGTATTTCGGCCGCGAATCGTCGTTTCGGGAGACGAAGATCGCCTGCTGGTCCCAGGTAGCCTGCCAGCGCGGTTCGGCGTCGCGGGCGTTGTAGCGTTCGGAGGTCATGGAATCGTTGGGTTTTTCGTGGATTCGGCCGTCTAAAGACGGCGGACTAGGCCATAAAAGTCCTCGGGGGGTCAATGGGTTGCCGCAGCCGAGGACCCTTCCCCTGCGGCTCCCCATAACTACCGAGGCCGCCGTTGGGCCGGGATTAAGGGCTCGATGCAAGTTCGCGGCTGACCAGAACCCCGAATATCCCGATGGACGCCAGCTTCGACGATCCCGATGACGACCACGCCGTGTCCATTGCCGGACAGGCGATGCGGCGCGATCGCGTGGTAACGGAGATCGAGCGCGATCGCGCCGGAGCAGCGGGCTAGTTAACCCGCCATCGCGATTTCGGCCGCGCCGTTGTCGATCACGAGGATGCCGTGCTCGACGACCTTGTTGCGGCCGCGGTGCTTGGCGGCGTAGAGCGCGGCGTCGGCGGCTTCGATGAGATCGCCGGGACGCAGGGTCTCGTTGGGCTTCGTCGCGGCAACGCCGATCGAGACGGTGACGATCATATGGGCCGAGGTGATGTGCGGCAGGCAGAGCTTCAGCACGGCCGCGCGCGCCTGCTCACCGATCTCGACGGCGCGCGTCACGTCGGTGTTCGGCAGCAGCAGGCAGAACTCCTCGCCGCCATAGCGCGCCGCAAAGCCCATCGTGTCGGCGGCGATACCGGAGAGCGATTCGCCGAGCCGGGTCAGGCACGAATCGCCTTCGAGATGGCCGTAGGTGTCGTTGAACAGCTTGAAGTGATCGACGTCGATCATCAGGAGCGCGAGGTCGCTGCCATATTGCTGCGCGCGCATCCATTCGAAGTCGAGCCGGCTCTGGAAGCCGCGGCGATTGGCAAGGCCCGACAGCATGTCGATCGAGGCCATCACGGTCAGGCGGTCGTTGCTCGCGATCAGCTCGCGCTCGCGCTGGCTGAGCTGCGCGGCCATCGCGTTGAACGCGCGGGCGAGCGGCACGAACTCGGCCGGTAGCCGGTTGCGCGCGGCGCGCGCCGACAGGTCGCCTTCGCCGAGACGCTTGGCCATGTCCGCGAGCATTTCGATCGGCTTGATCACGAGCTTCTCGGCGGCGATCAGCGCACCGAGCAGGACGAACAGGACGACGAAGGCGAGCTGGAGATAGGCGGTGCGGATGTCGCGGCTGACCGCCGCGGACACCTTGTCCTCGTCGATGCTGGCGATCAGGCGGGCGTTAGTACCGGCGATGCGGATATAGCTGACCGCGCGGCGCGAGCCGTCGGCGGCGAGGAAGGAGAGCGAACCTTCGTCCTGGTCCGAGCGCAGCGCCTTGTCGGCGATTGCCGACATCAGCGGCATGTTGTCGAGGGGACGGCCGATCGCGCTGTGCTGGTCGGCGGGTGCTGCCAGCACGGTGCCGGCGCTGTCGACCAGCACGGCGGTGATGCCGGCGCGGCCGCCGAGATTGCTCATGACCTTCGACATCCAGTCGAGGTTCACGGTGGCGAGCACGACGGCATCCGCGACGCCGCTGAAGGCGGACACCGGGTAAACCGCCATGACGGTCGGCGACGGCACCGGCCGCGACAGAATGAAATCGCTCAGCACGAACCGGCCGGTTTCCTGCGCCTGCTGGAAGTAAGGCCGGTCGCTGAGGTCGAGGCCGACATACATGTTGTTGGTGGCGCACTGGATGCGTCCGTCCTGGCCGGCGATCAACAGCGTGCGGATCCAGGGAAGGTTCGACGGCAGACTCGCGCGCAGCACGTCACAGCTCTTGCTGATGCCGCCGGCGGAGGCGCGGATGAAGGCTTCCGATTTCAGGATGGTCTCGACCGACGAGATCACTTCGCGCTGCGCATCGGCGCTATGCCTGGCGATGGTGGTGAATTCGGCCGCGGCCTGCGCGATTTGCTTTGCGCGCGTGTCCTCGAGCGAACGGACGCGCTCGAACATCAAGGGCGTCACCAGAATCACCGCGAGCAACGCAAGCCGCGCCCGGATTCCGAGAACCTGCTTGAGTTTCGCTCGTTTGCGGTTGAAACTGATGTTTGCCATCTTCGCGACCCACCCCGTGTGCCAAGGTAAAGCGAAGGGTTCAAAAACTCTTTCTTGAACTCGGTAAAATTAGAAATAGCACCGCAACAATCAGTCTCGATTCGACGTCATGACAGAAGAAAGCGCCGCGCCGGTAACCGGCCATTCACCTAACGCGCTCGCCGCGGTCGAAGCCGAAATTGCACGCGCCTGCAAGGAAGCGCGGCGGGATCGTGCCTCCGTGACGTTGATCGCGGTATCCAAGACGTTCGCCGCCGATGCAATTACCCCGATAATCGACGCCGGACAGCGCGTATTTGGCGAGAATCGGGTGCAGGAGGCCAAAGCCAAGTGGCCTGGGTTAACGTCCGCTCACTCCGGTATCGCGTTGCATCTGATCGGGCCGCTGCAATCCAACAAGGCGAAAGAGGCCGTCGCGTTGTTCGATGCCATCCATTCGGTTGACCGCCCGAGCATTTGCCAAGCGTTAGCCAAGGAAATCGAATCCCAGAAAAAGCACCCGGAACTGTTCGTCCAGATCAATATCGGCGAGGAGCCGCAGAAGGCCGGCATCGCCCCCGGTGAAGCCGATGCCTTCATCGCGAGCTGCCGCGACAGCTACGGGCTGACGATCTCCGGCTTGATGTGCATCCCGCCGGTCGACGAGCCGCCGGCAGCCCATTTCGCACTGACCGCCAAGATCGCCGCGCGCAACGGATTGAAGAATCTCTCAATGGGCATGAGCGCGGATTTTGCGACGGCGATCATGCTAGGTGCCACCCATGTGCGGGTGGGAAGCGCGATCTTCGGGCATAGATAGTTGTCGTCCCTGCGAACGCAGGGACGACGGCGAAGGGTGGAGCGCCTACACAAACCCCACCGACACCTTCCCCAGCACGCCGAAATCCACCTCGAAGCGATCGCCGGCCTGGATCGGCAGCGGCGGATGGCACGTGCCTGTGGTCACCACCTCCCCTGCCCGCAAGGTGATGCCGAGCCCGCGCAGCTCATTGGCGAGCCACGTAAGCGCGACACGGGGATCGCCGAGCACGTTCCCGCCGTGGCCGACATAATGCTGGCCGCGCAGCGTGATCTGCGGCCGTTCCTCGACGAGATCCATGGCTCGCCAGTTCGCAGTCGTCGGTGCGCCCAGCACGAACAGATGTGCGCAGGCGTTGTCGGCGATGAGCTGCGCCTCGCCGGCACTGGCGAAATCGACAAAGCGCGAATCCGGAATCTCGATTGCGGGATGAAAGCTGCCTGTCGCGGCGAGGACCTCGTCCACGCTGTACGGCGACGCACGCGGTGGCAGATCGCGCCCCATGCGGAAAGCGAACTCGGGCTCGCCGACGCGCATCTCGTTACCCTTCATCGACGCCGTGCCGCCATCGGCAATCACGGTGTCGCTCATGATGCGGCCGGCCAGCGGTCCCGTGACGTTGATATGCTTCTGTCCGGATTCGCTCGTCGCCGCGATCTTCCAGCCGAACAATTGTCCGAGCGATGGCGTTTCGAGCGCGGCCTGGATGGCGTAGCCATCGGCGCGGCTCCGCGGGCGCGGCTCCAGCGCGTCAAGCTTGGTGCCGTCGCGCCAATGTTTGGCCAGGACGCGAGAAGCGTCGGCGATCTGATCCTTGTCGAGCATGAGCCCTCACCCGATGATGATTCTTGTTCTTGGTCCCAGCCGCCGCAGCAATTGCAGCATTGCCGCCTTGGTCATCGAGACGCAGCCCGCAGTCGGCCCGAAATTGTCGCGGGCCAGGTGCAGGAATACGGCGCTGCCGCGCCCGGCGATGCGCGGTCTGGTGTTGTGGTCGATTTCGATGATGAAGTCATAGAGTTGGTCGGCCCGCTTGAGCCGGTCGCCGCCCTGCTCCCGATCGAGCCGGATCGGCTGATTATAATGGCGGTCGCTCGGGTCCTCGCACCAGGCGTCCGTGTCGCCGATGGCCCGCGCCGGTAAAAAGGTCTGCGGCCGGCTGTGGCGGTCGCCCCGCCACCACAATTGCCTGGGACGGAAGCTGCCCCTGGGCGTGCCGCCATCGCCCTCGCGCTTGTTGGCCAAAATACCGCCGCGTCCCAGCGCCACCGGAATTGTCAGGTGTCCGGCCGTCAGCCAGCCCCGGCGCGGATTCCCGGCGGCAGGCTTAACGCGGATCGTTGACAGCGGTCCGGCGCTTCGATTCCTGGTGTAACTGACTGACACGGCTTTATTTTTCATGCGAAAATGCGATGTCGAATTCATTACAGGACATTCATCGAAACGGCCCGCGATTTTGAGTTAGAGTGGTTCTGGCTTGAGAATCGGTAACAGCCCACTACTTCAACACGAACAACAATAATAACGGCGACCCCTAAACTTCCCCTCTCGGCTGGGTGCAGCATGGATGCGCGCCGCGCCGGACCCCAAAAGGATGACCCCCTATGGCCAATGCCCGCAAGATCCTCATCGTGGATGACGATACCGATCTGCGCGATACGTTGGTGGAGCAATTATCGCTGCACGAAGAATTCGAAGCCTCCGCCGTCGATACCGGCGCCAAGGGTGCGAGCGCCGCGAAGGCCAATGCCCCCGATCTCGTTTTGATGGATGTCGGCCTGCCCGACACCGATGGCCGCGAGGTGGTCCGTTCCTTGCGCAAGGGTGGCTTCAAGGCCCCGATCATCATGCTCACCGGGCATGACACCGATTCCGACACCATTTTGGGGCTGGAATCCGGCGCCAACGATTATGTCGCAAAGCCCTTCCGCTTCGCCGTGCTGCTGGCCCGTATCCGCGCCCAGCTCCGCCAGCACGAAGCCAGCGAAGACGCGGTGTTCTCGGTCGGCCCCTACTCCTTCCGTCCCGGCTCGAAGATGCTGACGGCGGCCAATGCGCGCAAGGTCCGGCTCACCGAGAAGGAAACGGCGATCCTTCGCTTCCTCTACCGGGCCGGCCAGATGCCGGTCTCGCGCGAGACCCTGCTCCAGGAGGTCTGGGGCTACAATTCCGGCGTCACCACCCACACGCTGGAAACCCATATCTACCGCCTTCGCCAGAAGATCGAGAAGGACGCCGCCAACCCGGAAATCCTGGTCACGGAAGCCGGTGGCTACAAGCTGGTGCCGTGATACGCTTCAGGGGCGTGCGAATCGTTTTAGATCGCGTGCCTTTGAGCCTCGGACCTGAATGTCAATCGACGACGACGTAGCGCTTCTCGAGCGTGTCCCGACACTGCGCCTGTTGGGAGACGCCTCGCTGCGCATGTTGGCGATCGGCTCCGAGCAGCGTAATTTCGTCCGCGGCGACATCCTGTTCAATCTCGGCGACGACGCCGATGCCGGCTTCGTGGTCCAGCGCGGCGCCTTTCGCGTCGATGACGGCGCCGGCGCGGAAATGATCGCCGGTCCCGGCGCGCTGATCGGCGAGCTAGCACTGGTGGTGCCGATGAAGCGGCCGTCGAGCGCGATCGCGCTGGAGCATGCCTCCGTCATCCGCGTTGCGCGCAGCCTGTTCCAGCGCGTGCTCGAAAGCGATCCCGCCGCCGCCGTTCGCTTGCGCGATGAATTCGCGGTGCGCTCCAGCCAGATTGCCAGCGATATCCTGATGGCGGGCGCGAAGCTGACGTCGTGAGTGATCCCTCATGGTGAGGAGGCGCGTCAGCGCCGTCTCGAACCATGAAGGCCCAAGTATCGCCTGCGGCCCATCCTTCGAGACGCGCGCGAGCGCGCTCCTCAGAATGAGGGCGTCCGGCGTGGCTGCCGGTACTACACCTCCAGCGTCACCGTCACCGGGACATGGTCCGAAGGCCGCTCCCAGCTCCGCGCGTCGCGCAGGATCTTGAAATCGCTGACCGCATCCTTCAGCGCGCGCGAGACCCAGATGTGGTCGAGCCTCCGGCCGCGATCGCCGACGGTCCAGTCGGCAGAGCGATAGCTCCACCACGTATAGACCTTCTCCGACATCGGGATGCGCTCGCGCGCGACGTCGACCCATTCGCCGGCTTCGAGCGCCGCCTTGAGCTTCTCGGTTTCGACGGGCGTGTGCGAGACCACCTTCAGAAGCTGCTTGTGCGACCAGACGTCATTTTCGTGCGGCGCGACGTTGAGATCGCCGACCAGGATGTGGCGATCCTCGCCGCGCGGATGCAGCGGCTCGCACGCCTTCATCTCGTCGAGGAAGCGAAGCTTGTGGTCGAACTTCTCGTTCAGCGCGGGATCGGGAATGTCGCCGCCGGCGGGCACGTAGAAATTATGCAGCACCAGCGGCTTTGCGATATTGGCCTTCTCGCCGAACGACACCGAGATATGGCGCGAATCCACCTTGTCGCAGAAGGTGCGGATGTCCGTGGATTCGAACGGAATCCTCGAGACGATGGCGACGCCGTGATAGCCCTTCTGCCCGTTCAGCGCGACATGCTCATAGCCGAGCCGCTTGAAACGCTTCAGCGGAAAGGCATCGTCGATGCACTTGGTTTCCTGAAGGCACAGTACGTCCGGCCGCGCGCTCTTGAGAAACTTCGCGACCAGGTCGATGCGCAGCCGCACCGAATTGATGTTCCAGGTTGTCAGGGAAAAACGCATGAGGGATGCGTCTTAGCATGGATTGGCGCGGGGCAAATGCTTGTCCACAACGAGCTCTCGCAGGGAGGGCAAAGCGACTTGTCCGCCGTAGCTCGAAGAGCGAAGGCGGAAGCGTGCCCGCGAGGCTTGCCATGAGGTGGAGAGATGGTGGCACGGCGCAAGTGCGCCTTTGCCCACTCTAAGACGACGTTGCCTATCCCGGCGACGGGCCGTAATTGGTGAAATCGATCTTGAACATGCTGGGGTCGAGCTTCTTGCTCGTGTCCAGATTGTAGACCGCGAACGTAGTGTCGTAGCCCTGCGGGTCGGTGACGGTCCACTGCTTCAACTGGCCGTCCTTGGCGCCGAGCATCAGCAGGAGGCGGCTGGTGCCGACCAGGGCCTGCTTCTCCTCGATGGTGACGCTGATGAAGAGGTCGTCGGCCGAAACGCTGATGACGTTGGTGTCCCTCATCAGGTCGATGCGGTCAGACAAGAGGAAGCGCAGCGGCGTCTGCGACAGCGGATAGACGTCCTGCGTCGCGAGCTTGCGGTCGCGCACCACCAGCGAGGATCCGTCGGCGACGATGTCGATCGGGCTCGGCGCGTCATATTCGACGCGCATCTTGCCCGGCTTCTGGATGTAGAAATCGCCCTGCGTCTTGCTGCCGTCGGGGCCGACCTGGACGAAATTTCCGACCAGCGTCTGGAGCGACGACAGATAGGCGCTGACCCTGGCCGCCTGCGCCTTCTGGTTGGCATCGAAGGTCTGGAAGATGCTGCTCGGCACGTTGCGGCGCGGATCCGGGATGACCGGATTCGGCGGCGTCTGAGTCGCGCCGGTGATTGCGGGCCCGCCGGCGGACGCACCGCCATCGCGGCCCTTCGGCGCGGGTCTTGGCACGGGCACGGTCTGCGCGAACGACGCAGCAGTCGCCATCGCGGCAGTGACGAGAAGCACGCAGGCCACGCGCGCGCTTCGCGCGACGATGGTGGCAGCGAATCGAATGTCCGGATGTCTGATCAACGCGTCGTCCTGTGTGGCTGGGCGCCTTTTTAGCGTGATTTCGGGCAAAAGCAGATAACGATTTCGCGTGAAATTTCGTTTGAGGCCCCTCGCCTCACATATGGCTGTCTTCTTCCTCGACCAGAATCTCGCGTTTGCCGGCGTGGTTGGCGGGGCCGACGATGCCTTCGAGTTCCATCCGCTCCATCAGCGACGCCGCGCGGTTGTAGCCGATCTGGAGCCGGCGCTGGATGTAGCTGGTCGAGGCCTTGCGGTCGCGTTTGACGATGGCAACGGCCTGTTGGAATAAATCGCCGCCGCCATCCGCGCCCATGCCGCTGGCGTCGAACACGGCGCCGCCGTCCTCGTCCTCGGTGGGCTCTTCGGCCGTGACTGCTTCGAGGTATTCGGGCTGGCCTTGCGTCTTGAGGTGACGCACCACCTTCTCGACTTCCTCGTCCGAGGCAAAAGGTCCGTGCACGCGGCTGATGCGGCCGCCGCCGGCCATGTAGAGCATGTCGCCCTGGCCGAGCAGCTGCTCGGCGCCCATCTCGCCCAAAATGGTGCGGCTGTCGATCTTGGACGTCACCTGGAAGGCGATGCGGGTCGGGAAGTTCGCCTTGATGGTGCCGGTGATGACGTCGACCGATGGACGCTGCGTCGCGAGGATCACGTGCAGGCCGGCAGCGCGCGCCATCTGCGCGAGACGCTGCACCGCGCCTTCGATGTCCTTGCCGGCGACCATCATCAGGTCGGCCATTTCGTCGACGATGATGACGATGTAGGGCAGCGGATCGAGCGAGAGCTTCTCTTCCTCGTAGATCGCCTTGCCGGTCTCCTTGTCGAAGCCGGTGTGCACCGTGCGGGTCGGCTCCTCGCCCTTGGCCTTTAATTCGAGCAGGCGCGTGTTGTAGCCGTCGATGTTGCGCACACCGAGCTTGGCCATGTTCTTGTAGCGCTCTTCCATCTCGCGCACGGCCCATTTCAGCGCGACCACCGCCTTCTTCGGGTCGGTCACGACGGGCGTGAGCAGATGGGGAATGCCGTCATAGACGGAGAGTTCGAGCATCTTCGGATCGACCATGATCAGCCGGCACTGATCGGGGCGCAGCCTGTAGACCAGGCTGAGGATCATGGTGTTGATCGCGACCGATTTACC
The DNA here is from genome assembly GCF_027594865.1 of Bradyrhizobium xenonodulans. Lineage (NCBI taxonomy): Bacteria > Pseudomonadati > Pseudomonadota > Alphaproteobacteria > Hyphomicrobiales > Nitrobacteraceae > Bradyrhizobium > Bradyrhizobium xenonodulans. The sequence goes on from NZ_CP089391.1 coordinate 228,004, forward strand.
GGAGCCGGTGGTGCCGGCGATCAGCATATGCGGCGTGCGCGCGAGGTCGATGATGACGGGGTCGCCACCGATGGTCTTGCCGAGGCAGAGCGGCAGCTTCGCAACCGTGTCGGTCGCTTCCTTTGCGATCAGCAGTTCGCGCAAGTAGACCTTTTCACGATGCGCGTTCGGCAGCTCGATGCCGATCGCGTTGCGGCCGGGGACGACGGCGACGCGTGCCGACAATGCGCTCATCGAGCGGGCGATGTCGTCAGCAAGGCCAATCACGCGCGACGACTTGATGCCGGGCGCCGGCTCCAGCTCGTACAGAGTGACCACGGGACCCGGATTGGCCTTCACGATCTCGCCGCGTACGCCGAAGTCCTGGAGCACGCCTTCGAGCGAGCGCGAATTGGCTTCCAGCTCGGTCTTGCTGAGCGGCTGGCGATCACCGGCCTTGGGCGCGGCCAGCACGGAGACGGACGGAAGCTCGAACTTGTCGGAGGATTTCTTGGAGGCGGCCTTCGGTGCAGCCTTCTTGCGCGGAGCGCGCGCGGCCGGCTCCTCTTCCTCCTCCTCGTCGACTTCCTCTTCTTCGTGCTCGTCCTCGTAGTCTTCGTCTTCGGCCTGCGGCGAGATCGAAGGCGCAGCGCGGCCGCCACCGAGATTCGGCTCCTGGCGGCTGAATGCAACGGCCTTGGTCTTCGGTCCGCTCGAGACCAGCGAACGGTAAGCGGCACCACACAGCCAGATCAGCCGCGCCTTGGTGCTCATCAGCGCATGGAACAGCCAGCCGAGCGACACCGAGCCGCGATCGCTCGCGTCGTCCTCGTCGAGCGGCTTGTCGTCGTCCTCGATCTCCGCGAGCTCGTCGTCATGCGCGCGTGCGCCAAGGCCACAGGCGATCAGGAAGGTCGCGGCCATCGCGGCGAACAGGATCGTGCCCAGCACGATGCGATAGATCGTGCCGGGCGGTCCGAAAATCACCGCGGGCGCGCGCACCAGGGCATCGCCGACCACGCCGCCGAGGCCGGTCGGCAGCGGCCAGGCGCCGCCATGCGGCCAGCAGCTGACGAAGCCCGCGGCGATCACCGTGCAGAGAATCCAGGAGCCGAGCCGCAGCGCCTCGCGGTCGAACGGGCGATGGGTCATCATGCGCCAGCCCCAGACCGCGACGGTCAGGACCAGCATGATCGCGCCGAGCCCGAGGATCTGCATCGCAAGGTCGGCGCCGATCGCGCCGGCATAGCCGAGGATGTTGCGGATCGGCCGCGAGGTCGCGTGGCTGAGGCTTGGATCCTGCACCGACCAGGTCATCAGCGCCGCCGAGGCGACGCCCGACAGCCCGATCAGCCCGAGCCCGGTGAGCTCGCGCATACGCCGCGCCAGCCCCTCTCGGATCGAGAGCGGCAGATGGCCGACCAGTGGAATGACACGTTCGATTGCCGACATGCTCATGGGCCCCGCCTAACCCAGAGTCTCGACCAGGCGGTGCAGCGCTGCCGCCGTGGTCTCGCCATCCTGAACCAGTGCGAGGCGAATGTAGCCCGCGCCCGGATTGAATCCGTCAGGCTGCTGCCGCGCCAAAAAGCTGCCGGGCACCACGCGCACGCCTGCTTCCTTGAAGAGTTTTAGACACACCGACACGTCGTCGCCGAGCTCGGATGTGTTGAGCCAGACGCAGAAGCCGGCGTCGGGCCGGCGATAGCCGTAACGATTGCCGATGATCTGGTCGGCGAGGTCGAACTTGATCCGGTAGAGTCTCCGGTTCTCCTCGACATGCGCTTCGTCGCCATAGGCAACGGTCGCGACATGCTGAAGCGGCACCGGCACCTGCGGCGCTGCGATGTTGCGCAGCTCGAGGAACATGCCGATGAGCTTCTTGTCGCCGGCGGCGAAGCCGACCCGCAGGCCCGGCAGGTTGGAGCGCTTCGACAGCGACTGGAACGCAACCACGCGGGTGAAGTCGGGGCCGGCGCATTCCAGCGCGCTGCCCGGCGCCTCGCGGGTGTAGATCTCCGAATAGCACTCGTCGCTGAGGATCACGAAGCCGTAGCGGTCGGCGAGCTGCTTCAGGCGCTTGAAATAGTGGGGCTTGGCGACCGAGCCTTGCGGATTGGCGGGCGAGGCCAGATAGAACGCCACCGTGCGGGCCAGCGTCGCTTCGTCGATGGCGTCGAGATCGGGCAGGAAACCGTTTTCGACCGTGGTCGGCAGATAGACCGGCTCGCAGGCCGCGGCGCGGGCGCCGGCGCCATAGACCGGATAGAACGGATTCGGCATCAGGATGGCGGGCTTGCCGGGCTTCGGGCCGACATAGCGCGCGGCCGCGATCGCGGCGAGGAACAGCCCCTCGCGGCTGCCATTGAGCACCAGAATTTCGCTCATGGGATCGAGGGGCCGCGGCAGCTTGAAGCGCGACGACAGCCAGGCGCCGGCTGCCTTGCGGAACGGCTCGGTGCCCTGGTTCATCGGGTAACGGCCGAAATCGGCGATGTGCTTGGCCAGCACCGGGCCGACGAAGTCAGGGACGGGATGCTGAGGCTCGCCGACGGCAAGCGAAATCAAGGGTTTGCCCGGCTGATGCGGCACCAAGAGCTCGTTCAGCCGGACGAAGGGCGAGCGCTCGCCATCGGAGCTTCCACTGGCCTGCGGCGCACGGGATGAAGCGGTCATGACCATTCTGGACGCCAGCACTCTTGGAACAGCCGGTCGCACCAAGGCGCCGGCGGGAAGCGGTTCAGTTCACCATAGATAGGGCGAGGTTAAGACGCGATTAACCATCGGCGGGCGGGCCCGTCCAGAGCGGGAATAATGAGGCCGGATAACAACGGGATGCGGGGCCTTCTAGCCTCTCCCGCTTGCGGGAGAGGTCGGCACAAAGCGCTGGGTGGTCGCCGGCTTAGTGCCCCGGCAGCTTCTCGAACGTCGTCATGCCCGCGGGGATCGCGTGAAACTCCTGCTTGTCGCAGGTGTAGATCGCCATTTGCGGCTCGAACTGTTTTGGCTCGTCCAGCGTGCCGACCTTCAGGATCGCCGCAGGCAGACCCGGAACCTTGGTCACCAGATGGGTGCCGCATTCGGCGCAGAATTCGCGCGTGACGGCGCGCTCGAGGTCCTTGCGCGTGAACTGCTTAGGTTGCCCGGTGATGTAGCTGAAGCCGGCCGCCGGCATCGCGATGAAGGTGTTGGGCGCGCCGCCCGAGATGTACTGGCACTCGCGGCAATGACACTGGGCCTGCATCATTGCATCGCCTTCGGCGACATAGCGCACTTCGCCGCAATAGCATCCGCCTTCCAAACGCATGACGACCTCCCGATTGTTGTTCTTGTGGCCGATATTTCTGCGCCGACGGTGCGGAATGGCAATCTTTTTCTTCGCCCCGGCTTCTTGTTTGACGCGTTTTCTTTACGCGAACCGGGATCCACTTCGCTCGAAAACGCTTTGTCGGATCAAAAAGAAAGGGGCTCCAACTTGCGCTGGAGCCCCTCGACGGTCTGGGCATTGCCGGGTATGTGCCCGAACCGTAGTTGTGGACGCGGCCTCCGAAGACGCCGCGTCCGGGAGGAGAGTTACATGTTGTAGGCGCGCTCGGTGTGCTCGGTGATGTCGAGGCCTTCACGCTCGCTCTCGACATTGGCGCGCAGGCCAACGATCACATCGACGACCTTGTAGAGGATCGCCGAACCGATGCCCGACCACACCAGCGTGGTGCCGACGCCCCAGAGCTGGGCGATCATCTGCGTGGCGAAGTCGTAATCGGCAACCTTCGGCGGGATCGCGGTGTAGTCCATGATGCCGGCGCCGCCGAGAGCGGGATTGACGAGAATGCCGGTGCCGAGAGCGCCGACGATGCCACCGACGCAGTGCACGCCGAACACGTCGAGGCTGTCATCGTAGCCGAGCGCGTTCTTCACGACGGTGCAGAAGAACAGGCAGACCACGCCGACCACCAGGCCGAGGACGATCGCACCCATCACACCGGCGAAGCCGGCGGCTGGCGTGACGGCCACGAGACCCGCGACGGCGCCGGAGATGACGCCGAGCACCGACGGGTGACCCTTGATGATCCACTCCGCGAACATCCACGACAGCGCGGCGGCTGCGGTGGCGACGAAGGAGTTGGTCATGGCGAGGGCAGCGCCGCCATTGGCTTCGAGGTTGGAGCCGGCGTTGAAGCCGAACCAGCCGACCCAGAGCAGCGAGGCGCCGATCATCGACATGGTCAGCGAGTGCGGAGCCATCAGCTCCTTGCCGTAGCCGACGCGCTTGCCGATCAGGAGAGCACCGACGAGACCTGCGATGCCGGCGTTGATGTGCACCACGGTGCCGCCTGCGAAGTCGATCGCGCCCTTCTTGAAGATCCAGCCGGCGTCGGCGTTGACCTCGTCGAGCTTGGCCTGTGCCGCGGTCTTCGCCGCCGCGTCAGTAGCGGCAGCCAGAGCCTTGGCTGCGTCCTGGATCAGATCCGGGCCGGGCCAGTACCAGACCATGTGCGCGATCGGGAAGTAGATCAGCGTGACCCAGAGCGGGATGAACAGGGCGATCGCCGCGAACTTCATGCGCTCGGCGAAGGCGCCGACGATGAGGGCGGGCGTGATCGCCGCGAAGGTCATCTGGAAGCACATGTAGATGAGCTCCGAGATGTTGGCGTCGACCGAGAAGGTCGCGGCCTTCGAGTCGGTGGTGACGCCCATCATGAAGGCCTTGGAGAAGCCGCCGATGAAGTCGGAGCCGCCGGTGAAGGCGAGGCTGTAGCCGTACACGGCCCAGATCACGGTGACGACGCAGACGGTGTAGAACACCTGCATCAGGACGGAGAGCATGTTCTTGGAGCGGACGAGGCCGCCGTAGAACAGCGCGAGGCCGGGGATCGTCATCAACAGCACGAGCACTGTCGATGTCAGCATCCAGGCGTTGTCTCCCTTGTTGACCGTTGGCTCGGCATAGGCCGCGGTCGCAGCGAACATGCCGACTGCGAGAGCCGCCAATCCCGCGCCATAGGGACGCTTAAACGTCATTTTATTCACTCCTGATTGGATAAGGTTGAGCGCGAAATCAAAGGGCCGCGGCATCGGCCTCGCCGGTGCGGATGCGAACCGCGTGGTCGAGGTTGATGACGAAGATCTTGCCGTCACCGATCTGTCCGGTTTTCGCGGCGGACGTGATGGCGTCGATGGTCTTGTCGACCTGGTCGGAGGCGACAGCGACTTCGATCTTGATCTTGGGCAGGAAGCTCACGGCATATTCGGCACCGCGATAGATTTCCGTATGGCCTTTCTGGCGGCCATATCCCTTGACTTCCGTCACCGTAAGACCGTGAACGCCGATGGCGGTCAGGGCGTCACGGACTTCTTCCAGCTTGAATGGCTTGATAATCGCCATAACAATTTTCATGGGTCCTATCCCCGCTTGGCCCGGTCCGGACGTGGCCGGGCGTTTCTCGACTGGTTCGCCACGAGGGAGAAGTTCACTACGCGGGCACAGCCGGGACCCTTAGAATCAAATGCCGTGCCAGATCGGACGGCTTGCCTAACGGACTATGAAAGCGGGTGTTTTCGCGTTTGACGCGTATTGCGGTGCAGTGCGCTATTACGCCGCGCTTAAAACGTAGTCACGCCTGATCAAAATGCGAGCACGACAGGCCTCCGACACAATGTTGCTCATGTGTCGGGCAGTGCGATGGTAATTAAGTAGGGAGATCGCCCTATGGGACGCTTCTCCGAGCTGCGAAATATTCAGCTCCTGAAGCTCGTGCTCATCGGATGCGCGCAAGGACGACCGGGTCGCGTGAGCAAATCTCGCCGAAAGGTATCCAGCTGAGGGCCGATGTCGGACCGTCAGGCGGCGTCGCGCGCTGCAAAGACCCGATCGACCAATCCCCATTCCACCCCCTGCTGTGCGGTCATGAAGTGGTCGCGGTCCAGGGTCCGTTCGACTTCCGCCTCGGAGCGCCCGCAATGCTGCGCATAGAGCCGGATGAGGCGCCGCTTGGTCTCCTGCATTTCGTTGGCGTGGATCAGGATGTCGGAGGCCTGGCCCTGGAAGCCGCCGAGCGGCTGATGCACGTGGAGGCTGGCATTGGGGAGTGCGGCCCGGTGCCCGGGCTCGCCGGCCATCAGCAGGAACGAGCCCATCGAGCGCGCGGTGCCCATGCACAGCGTATGAACCGGCGCCTTGATGAACTGCATGGTGTCGTACATCGCAAGGCCAGAGGTGACCACGCCGCCATAGGAATTGATGTAGAGATTGATCGGCTTGTTCGGATTGTCTGCCTCCAGGAACAAGAGCTGCGCGCAGACGAGGCCCGACATCGCATCATTGACCTCGCCGTTGAGGAAGATGATGCGCTCGCGCAGCAGCCGCGAATAGATGTCGAAGGATCGTTCGCCGCGGGCGGATTGTTCGACGACCATAGGGACGAGCTGAAGCATGTCGCGCATCGGCGACCTCCATGTCTGCAGGTGATGAAGTCTGTTTGCTCTTAGTCGAGCATGATCTTTTCGGAAAACCGCTTCACGCTTTGCGCTAGCGCGGCCCTTCGGGTCCGGATCATGCTCTAGGCTGCCAGCATCAGGCAGCAGTTGGTGTTGGCGGGCTGTGGCAGTTTCGCGAGGTCGTCGCAGGCTTGCTGGACGATGCGAACGCGGGTGCCGCCGTCTTCGTTCGGCTCGATCCGGAAGGTGACGTGGCTTTCGCGAAACGGCGGCTCGGAATCGCGAAGGCGGTAACTCACCTCTTCGCCTGTGACCGATGATTCCGGCTCGGCGCGCGCAAGATCGGAATCCGGCAGCCAGCGCTCGCGCAGGGCCGGAATGGTGACGGCGCGCCAGACCTTTGCCGGCGGCGCATCGAAATCAAATTCGAGCACCAGGTTTGCATCGGGACAATCAGTCTTCGCTGCGTCGCTCATTGATCCAGATCCTTATTGATCCATGTCCTTCAAGAGATCGGCGAGCGCTTCCATGCGCTTCGGCCAATAGGCGCGGTAGCGCGCAAGCCATGTCCCGATGGTTGCGATCCCGTCCGGGTCGACCTCGTAGTTCACGAAGCGGCCCTGGCGCTGTTCACGCACCAGGCCTGCCGCGCGCAGCACCGAAAGATGCTGCGACATCGCCGGTTGGCTGATCTCCAATCCGTCGCGCAAAGCGCTGGCATTCAGGCTGCCGCCAGCGAGCTTCTCAAAGACCTTTCGGCGCGTCGGGTCGGCCAGTGCCTTGAAGATGTCGGCTTCGATCATGACAACACATAAGCATGTACTTATGTGTTGCGCAAGCCTTTACTGAAGCGCCTCGCCGTGCTGCGAGATGTCGAGCCCTTCAAGCTCGTGCTCGCGCGAAACGCGCAAGGGCACGAACAGGGCGACCAGCTTGAGCAGGATGAAGCTCACGCCCGCCGCCCAGACGAAGGTGACGGCAACCCCATAGAGTTGGATCAGAAGCTGCTGCGGATGGCCCTCGACCAGGCCGGCGGTGCCGCCGATCGCGCTGGTGGCGAACACGCCGGCCAGCAGCGTGCCGGTCAAGCCGCCGATGCCGTGGACGCCGAACACGTCGAGCGAATCGTCATAGTTGAAGCGGTGCTTCAGCCAGGTGCAGGCCCAGTAGCAGACCGCCCCCGCAACCACGCCGATGACGATGCCATGCCACGGCGCGACGAAGCCCGAGGCCGGCGTGATGGTGCCGAGGCCCGCCACCGCGCCGGAGATCATGCCGAGCACCGAAGGCTTGCGCCGCGTCGACCATTCGATCGCGCCCCAGGTCAGCGCGCCGGAGCAGGCCGCAAGATGCGTCGCGATGATCGCCAGCACCGCGCGCGAATTGGCCGCGCCCGCCGAGCCGCCGTTGAAGCCGAACCAGCCGACCCACAACAGGCCGGTGCCCATCACCGCCAGCGACAGATCGAACGGCGAGAGATTTTCGGTGCCGTAACCGTGCCGGCGCCCCATCACCTTCGCGGCGACGAGGCCGGCGGTGCCGGCCGACAGATGCACGACGAGGCCGCCGGCGAAATCCAGCACGCCCATGCTGGCGAGGAACCCGCCGCCCCACACCCAATGCGCCAGTGGAATGTAGACGAAGATGAACCACGCGACCGAGAAGACGAGATAGGCGGAGAATCGCATCCGGTCGGCAACCGAGCCCGCGACCAACGCAACCGTGATGATGGCAAACGTCATCTGGTACAGCATGAACAGCGCTTCCGGGATCGTCTTCGCCGCCGGGTTGACGCTGTCCATGGTCATGCCGGCGAGAAACCAGCGGTCGAGCGAGCCGATCCACGGACCATCGCCGACGAAGCAGAGCGAATAGCCGAACGCGACCCAGAGAATGGAGATGATCGTCACCGCGGCAAGGCTTTGCGCCATGGTCGCGAGCACGTTCTTCTTGCGCACCATGCCGGAGTAGAACAGGGCAAGGCCGGGGATCGTCATCATCAGCACCAGCGCGGTGGCGACGATCATCCAGGCGGTGTCGGCGGTGTTGATCTCGGAGGCCGCGGCATGCGCAGGCGCGGCCATGATCGACATAAATCCGACCGGCGCAGCCATAACGGCTGCGCGGCGCAACAATCCCGCCATGTCATTTCCCCCAGCATAGAAATTACGTCGCACGCTGTGGCGTCGTTGCCCGGTGCGATCGAAGGTCTATCAGAGCGTTTTCGAGCGAAGTGGATACCGGTTCGCGTGAAGAAAACGCGTCAAAACAAAAATCTAGAGCGCGTCGCTGTCGGTTTCGCCGGTGCGGATGCGCAGCGCGTGGTCGATCGGTGTGACGAAGATCTTGCCGTCGCCGATCTGCCCGGTGCGCGCGGTCGCGGTGATCACGGAGACCGCCTTGTCGGCGACGTCAGAGGCGACCGCGATCTCGATCCGCAGCTTCGGCAGGAAGTTCACGACATATTCCGCGCCGCGATAGATCTCGGTGTGGCCCTTCTGGCGGCCATAGCCCTTCACCTCGGTCACAGTCATGCCGTGGACGCCGATCGCCGTCAGCGCCTGGCGGACTTCATCGAGCTTGAAGGGTTTGATGATCGCGACGACGAGTTTCATGGTCAGGCCTATTCCCCGGGATCCGCCGCGCCGCATGTCCCCGGCGCAGCGTCAATCTGGCATCTTTCCGGGCAGATGGCATAAAAAACTTGCAGATTGAAGCGGAAAAACGTTTGGCCATGGGCGGTCATGTGAACGGCCGCCTCTGTACAGGGCAGCCGTTCATCCTTCACAATGCATTTTTGGCATGGATGCGGTGAACCCAACCGTCCCGGCCGGTACATAAGTATGTTTGAGGGGGGACGCTTCATGGCGAGTTGGTTCTACGCATCCGAGGGCAAGCAGCAGGGGCCCTATCCGGAGGGGCAATTCCGCGACCTGGTCGCGCAGGGAATCGTCCGCCCGGATACGCTGGTGTGGTCCGAGGGCATGGCCGGCTGGCAGAAGGCCGCCGAGATCCCTGGCCTGATCGGCGGCGGCGGTGCCCCCCCGATGATGCCGGCGGGCGGCCCGCCGATGATGAGCGGCGGTGGCTATGCCGGCAGCGGCTACGCTGGTGGCGGCGGAGGAGGATCGCTGGCGGTCGATTTCGGCATCCTCGAGTTCACCTGGCGCACGCTCGTGTTGGCGATCGGCTCATGCTTCGTCATTCCGGTGCCGTGGCTGTTCGTCTGGTACACGAAATGGATCGTGCCCTGCGTCAAAGTCCCCGGGCGACCCAATCTCAGCTTCACCGGCAATGCGATGACGCTGGTGCCCTGGTTCTTCGGCTTCATCGTTCTGGCGATCGCGCTCGGCTTCATCGGCAGCCAGCTATTGAGTAATCTGCTGTTCATCGTGCAGATCGTGCTCTACTGGCTCCTGATCAAATGGATGGTCGCGAACCTTGCCTCCAACGGGCAGCCGCTCGGCTTGAGCTTCTCCGGCTCGGTCTGGGCTTATATCGGCTGGAACCTGTTGTTCGCGATTTCGATCATCACCATCATCGGCTGGGCCTGGGTCGCTGCGGCGCAGATGCGCTGGTTCTGCCGTGGCATCGAGGGCACGCGCCGCGAGATCTTGTTCAAGGGCAGTGGTCTCGACATTCTTTGGCGCGGCATCGTGGCTGCGATCCTGTGCAGCCTCCTCATCCCGATCCCGTGGGTGTATCGCTGGATCATGAACTGGTTCGCGTCGCAGACCGAGCTCGCGCCGCGCGGATCGCTCCAGGCCTGATTTGAAAGGCTCCAAGCGCGATCCGTCGCGCTTGGAGCGATCAGGATCTTCGCTCGCGCACGGAGCCTTCCTGCGCGACGGAGGCGACCAGCGTGCCGTCGGGCTTGAAGATCGAGCCGCGCGTCAAGCCGCGGCCTGATCGCGCGCTCGGCGAATCCTGCGCGTAGAGCAGCCATTCGTCGGCGCGGAACGGGCGGTGAAACCACATCGCGTGGTCGAGGCTCGCCGGCATCATGCGCTTGTCGAACAGCGTCCGGCCGTAGCGCGCCATGATCGCGTCGAGCAGCGAGAAGTCCGACGCGTAGGCCAGCGCGCACATGTGCAGCGCCGGATCGTCCGGCAGCGTCGCTGCGGTCTTGATCCAGACGTGAATGCGGCCGTCGTCGATTTTCTGGCCGAAGTAGCGGCCGAGCTCGACCGGGCGCAGCTCGATCGGTCGATCGGATTCATAGTAGCGGCGGATGAACTCCGGCATCTCGCGGAACATCGGCTGCTTCGCCACCTCCTCTGCGGTGAGTTTTTCCGGCGGCGGCACGTCGGGCATCTTGTCCTGATGGTCGAACGCGCTCTCCTCGTCGGTGTGGAACGACACCATGATCGAGAAGATCGCGTTGCCGTGCTGGATCGCGGTGACGCGGCGGGTCGAATAGCTCTTGCCGTCGCGCAGGCGCTCGACCTGGTAGATGATCGGGATCTGCGGGTCGCCCGGCAAGATGAAATAGCAGTGCAGCGAATGCGGCAGCCGGCCCTCGACGGTGCGGCAGGCTGCAACCATTGCCTGCCCGATCACCTGCCCGCCGAACACGCGCTGCCAGCTCGTCTTCGGGCTGTTGCCTCGGAAGAGATTCACCTCGAGCTGTTCGAGGTCGAGAATCGAGATCAGGTCGATCAGGCCTTTGGACATGATGGTGCTTTCTCGCCGTCGAACCGGACCTCATCTCTTCGAGACGCTCCGGAATGACACATTGGGCCAGTTCCGCCCTTGTTTCACCGCACTGTTTCGCCCAGCTATAGTCTGCTAGCAAGACCAAGAATTGACTGGGATTTTGGTATGTCGGTACAGGGTAGCATTGTCATTGGCGGCGGCGCGTTTGCAGGACTGGCGCTGGCCCTGGCGTTGCGCCAGGGGCTCGGGCCCGAGATTCCCGTCATCGTCGCCGACCCTGCGCTCAGCACCCGCCCGAGCCGCGATCCGCGCGCGACCGCGATCGTGGCGGCCTGCCGCCGCCTGTTCGAGGCGATCGGCGCCTGGGACGACGTCAGGGGGGAGGCGCAGCCGATCCTCGACATGGTCGTCACCGATTCCAAGCTGGAGGACGCGACCCGTCCGGTGTTCCTGAATTTTGCCGGCGACGTCGCGCCGGGCGAGCCCTTCGCGCATATGGTCGAGAACCGCCGCCTGATCGATGCGCTGGTGGTGCGTGCCGAGGCCGAGGGCATTGATCTGCGCGCCACCACCGTGTCGTCCTACGATGCGCGCGCCGAGGGCATCGACGTGACGCTCGGCGATGGCAGCGTCATCGCAGCCAGCCTATTGGTCGCCGCTGACGGCGCGCGGTCAAAACTGCGCGAGCGCGCCGGCATCATCACCCATGGCTGGGAGTACGACCAGTCCGGCATCGTCGTCACCGTCGGCCATGAGCGCGATCACGAGGGCCGCGCCGAAGAGCACTTTCTGCCCGCAGGTCCGTTCGCGATCCTGCCGCTATCCGGCAAGCGGTCGTCGCTGGTCTGGACCGAGCGCCGAGCTGAGGCTGCGCGCATCATCGCGCTCGGCGACGAGCAATTTCACGGCGAGCTCGAGCAACGCTTCGGTCTGCATCTCGGCGAGGTGAAGGCACTCGACAAGCCGCGCGCGTTTCCGCTGTCCTATTTCGTCGCGCGCTCCTTCATCGCCGAGCGCCTCGCGCTGGTCGGCGATTCCGCCCATGTCATTCACCCCATTGCGGGCCAGGGGCTCAATATGGGGCTGAAGGACGTCGCGGCGCTCGCCGAAGTCGTGGTCGATGCCGCGCGGCTCGGCATAGATCTCGGCGGCGCCGACGTGCTCGAGCGCTACCAGCGCTGGCGCCGCTTCGACACCATGGCGATGGGGGTTGCCACCAACTCGCTGAACTTCCTGTTCTCCAACCAGTCGACCTTGCTGCGCACCGTGCGCGACATCGGCCTCGGCCTCGTCGACCGTGCCCCGCCGCTGAAGAACCTCTTTATCCGCCAGGCGGCCGGGCTGACGGGCGAAGTGCCGCGGCTGTTGAAGGGCGAGGCGTTGTAGCGGGCGAATGGCGAATAAAATCTATTCGCCACTCCCTATTCGTCCTCTTCAATCGATCTTCCGCGCCTCTTCCGGCAACATGATCGGGATGCCGTCGCGAATCGGATAAGCGAGCTTGGCGCTGCGCGAGATCAGCTCCTGCTTTGCGGAATCGAACTCCAGCGGGCCCTTGGTCAACGGGCAAACCAGAATCTCCAGCAATTTGGGATCGACGCTGTTTTCGGGGCGTTCGGTAGGCGCGTTCATTGTGGTCTCCGGCGATTGCCTGCCTCTAGCACAGAAAGATGTGGCCGCCCACCGCGTCGCCTCAGGCAGAGACCATCCGCAGGATCTCGTCGAGCAGATCCTGGAGCCGTGCCGCCGGCACCGGCGTGCCCGACAGGGCAAAACCGAGAAATGTCCAGTACAGGATCTGCGCACGCGCCTGCGCCACCGGCGGCGCGAGTCCCCGCATGGTCAGTAACGTTGCGATATAGTCGATCCTGCGGCGGTCGATCGCGCGGACCGCGCCTTGCGCGGCCGTATCGAACGCCGCCCAGTTGCGCACGGCGCGCTCGAGATCGAGCCGCGCGCCAAAGGAACGCCGCAGCAACGCCTCGAGCGGCTCGTCACCGGCGGCCTCGACGTCGGCAATGATCTGCTCGGCTGCGATGTCACGCCAGCGTTTCAGCACGGCCGCGTGGAACGCGCCGAGATCGGCGAAGTGCCAATAGAAGCTGCCGCGCGACACGCCCATGGCCTTGGCGAGCGGATCGGCCTTCAGCGCCGTAAAGCCGCTTTTGGCGAGCGCCTTCAATCCCTCCTTGATCCAGTCGTCGGCGGTGAGCTGTTCCGTCATCTCGGTTCCCAAAATTCGACCATACACTAATGTATTGACAGGCGGCGCACCAGCGCCTATCTCACCATACACATATGTATGGGCAATGTTCGGGGAGCTTTGACGATGCGTGATCTCCTGCTCCAGTGCGCCGGTGTCCTGACCATTGCCGTGGCTCTCATCCACGGCTACCTCGGCGAGGCCAAGGTCTTTGTCCGCGCCACCATCGAGCCGGAGCGGCTCCGCACCCTGATCCGGCTGGTCTGGCAAGCCTCGACCGTCGCCTGGATCGGCGGCGGCATGCTGCTGATCGCGGCGCCCTGGATGGGCTCGGAGCCGGCGCGCCACTGGATCGTCGTCACCATGGCTTGTGTGTTCGGCTTCTCGGCTCTCGCCAACGCATGGGCCACGCGCGGCCGGCATTTCGGCTGGATGGCGCTCAGTGCCGTCGTCGCGATGGCGGTCGCCGGTTACTGAACTCGCCGATCCGAGCCACAAAGGAGAAGCACGATGACCGATCGTATTCGGCTGACCATCGAGGACGGCGTCGCCCGTGTCCAGCTGAACCGTCCCGACAAGATGAATGCGCTCGACCCCGAGATGTTCGCGGCAATCATTGCAGCCGGCACGCAGCTCGGTCAGCACAAGGACGTCCGCGCAGTCGTGCTCTCCGGCGAAGGGCGCGCATTCTGCGCGGGTCTCGATCTCGATCGACTGCTGGCAACGACAAGCGGCGAGCCATTGATCCCGTCCGTCGATCTGACACGCCGAACCCATGGCATCGCGAACTATGCCCAGCATCTGGTCTGGCTGTGGCGCGAGCTGCCCGTGCCTGTGATTGCCGCAGTGCATGGCGTTGCCTTCGGCGGCGGTTTCCAGCTCGCGCTCGGTGCCGACCTGCGCTATCTCGCGCCCGGAACGAAGCTCGCGATCATCGAGGCCAAATGGGGCCTGGTCCCCGACATGTGCGGCACGCAACTGATGCGACACCTCGCGCGTGAGGATGTCGTGCGCGAGTTGACCTATACCGGGCGGGTCTTTTCGGCCGAAGAGGCGCTCGCCTACGGCTTTGCGACGCAGCTTGCCGATGATCCCGTGGCGGCGGCCCTCGCGACTGCGCGCGAAATTGCAGGCCGCAGCCCCGATGCGATCCGGGCGGCCAAGCGGTTGCTCAATCTGTCCGCGACTTGCGATGTGGCGGCTGGTCTCGCCGCGGAGACCGCCGAACAGGCGACGCTGCTCGGCGCGCCCAATCATGTCGAAGCGGTCAGAAGCAATCTCGAGGATCGCGCACCGCGATGGAGCCACGCATGACGCTGACGCTCGTGACCGGCGGCACCGGCCATCTCGGCCGCGACATCGTCGATCGTCTCGTTCGTGACGGGCGTCGCGTCCGGGTGTTTGCACGATCGCCGAGCACGCGATCGGACGTCGATTGGGCGATCGGCGATCTGGCCACAGGTGTCGGGTTGCGGGAAGCGCTGCATGACGTCGACACGGTCATCAATGCCGCGACCTACTCGCCGATCGCGCGGCGGGGCGGCGTGCGGCCGATAGATTTTTTCAGGTCACCCTCGGCCGTCGATGTCGAAGGTACCGAGCGGCTGCTGTCGCTCAGTGGCAAGGCCGAGGTGCGGCACTTCCTCCATGTCTCGATCGTTGGCCTGGACGAGGCGACCCTGCCCTACGCACGGGTCAAGCTCGCCGGCGAGCGTCTGGTGCGTGCCTCCAACCTGCCGTGGTCCGTCGTTCGCGCGATGCCGTTCTATTATCTGCTCGACAAGCTGCTCGCGGGCCTCGTCTGGCTTCCGCTATGGCCGACGCCGACGACGCTGTTCAATCCCGTCGACACGTCCGACGTTGCCGACCACGTCGTGGCTTGCGCCTTCGACGGGCAGCGCGGCGAGCGCCCGGAGATTGGCGGCCCGGAAGATCTCGACCTTGTCGCCTTTGCTCGTCAATATCAGGATGCGAGGAGGCTGCACCGAAAAATCCTGCCGATCGGCCTTTCGGAGGCGAAGGCGCGCGGCATGGGATTTGTCGTCAGCCAGGGCGTGCGTGGGCGTCTCGCCTGGGCAGACTGGCTGCAGCGAAATGCCCCGGGATCGCGAAGCGCGGCCTGATGCAACCGGCGAGGTCGGCAACCTGTCCCCAGCCGTGAGGCGTAAGGCCGCAGCAATCCGCCAAAGGTACCATGCGCACGGAGAGCGCTGATCTTTTCGGGCTCGTTAGAACGACTCTAAGGCCAACTGACGCTGAACCGGATTGACTTCATCATCTCCTTTGCTTCCTTCGGTGCGCGCTACGCGGCCCCGCGCAGCACACACGACAGAGGAGGAGACGTTCGTGAAGGTCATTCGTGTAGTTGCCATTGCACTGACGATCGGGATTGGCATGGGATCGGCCGCCATGGCCGACGGATTCAAGGACTGCACCAAGCTCGACAAGGCGTCGTGGAAGCCGGCGAGCGAAGCCGAAGCCAAGGCCAAGGCGCTCGGCTACGAGGTGCGGCGATCCAAGATTGAAGGTTCGTGCTACGAGGTCTATGGCGTCAAGGAAGGCAAGCTTTACGAGCTGTTCTACAGCCCCGAAGATCTCACCCTGAAGCACACCATCGCCAAGTGAGCCGCGCAAGGTGATCTGCGCCAGGTAATTGATTGGGATGGTTCCGGCTTGATCGATGAAGCGGTGCCAGAAGCGCGCGGGGCGTCCGAGAGGGCCCCCGCGCATCGACCTGCATCCCGGACGGTCGGGGTCTGGGACCTCCCGCTACGCCTCTGGCACTGGGCCCTCGCGGCCAGCATTCTGGCTGCGTGGTTCACGCCCACCGTGTATGACGGTCTGCACCGCATCGTCGGTTACACGGTGCTCGTGCTCCTGGCCTTCCGTCTGATCTGGGGTTTTTGGGGAAGCCGCTATTCGCGCTTTCGCATGGTCGGTGCCAGGCTTCGTGCCGCACCGCGTTATCTCTGGAATCTGCGCCGCGGCATGACGGGCCGCTATATCGGGCTCAATCCTGCCGGCACCCTGATGCTGGTGGCGCTGCTGCTGGCGATCGCGGTGTCGGCGATCACAGGTGCGATGTCGGTGACCGCCACCTTCTTCGGCGTCTGGTGGGTCGAGGATACCCACGCCGTCGCATCGGACGCCGTCATCGTGCTGGCCGTACTGCATGTCCTGGGCGTGGTGCTGATGGGACTTGTCCAGCGCGAGAACCTGATCCGCGCGATGATCACCGGACGCAAGCGCATCCGCAATCGGCTCTAGACATTCCTGGCCGACCACTATGCGCGCTCCCGGCTGGTGCAGGACCGAAGCTACACCGTCATCTACAAGCGCTCGGCAAGCTTCAAATTGCGCGAACCGCGTTAACCTGCCGATAAGCATGCAATCAGGCACGGCACAAAATTAACGCGAAGGCTGGTTAGCCCGGTCACCATCGACAATATTGCCGATGGAGCAGCCTGGATGTTCCGTGTTTTGTCTTGCCTTACCGTTGAGCACGATTGGCGGCTGGTCCTGCTTGCCGGCCTGGTCTGCTTCGTCGCGAGTATCGTTGCCGTCAGCATCTTTCATCGCGCGATCGCAGCGCGCGCCAGAACACGATTGATCTGGATCGCGATTGCCGGCGCTGCCATCGGGTACGGGATCTGGGCAACGCATTTCGTCGCGATGCTCGCCTACGAGCCCGGCGTTACGACCGGCTACGGAATCGTGTTGACGGCGCTTTCGCTTGCTGCGGCAATGCTGCTGACGTCGGGGGGCTTCGGCGTTGCAGTCGGCGATACCGGCCGGTGGCGCGCAGCGGCAGGCGGCGTCATCGTCGGCGGCGGCATTGCCAGCATGCACTATCTCGGAATGTGGGCACTCGAAGTGCCGGGTCGCGTCACATGGTCAGTGGACCTGGTGTTCGTCTCGATCATCCTGGGAATGTGTCTGGGCTATGCAGCGCTGGCCGTCGCACTCAGGTACCAGGACCATTGGGGTACGCTGGCAGCGGCAGTCCTGCTGACACTCGCTATCGTGTCGCATCACTTCACGGCTATGGGTGCCGTGCAGATCGTTCCAGATCCGACGCGTGCGACAGACACCCTGTCTCTTTCTCCGACTTTCCTCGCACTTGCTATCGCCGGCGTGGCGCTTTCAGTGCTCGGGATGAGCCTGATCGGCGTCCTGGCCGATCGCCGCCTGGCAGTCAGAACCGCCAAGTTCGAGGGGATCATCAGCCAGCTTTCGACCGCCCGGCAGCAGCTCGAAGGCTCACAAAAAGAACTGCAACAACAGAAGCTCATGCTGGACACGGCGATCGACCACATGGTCGAGGGCCTCTGCATGTTCGACGCCGAGAAGCGGCTTGTCGTCTGCAACGAGCGTTATGCCCTGCTCTATCGGCTGCCGCCGGAGCTGCTGAGGACGGGGACGTCGCATACCGACATCATCAGGCATCGTATCGTGAAGGGAATCCTCAAGGGCGACCCCAGCGAGGGCGCTGCCGAGCAATTCATCTCGAAGCTGGCCGCGTTGCCGTTCGATGCAGTCTCGAGCAGAATCGACGAGTTTGCGGATGGTCGGTTGATCTGCGTGACGCGACAACCAATGGCCGGTGGCGGATGGGTGGCCACGCATCTCGACGTTACCGAGCAACGCCGGTCCGAGGCCAAGATTACTCATATGGCACAACACGATGCGCTGACCGATCTGCCGAATCGCGTGCTGCTCCGCGAGCGGATGGAGCATGCCATTGCGGTTACGCGCAACGGCGGCGTCGACCTGGCCGTGCTCATGCTCGACCTCGATCGCTTCAAGGAAGTCAACGACACGCTTGGTCATCCGACGGGCGATTCCCTGCTGCGCGCCGTTGCCGCACGTCTGCGCGAATGCACCACGGAAACAGCGTTGATCGCTCGACTGGGCGGCGACGAGTTCGCCGTGATCGATTACGTAACCAACCCGGCCGTGGAGGCCGCCGCGCTTGCAGAGAACATCAAAAAGGCGCTGTGCGAGCCGTTCGATCTCGGCGATCACCGGGTCACGGTAGGCACCAGCATCGGCATTGCCATCGCGCCGCGCGATGGCAACGATTCCGACGTGATCATGAAGAGCGCGGATCTCGCCCTCTACTCGGCCAAGAGTGGTGGACGTGGCGCATTCCGCTTCTTCGAGCCGGAACTCGACGAGCTCATGCACGCGCGCCGCAATCTGGAAAGGGACATGCGCAAGGCGCTTGCGCAGGGCGAATTCGAGCTCCACTACCAGCCGTTCGTGGACGTCGAGAGCGGCCAAGCCTGCGGTTTCGAGGCGTTGCTGCGGTGGCATCATCCCGAGCGCGGTCTGGTCTCGCCTGCCGAATTCATTCCCCTTGCGGAGGAAACCGGCCTGATCCTGCCCCTGGGCGAATGGGTGTTGAGAGCCGCCTGCGCCGAGGCAGCCAAGTGGCCTCCCGCTCTGACGATCGCAATCAATCTGTCTCCCGCTCAGTTCAGGAGCAAGGACCTCGTCTCGATCATTGTCGGCGCCCTGGCAGCCTCGGGGATCGCGCCGCAAAGGCTCGAGCTCGAGGTGACCGAGACCGTCATCATGCATGACAGCGAAGCGGTGTTCGCAGCCCTCGGGAAGCTGCGCGAACTCGGCGTGCGAATTGCCCTCGATGATTTCGGCACGGGCTATTCGTCGCTGAGCTTCTTGCAGAGATTTCCATTCGACAAGGTCAAGATCGATCGCAGCTTCGTCAGCGAGCTCTCCAGAAAAAAGGGCGAGGCGCATCGGATTGCCCGTGCCGTGGTCGCCTTCGCCGTCAGCCTCGGCAAGACGACGACGGCCGAAGGCGTCGAAACCGCCGAGCAGCTGGACATTCTGCGCGAGGAAGGCTGTGCTGAGGCGCAGGGCTACTACTTCAGCCGGCCGATGCCTGCTTCCAGTATCCCGCAACTGGCGCAGCGAAAGGCCGAAACAGCCGTTTATGCCGCCTAGGTGCTTGGATCCTCACTGCAACGGCGGATCGCCGCTGGTGCGCTTCTTCGCGAGGTCCATCTCGGTGACCGCGATCAAGATCTCGGCGCGGGTCTTCAGGTCCATCGCCTCCAGCATGGCCTGCTTTTCCGCCGGGCCGTAGGGCGACATCATCGCCAGTGCGTTGACGAGCGCTTCATTGGGTGCGCTCTCGACGCCCTCCCAGTCGACCTTGAGATTGTTGGCTTTCAGGAAATCGGCCAGCACCGCCAGCAGCGCCTCGCGATCGACCTCGTCCTCGCCCATGCGTGCCGTAAAATCGTCGACGAAGGCGAAGAAATCGACCTTGCACTGCCGGTATGCAGTCAGCACTTCGAGCTCCTCGACCACCCTGAAGCGAGAGACGCCGGTGAGCTCGAGGATGTAGCGGCCGTCGCCGGATTCGGCGAGCTGGGTGATGCGGCCGACGCAGCCGACGCTGAACAGCGCCGGCTTGTCGGAATTCTTCGGCGAATGCGCGACGTCAGGCTGGATCATGCCGATCAGGCGATGGCCGTCGCGGAGGGAATCGTCGACCATCGATAGATAGCGCGGCTCGAAGATGTTGAGCGGCATCTGGCCGCGGGGCAGCAAGAGCGCGCCGGGCAGCGGAAACACCGGAATGATCTCCGGCAGGTCGGCGGGTCCGCGATATTCGATGTTGATCGGCATCTGGTCCCTGCGTCGCTTTGCGGCCTGCGTCTACGAAAACAGGATCGTCGATAACCGCTTGCGGCCCTCGACGGTTGCATCATCCATGCTGCCCCAGGCCTCGAAGAACTGCACCAGCTGCTTGCGGGCGCCGTCGTCGTTCCATTTGCGGTCGCGCTTGATGATCGCGAGCAGCTGCTCGGTGGCGGCTGCGCGATTACCTTGCGCATTCAGCGCCGTGGCAAGATCGAATCGCGCCTGATGGTCGAGCGGGTTTGCGGCGACTTTCTGTTCCAGCTCGGCGACCGGTCCGAGCTGTTCCGCCTGCTCGGCGAGATCGATCGCGGTCTGCACGGCCTTCACCGCGGGATCGTTGCGCTTGGATTCCGGCACCATGGCGAGCGTCTGCTTGGCCTGCTCCATCGCACCGGAGACCGCGTAGCATTTTGCGAGGCCCGCGAGCGCTGCGATGTTGGTCGCATCATGCTGGAGCGCTTCGGCGTAGATCTGCGCGGCCGCGGCGGCATCGCCCTCGGCGAGCACGGCATCGGCTTCCTGCACGATCTCGGCGACATTGACCTCGCCGGGCGCGGTCACGCCCTTGGTCAGCTTCTCGATGAAGGCGTTGAGCTGGCTCTCCGGCACCGCGCCCATGAAGCCGTCGGCCGGCTGGCCGTTGACGAAGGCGATCACGGCCGGGATCGACTGGATGCCCATCTGGCCCGGGATCGCCGGGTGCTGGTCGATGTTCATCTTGACCAGCTTGACCTTGCCCTTGGCCGCCTTGACCGCCTTTTCCAGGAGGGGGGTCAGTTGCTTGCAGGGGCCGCACCACTCCGCCCAGAAGTCGATCAGCACCGGCTGGCGCTTCGATTCCTCGATGACGTCCTTCATGAAGCTCTGGGTGGTGGTGTCCTTGATCAGATCGGCCGCAGCCGGGCCCGGCGCTCCGTTACCCTGGTCGATGATCGTCACGGGATCCCCTCGTCTGATGTCTGGAATGGCGGGTCTTTAGCACGTCGCCATCACATATGCTTCGCTGTCGGCCCTAAAATTGGGCCGGGGCGGCCGAATTTCAATCCATGGGCGCCGATTCGGCGGTTCCGGAGCGTTTTCGGGCCAATTGGTCGCATTCGAGGTCCATTTAGGGCTCCAGATTGCGAATTGATGCTGCCGGTAGCTGTTGCATTCCCCTCCCGCTTTTGGCATACGACAGCCGTTGCCGGCGCGTCACGCGACCGACACAGGATGCGGGTGTAGCTCAGTGGTAGAGCACGACCTTGCCAAGGTCGGGGTCGAGGGTTCGAGCCCCTTCGCCCGCTCCAATTTTTTCCCAGAGCATCCAGCCAAATCAGGTCGGGCCGTGGTTTTCCACGCCGCTGGCGGCTGTATGGGGTTTGCAATGACAATTCTGGTCACCGGCAGCGCCGGCCACCTCGGCGAGGCGATTCTGCGGACGCTTCGCGGGCGCCGGTCACCTGTGCATGGGGTCGATCTGACACCATCGCCCTTCACCGATGCGGTCGGCTCCATTGTGGATCCGGGTTTCGTCCGGCGCCAGATGGACGGCGTCACCGCGGTCATCCACACCGCGACGCTGCACAAGCCGCATGTGGGAACCCACAGCAAGCAAGACTTCGTCGACACCAACGTCACCGGGACGCTCAACCTGCTCGAGGCGGCCGTGGCCGCCGGCGTGAAGAGCTTCGTCTTCACCAGCACCACCAGCGCGTTCGGCTCGCAGCTCCGGCCGGAGGCGGGACAGGCCGCGGTGTGGGTCACCGAGGATCTGCCGCCGGTGCCGAAGAACATCTACGGCACGACCAAGCTGATGGCGGAGACGCTGTGCGAGCTGTTCTTTCGCGAGCGCAGTCTGCGGGTCGTCATCCTTCGGACCTCGCGGTTCTTTCCGGAGGACGACGACGATCCCGCGATGCGGTCGGCCTACCCCTTGGACAATGTGCAGGCCAACGAGCTGCTCTATAGGCGGCTGGATATAGCGGACGCGGTGAGCGCCCATCTGCTTGCCGTCGAGTGCGCGCCGAAGATCGGCTTTGGGCGTTACATCGTCTCGGCCACCAGCCCATTCGAGCAACGCCACCTCGCGGCGCTCGCACGCGACGCGGCCGGCGTCGTGCACGAGCTTTATCCGGATTGCGAGGAGCTCTACGCAGCGCGCGGCTGGCGACTATTCCCGGAGATCGACCGCGTCTATGTCAACGCGCGCGCACGGCGGGAGCTGGGTTGGCGGCCCGAATTCGACTTCGCGCATGCGCTGAATTGCCTTCGCGACGGCCGCGATTTTCGCAGCGCGTTAGCGCGCGAGGTCGGGTCGAAGGGCTACCACGACGTGGTGTTTGACGATGGACCTTATCCCGTCGCCTCGTAGGCGCCGCATTTGTCGTTTTGCTCGATGCATCAAATGTCTGCCTGATGTCGCCGGGCGCAAAACGGCCTGAGCCGTTCTACTGTGCATGGGGTTGTTTTCGCATTTTTTGAGTTTGACGCCCCCATTGCTGTCCGCGAGTGCGCCGCGCGCGCGTCGATTCCGCGTCGCAGCGAGAGTGCTGTCGTCGCGGCGTCGCCCCTCGTTGACATTCCGTCTCAATTTTTATTGAGCCTAACCGCACCCCGCGCGACGCGCTTCTCAGCGCCGGCAGATGTGCTAACCTTTTTGCGTCTGCCTCCCGGCAGACCCCAACTTCGCCTCTCGACTAGCCATAACAAAATAACGTGCAGCCCTGACGGCTGCCTTAGGGGAGTGACGCGATGACATCGATGTTCCATCGATCCGTGTTGGCGCTTGCGGCCGTGGCCCTTCTTGCGGGGACCAGCGTTGTCAATGCGCAGCAACAGGACAAGAACCGGGCACTGAAGAAATACGAATCCGGCACCAAGGAGTTCTGGACCCACCCGCCGGATGACTGGTTCCTCGGCGACGAGACCGAGGCGCAGAAGGGCCTCGCGCCGCCCTCGGGTCCGCCGACCGGCGCTTCCGACGCCGAGCTCGCCAACATCGTCAAGAAGATCAAGCTGCCGGCGGGCTTCAAGATCGAGGTCTATGCCTCCGGCGTGCTGGCCGCGCGGCAGATGGCCTGGGGTGACAAGGGCACGCTGTTCGTCGGCTCGTTCGGCCTCGGCAACGTCTATGCCATCAAGGACAACAACGGAAAGAAGGAGGTCAAGACCATCCTGAAAGGGCTGAACATGCCCACGGGTCTCGCCGTCAAGGATGGTGCGCTCTACGTCATCGCGGTCGACAAGCTGATCCGCTACGACGACATCGAGAACAAGCTCGACAATCCCGGCGAGGGCAAGGTCGTCTATGACGACATGCCGTCCTACGCCGCGCATGGCTGGAAGTACATCGCGGTCGACAAGGAAGGCTGGTTCTTCCTGCCGTTCGGACCGCCCTTCAATGTCGGCATCCCGCCGACCAGCGTGTCGCAGATCCGCCGCGTCGATCCCAAGACCG
The DNA here is from genome assembly GCF_027594865.1 of Bradyrhizobium xenonodulans. NCBI lineage: Bacteria > Pseudomonadati > Pseudomonadota > Alphaproteobacteria > Hyphomicrobiales > Nitrobacteraceae > Bradyrhizobium > Bradyrhizobium xenonodulans. The sequence continues at coordinate 251,394 of NZ_CP089391.1, forward strand.
GCAACGCTGAAGTCTATGCGCTCGGCGTCCGCAACTCGGTCGGCGGCGACGTCGATCCGCGCACCGGCAAATACTGGTTCACCGAGAATGCCCGCGACTGGATCAGCGACGACAAGCCCAGCGACAAGCTGAACATGATCAGCAAGATGGGCGAGCATTTCGGCTATCCCTATTGCCATCAGGGCAATCTGCCGGACGACAAGTTCGCGATGGGCCACAAGTGCTCCGAGTTCACGCCGCCCGTGCTGAATCTCGGCGCACATGTCGCCCCGCTCGGCATGAAGTTCTATACCGGCGACCAATTCCCGCCCGAATACAAGAACAACATCCTGATCGCCGAGCACGGCTCCTGGAACAGGCATAAATATCAGGGCGCGCGCATCGTGCGTGTCATTGTCGGGCCTGACGGCAAGAATCCGAAGGAAGAGGTGTTCGCGTCCGGCTGGCTCGAGGGCGACCAGGGCTATCTCGGCCGTCCCGACGACATCATCCTCGCCAAGGATGGATCGATCCTCGTCGCCGACGATTGGGCCGGCGCGATCTACCGCATCAGCTACAGCAAGAAGTAGCGCATGACGACAAGAGGCTGCGGTGGCCGAAAGGGGCCGCAGCCTCTTTTGCTTTCAACTTCAAGGTCGTTCCGGATCGCGCGCCAGCGCGTGTCCGGAACCCATGACCCCGACGGGTTGTTATGGATTCCGCACGCCGTGGAATGACGCAGTCGATAGATCGGAATCCCAATCATGCGCCGGCCGTTCATCTCGCACGCAATCAGCGCGGTTGCGCTCGCAGCGCTCGGCGCCCTCCCCGCAGGCGCCGCCGACAATGCCGCGATCAAGGAGAAGGCCGCGGTCTGCTCCGGCTGTCACGGCGAGAACGGCATTTCGCAGACGGAGAACATCCCCTCGCTGGCCGGCCAGCCCGATCAGTTCATTCAATGGCAACTCGTGTTCTTCCGCGCCGGCTCGCGCAAGAACGACCAGATGCAGCCGATCGTCGAGCAGATCACCAATGAGGACATCCGCAATTTCGGCGCCTATTTCGCGCAGATGACGCCGCCGAAGGCCGAGGAAGACAAAGACCCGGACCTGTCGAAAAAGGGCGCGCAGGTCGCCGCCGGCCGCCGCTGCGCCTCATGTCACACCGACAGCTTCGCCGGCACCAAGGCCGTCGCGCGGCTCGCAGGTCAGCGCGAGGAATATCTGGTCAAGGCGCTGCACGATTACAAGGCGGGCGCGCGCGTCGGCGGTGGCGTCGCCGCGATGGCCGATGTCGCCTATCATATGAGCGACGAAGAGATCACCGCCGTCTCGCACTATCTGGCGTATTTCAAGTAGCGCTAGGCTTTTGCGGTTAGCTCGCCCGCTGGTTCTCATACGCCTTCAGATGCGTATAGGCGATGCGCAGCTTCGGCACCGGCACCTTGGCGTCGTCGGCGCGCGCGATGAGGTCGCCGATGACGTGATCGGCCTCGACCGGCAGACCCGCTTTGACGTCGCGGAACATCGAGGCCGTCATCGGTGACCCCTCTGTGGTGAGGTTGCCCTTCACGCGCTCGAAGAACGGGCCGCCCGGCGTATAGCCCGACGCAGTGGCGATCGCGGTGGTCTCGTCCAGCATGCCGAGCAGAAAGTCCCTGCCGCCGGGGGCGGCGAGGATGTTGCCGACCGACGTGCGCATCAGGCTGGTGGATGCCGCGAGCGAAGACAGGAACACCCACTTCTCCCACATGTCCTGCATGATGTTCTGGCTGGCGGTGGCACCATTGATGCCGCTCTTGAAGGCCTCGTCGATCGCCTTGACGCGATCTGACATCTTGCCGTCGCGCTCGCCGTAATTGAGCGACTGCATCGGCTGGAGCTGCACCACCTCGCGCTTCTCGTTCAAGGTCGCGGCGATGGCACAAAGGCCGCCGAGCACGCGCTCCTTGCCGAACTTTTGATCGAGCGTGTCGAGATGCTTCATGCCGTTGAGCATGGGGATGATCGCCGTATCAGGGCCGACCGCCGGCGCGAATGATTTGATGGCGTCGTCGAGGTCGAACGCCTTGCAGCTCAAGAGCACGACATCGAATTTGTCATTGAGCGCGTCGGCCTGAACCGTCGGCGGATTCTTCAAGGTCACATCGCCGTTCGGGCTCTTGATGACGAGACCGGTGCTCGCAAGCTCGGATGCGCGCCGCGGCCGGACCAGGAAGGTGACGTCGCGGCCGGCCTGCAACAGCCTGCCACCAAAATAGCCGCCAATGGCGCCGGCGCCGACCACCAGGATACGCATGGGAGAACTCCGTTGAACGAGGCGAATGGCGAGTAGGGAATAGCGAATAGGGCGAGAGGCCGCAAATGACGAGTCACAATTTCACGACTCGCTATTCGCCATTCCCTATTGGCCCCCTTCCAGCACCATCTCCTCGACTTCGCGCAGCTGCTCCTTGCCGAAAAACATCTCGTTGCCGACGAAGAAGGTCGGCGAGCCGAATGCGCCGCGGGCGACCGCCTCCTCGGTGTTCTTGATCAGCTTGCCCTTTACTTCGGGCTCCTGGGCGCGGGCGAACAGCTTTTGGGCATCGAGGCCTGAGGATGCCAGCGCCTTTGCCGCGATTTCGGGGTCGTCCATCTTCTTCGGCTCGCGCCACATGTGGTGGAAGGCCGCCTCGACGTATGTCTCGAACACGCCCTCGAGCTGCGCCGCGATCGCCGTGCGCATCAGGTTCAGCGTGTTGACCGGAAAGTTAGGATTGAAGACGTAGGGCTGGACGTTGAAGCGTTTGATGAAGCGCTCGGTCTCGACCGCCTGGAATTCGCGCTTGTTCTTGATGCCGGCGAGCGTCTCGGCCGGCGACTTGTTGTTGGTCGATTTGAAGATGCCGCCGAGCAGGATCGGCACATATTCGAATTTGACGCCGATGCGCTGCTCGATTGCCGGGATCGCCAGATGGCTGAGATAGGCGTTCGGGCTGCCGAAATCTAACAGGAATTGCGGGGCTGTGCGGGTCAAATTCACTCTCCCTGACGAGCTTTCTGATCTGGCTTTTCATCCATTGTGGCGCAGGGCGCGCCACAGGTCCACCGTTTAATGATGGTCATAATCTCTTGACGGTCAGATCAAACGCCGGATCGCCCGCTTGCGCCACACCAGGAGGTAATAGCCCATCTGCAAAAGGAACATGGCGCAGAACACGATCGGATAGGCAGCCCACACGCCCTCGAGGCCAATGATGCGGCTCAGGATCACGGCCGACGGCAGCTCGATCGCGACGATGGCGAAGATCGACAGCAGCATCGGCGTAAAGGCGACACCCGCCGCGCGCATCGCGCCGGAGAACACTGTGGCGAGGCCGAATGGAATGGAGCTCCACAGGGCGATATGGAGCAGTCCTTTCGCGAGATCGAGCACGGCACCGTCGGTGATGAAGATGCCGAGGATCGCGCGCGGCACGAGGTAAATCAACGCCACCAGCCCACCGGTCAACACGATGTTGAACGCGAGGCCGGTGCGAACGATGGCGTCGAGCCGCCCCCTGTCGCCGCCGCCGACCGCCTGCGCGCCGAGGATCGAGACAGCGATCGAAATCGACATCGCCGTGAACTGCGTGTAGCCCATCACCTGGTTGACCGCGCCATAGGCGGCGGTGGCCTCGGATCCATAGCCGTTGACGAGGCCGAGCAGCACCAGCTCGGCAATCGCCATCACCACCATGCCGACGGCGCTCGGCAAGCCTATGCCGAGCACTTTTCCGAGCACGGGGCGATTGAGCCGCAGATGACGCAGCAATGCTGCGTCCGGAGCCAGTGCATGTTGCTTCCGCCTCAGATAGACGGCCAGCACGATCAGCGTCAGCGTGTTGGCAATCGCAGCGGCCCATGCCGGACTGGTGATGCCGGCCGCGGGCGATCCGAACGCACCGCGGATCAGCATCGGCGTCAGGATCAAGCCGATCGCGGTCGACAGGGCCAGCGCCAGCAGCGGTGTGAGTGCATCGCCAACGCCGCGGATCATCGCCGTCATCAGCAGGAACACGAAGCCGAGCGGCATGGTGAGCAGCATGACGCGCGCATAGGCACTCGCCTGGTCGAGGATGTCCGCCGGTGTCGCGAGCATCACCATCAATTGCCTGCTGAAGATCCCGCCGACCAGCGCGACCGAAAGCGAGAGCAGCAGGCCGACCGAGAGCGTCGTGCCGACCACGCTCTTGATCCTGCCGTGCTCGCCCGCGCCAAAGGCCTGGCCGATCAGCACGGTGGCGCCGGTGCTCAGGCCCATGACGAAGGCGAACAGGAAGAACATCACCGGGAAAAACACCGAGACCGCCGCGAGCGCGTCGACGCCGATCATCTGGCCGAGATAGACGTTGCTGACGGTGCCGAACAGCGATTGCAGCGCGTTGCTCAAAATCAGCGGTGCGAGGAAGCGGAGGAATGTTTTCCAAAGCGGTACGGCGGCGGACATGGATATGCCTTTCATCAGGGCGTGCGAAGCCGTTGCCGCGCGATGCGCGGCTCGGCCGTCGATGGGAGAGAAGTGCTGCGCGCTTAGGCGCGGTCGCTGTAGGCGAGCTTGACGATGTGGTCGCGGATGTCGGTCGGCCAGTCGGCAATCAGTCCGGTGAAGCGCCGCCTGTCATCTGCGAACAGCGCGCGCGAGGCTTCCTCGAACTGCGGCAAATTGCCGGCCATGGTCGACATGAAATGATAGGCTGCATCGCGTGCCTGCCGCTCGCGGTCCTTGTCGCCGCTGGCGCGCCTGGCCTCGTCGACGAGCTTTCGCAGCGCGACCGAGGCGCCTCCCGGCTGCGCGCCGAGCCACTCCCAGTGCCGCGGCAACAACGTCACCTCGCGGGCGACCACGCCGAGCTTCGGCCGGCCGCGGCCGCGCGGCTCGCTCGGGGGCGGGCTCTCCTCAGCTGGAGGCGGCACAAGCTTCGCCAACCGCGCCAGCACCTCGCGATCGCCGCCGCGCAGATCGAAGTCGATCGGTCGGCCCGTGCCGTCCTCGAAGATGATGATGGGCTCGTCCGGCCGCGGTGCCACCCGCTTGACGACCAGCGCGACTTCGCCTGCCGGTCCGGATGTCAGGCGGCGCTGGCCCTGGAACGCGGTGAAAATCCTTTGCATCGGAATCATTGCCAGATTGATGATGTTGGCCTTTTAATACCCGGGTAAATTATTGGCGTCAATATACCCGGGTGAAAATATCCGTCCGGATGTCTCGACATTGCGTTCCCGGGCTGGCACGAAATGCGCGGCCGACTGACCCGCCTAGCCCTCAAGGACCATGCGATGCTGACCGTTCATCACCTCAACAACTCCCGCTCGCAGCGCGTGCTGTGGCTGCTCGAAGAGTTGGGCATGCCCTACGAGATCGTGCGCTATCAGCGCCAGCCGGACATGCGCGCACCGCAGGAGCTGCGCGCCATCCATCCGCTCGGCAAGTCGCCCGTCATCACCGACAACGGCAACACCATCGCCGAGTCCGGTGCGATCATCGAATATCTCATCGCGACCTATGGCAACGGCCGGCTGATCCCGCCGCCGAACACGCCGGAGCGGCTGCGCTTCACCTACTGGCTGCACTATGCGGAGGGGTCCGCGATGCAGCCGCTGCTCCTGAAGCTGCTGTTCACGCTGATGCCGAAGCGTGCGCCGGCGCTGCTGCGCCCGCTGGTGCGCAAGGTTTCGAACCAGGCGCTCACTGCGCTGGTCAATCCACAGCTCAAGCAGCACATGGATTATTGGGAAGGCGAGCTTGCGAAGAGCGAGTGGTTTGCCGGCAACGAGTTCACCGCCGCCGACATCCAGATGAGCTTTCCGCTCGAAGCCGCGCAAGCGCGCGGCGGGCTTGAGCTCGGCCATCCCAAGGCGATGGCGTTTCTGGAGCGCATCCACGCGCGGCCGGCCTACGCGCGCGCGTTGGACAAGGGCGGGCCCTACCAGGTGGGGCGGTAACTCGCTTTCACTAGTCCGGGTGCAGCACGCGCCCGCGCGTCTCCGGCAGCGCGAAGGCGGCGATGAAGAACACCGCGTAGGCCGCCACCGCGAAGATCGCGATCGCATTCGCGAGCGATGTCGTCGCCGAGAGCGCACCGACGAGGAACGGAAATAGCGCGCCGATGCCGCGGCCGAAATTGTAGCAAAAGCCCTGGCCGGAGCCGCGCAACCGCGTCGGATAGAGCTCGGTCAGGAATGCGCCGATCCCCGAGAAATAGCCCGAGGCGAAGAAGCCGAGCGGGAAGCCCAGCAACCACAGGATCTCGTTGGTGAGCGGCAGCTGCGTGTAGAGCAGCACCACCGCCATGGCGCCGATCGAGAAGATCAGGAACAGATTGCGCCGTCCGATCCGGTCGGCGAGCCAGGCGCCGACGAGATAGCCGATGAAGGAGCCGATGATCAGAGTCGAGAGATAGCCGGTCGAGCCGACGATCGACAGATGCCGCTCCTTGGTCAAAAACTGCGGCACCCAGAAGGTGACGGCGTAGTAGCCGCCCTGGCAGCCCGTCGCCATCAGCGAGGCCAGGATCGTGATCTTCAGGATCGGGCCTGAGAAGATTTCCCAGATCGCCGGACGATCGCCGCTCGCGGCCTGTCTTGCGCGGGCCTCGGCCGCGATCTCCGGCTCGGTGACGGAGCGGCGGATGTAGAACACGAGAAGCGCCGGCAGCGCGCCGATCACGAACATCCAGCGCCACGCGGTCTCGGCCGGCATCAGTGAGAACAGGATCGCCTGCGACAGCACCGCAAGGCCCCAGCCGACCGCCCAGCCCGATTGCACCGAGCCGACCGCGCGCCCGCGATATTGCGGCCGGATCGCCTCACCCATCAGCACGGCGCCCGCCGCCCATTCGCCGCCGAAGCCGAGGCCAAGCACGGCGCGCGCGATCAGGAGCTGGTCGAAATTCTGTACGACCGCGCAGACCAGCGAGAAGAAGGAGAACCAGATGATGGTGATCTGGAGCGTCCTGACCCGGCCGATATGGTCGGAGAGATAGCCGCCGAGCCAGCCGCCGATCGCGGACGCCAGCAGCGTCACGGTGCCGGCGAGTCCGGCCGATCCCGCATCGACCTTCCACAGCGCGATGATGGTGCCGATCACCAGCGGGTAGATCATGAAGTCCATGCCGTCGAGCGCCCAGCCGGCGGCGCAGGCCCAGAACGTCCGCCGTTCGGCAACGTTCATGTCGCGATAGAAGGCGAGAAGGCTGGTGTCTTCGATCTCGGCGCGCTCGATGCGCCCGGTCGGATCGGTCGTTGTCATCTGCGTTTCCCCGGTGTTCTTTGGCCGCGGTGGTAGCACGCGCGATGGCCTGCGCAAGCCTTCGGGCCATGCAGGGACGGTGCTACTGCCCCGCGGCTTCTGCGCCGCGCGTGCGCGGATCGGGCGCGCCAAGCGGGCCGTTCGACGTCGCCAGAATCGAATTGGCCGAGGTCTGTCCCATCGGCTCGACGATGCGGTGGTCCATCGCCTTCAGCTCCAACAGGACATCGTTGGGAAAGCCGCTTTCGACGCGCACCTCGTCCGGCAGCCATTGGTGATGCAGCCGCGGCGCCGCAACGGCGGCGGCCACATCCATCCTGTAGTCGAGCACGTTGACGATCACCTGGAGAACGGTCGCGATGATGCGGCTGCCGCCGGGCGAGCCCGTCACCAGCACCGGCTCGCCGTCCTTGAGCACGATGGTCGGCGACATCGAGGACAGCGGACGCTTGCCGGGACCGGGCAGATTGGCCTCGAAGCCGACGAGACCGTAAGCATTGGAGGCGCCGACCGCTGCGGTGAAATCGTCGAGCTCGTTGTTGAGCAGCACGCCGGTGCCCTCGGCGACGAGACCGACGCCGTAGCTGAAGTTCAGCGTATAGGTGTTGCTGACGGCATTGCCGCGGGCATCGACGACCGAGTAATGCGTGGTGTTGGTGCCCTCGCGCGGCGCGGGAGGAGCGGAAACGATATCCTTGGACGGCGTGGCGCGATCGACAGGGATGCCCGCGCGCAGCTTGGCAGCGTAGTCCTTCGCAATGAGCGTCTCGATCGGCGCGTTGACGAAGGCGGGATCGCCGAGATAGCGCGCACGGTCCGCATAGGCGCGCTTCATCGCTTCGATCAGCAGATGCAGCGACGCCGGTGAGCCCTGCTTCAGATCGGCGAGCTGAAAGCCCTCGAGGATGTTGAGCGTCTCCACCAGCACCACGCCGCCGGAGGACGGCAGCGGCATCGAGACGATGTCATAGCCGCGATAGGTGCCGCGCACCGGCGCGCGGATCACCGCAGAATAGGATTTCAGATCGGCCGGCGTCATGATGCCGCCGGCATCGGAGACGGCCCTGGCGAGCTTGTCCGCAACCGGGCCTTCATAGAAACCGCGCGGACCTCGGGTCGCGACAGCCGACAGCGTCTCGGCGAGGTCGCCCTGCACCAGCCTGTCGCTCTCGCCAAGCGGCGTGCCATCGGGCCGAGAGAAGATCTTGGCCGAGGACGGCCAGCGCGCGAGGCGCCGGTGCCAGCCCGGCAGCGTGTCGGCCATGTCGTCGGTGACGATAAAACCGTCGCGGGCAAGCGCGATCGCAGGCTCGACCAATTGCGCCAGGCTGAATTGGCCCGAGCCGTATTTCTCGAGCGCCAAAGCAAGACCTGCCACCGTGCCGGGCACGCCGACGCCGAGCGCGGAATCGCGCGACTTCGCGGCATCGGGCTTGCCGTCGGGCCCGAGGAAGATTTGCGGCGTGGTTGCTGCCGGCGCGGTCTCGCGATAATCGATCGTGATGTCTTCGTTGCGGTCGGCCGAGTGGATCACCATGAAGCCGCCGCCACCGATATTGCCGGCACGCGGATAGGTCACGGCCATCGCAAAGCCGGTGGCGACCGCGGCATCGACTGCATTGCCGCCGCGGCGCAGGATGTCGGCGCCGACTTGCGCGGAGATTTTCTCCTGCGCCACGACCATGCCGTGCTCGGCGGAAATGGCGTGCACCGTGTCCAGCGCAGGCGGGACATAGGCCCGCCGCGCATCCTGCGCGGTCGCGGGCGCAAGGCCGAACGCCAGAGTGGCAACGAAGGCGAAAAATGTCCGCCGTGTCGAATATGACGACATCATCGATTTTCCGCCGTGGCCTTCAGTCTTTCTCCGGGCCGGTTCACACGCGTCACCGTAATGCTATACGGTTTGCGCCAAGAGAGGCAAAACTGTTCGTGATGGGGGCTGGACGATGACGACGATTGCCTCGGATGCGCGCCTGGAGGCGCAGCGGACTTATCCGCCGCGCGCCGCCGTCGTCAGCTGGATCTTCTTCGATTGGGCCGCGCAGCCTTATTTCACGCTGATCACGACCTTTGTTTTCGCGCCCTATTTCGCCACCAGCATCGCGCCAAATCCTGCTGCCGGCCAGTCGCTATGGGGCTTTGCGATGGCGGCTGCGGGTCTCGCGATCGCCCTGATGTCACCCGTGCTCGGCGCCATCGCCGATGCGTCGGGTCGCAGGAAGCCGTGGATTGCGGGGTTCGGTGCCCTGCTGGTGCTGGCGGCCTGCATGCTCTGGATCGGCAGGCCTGGTGACCCCTCCATCATTCCGCCGCTGCTGACCGCGGTCGCGCTTGCCAGCGTCGGTGCGGAATTCGCCACCGTCTTCAACAATGCGATGATGCCGACTTTGGTGCCGCCGGAGCGGATCGGCCGGCTCTCCGGCACCGGCTGGGCCACCGGCTATATCGGCGGCATCGTCAGCCTGATCATCGTGCTCGGCTTCCTCGCCGCCAATCCCGAGACCGGCCGCACGCTGCTCGGCTTCAAGCCGTTGTTCGGGCTCGATCCCGTCAGCCATCAGGGCGATCGCATCGTTGGACCGCTGACCAGCCTGTGGTTCATCATTTTCGTGACGCCGCTGTTTCTGTTCACGCCGGACTATCCGGCAAAGCGTCCGGTGCGCGAGGCGCTGCACGAAGGCCTGTCCGAGCTGAAGCAATCGATCAGGAGCCTGCCGCAGCAGAAGTCGCTCGCAGCTTTCTTGCTCGCCAACATGATCTACACCGACGGGCTGGTGTCGCTGTTTGCCTTCGGCGGCATCTATGCCGCCGGCACCTTCGGCTGGCACACGATCCAGATCGGCACCTTCGGCATCATGCTCGCGATCGCCGGCACGTTCGGCGCATGGCTTGGCGGCAAGCTCGACGATCGTCTCGGGCCGAAGCGCGTCATCGCCGGCAGCATGCTAATTCTCCTGCTCGCGGTGGCGGCGATCCTTCTCGTCGACAAGGATTCGATCTTCTTCATCAAGGTCGCGCCGCCAGAGCCCGGCGGTGGGTTGTTCGCCGCCCCCGCCGAGCGCGCTTATCTGGTGCTGGGCTGCCTCATCGGCGCCGCCGGCGGACCGCTCCAGGCTGCCTCGCGCACGCTGCTGATCCATCTCGCACCGAAGGATCGCATCGCGCAGTATTTTGGTCTCTTTGCGTTGACTGGAAAAGTCACGTCCTTCATCGGCCCGCTGCTGATCGGCATGATCACCGCGGTGACCGCAAGCCAGAAGGCCGGCATGGCCGTGCTGGTGGTGTTCTTCGTCGCGGGGCTCGCGCTGTTGATGCGGGTGCGGGATTAGCTGCACCGCGCAGTTTCACCTCCGTCATTGCGAGGAGCAAAGCGACGAAGCAATCCAGACTCTCTCCGCGCAGACTGGATTGCTTCGCTTCGCTCGCAATGACGACGTGATTATTGCCAATCAATCAGTGCCTGAAGTGCCGCGTGCCCGTGAACACCATGGCGATGCCGTGCTCGTCGGCGGCCTTGATCACCTCGTCGTCGCGCATCGAGCCGCCGGGCTGCACCACGGCGGTGGCGCCGGCCTCGATGCAGGCGAGCATGCCGTCGGCGAAGGGGAAGAACGCGTCCGACGCCACGACCGAGCCCTTGGTGAGCGGCTCGGCAAGCTTCAGCTCGTTCGCCGCATCCTGCGCCTTGCGCGCCGCGATCCGGGCTGAATCCACCCGGCTCATCTGGCCCGCGCCGATGCCCACGGTGGCAAGATCCCTGGCGTAGATGATGGTGTTGGACTTGACGTGCTTTGCAACACGGAACGCGAATTTGAGGTCGCGCATTTCAGCGTCACTCGGCGCGCGCTTGGTCACGACCTTGAAAATCATGTCGTCGACCACGGCATTGTCGCGGCTCTGCACGAGCAGGCCGCCGGCCACCGTCTTGGCAGTGAGGCCCGGCGCGCGCGGATCGGGCAGGCTGCCGGCGAGCAGCAGGCGCAGGTTCTTCTTCCCGCCGATGATGGCGATCGCTTCCTCGCTGGCGTCGGGCGCGATGATCACCTCGGTGAAGATCTTGGTGATCTCGCGCGCGGTGTCGGCATCGAGCGCGCGGTTCATCGCGATGATGCCGCCGAACGCCGAGGTCGAGTCGCAGGCGAGCGCCTTGCGATAGGCGCTGACGAGGTCGGATCCTTCAGCGACGCCGCAGGGATTGGCGTGCTTGACGATGACGCAGGCTGCGGTGCGCTTGGCATCGAACTCGCCGATGCATTCATAGGCCGCATCGGTGTCGTTGATGTTGTTGTAGGAAAGCTCCTTGCCCTGGAGCTGCCGCGCGGTGGAGACGCCCGGGCGCTTGTCGGGGGTTGCATAGAACGCCGCGGTCTGGTGCGGGTTCTCGCCATAGCGCAGCGACTGGATCAGCCTGCCGCCGAAGGCGCGGAAGTCGGGCGCGTCGATCTCGAGCTGGCGGTTGAACCAGTTCGAGATCGCGGCGTCATAAGCGCCGGTGCGCGCATAGGCCTTGGCGGCCAGCCGCCGGCGCAGCTTCAGCGTGGTTGCGCCGTTGTTGGCGGCGAGCTCGTCGAGCACGGCCTTGTAGTCCTCGGCCTCGACCACGACAGCGACGTCGTCATGGTTCTTCGCGGCGGCGCGGATCATGGCGGGGCCGCCGATGTCGATGTTCTCGATGCAATCCTCGAAGCCCGCGCCTTTGTCGACGGTCGCCTCGAACGGATAGAGGTTGACGACGAGAAGGTCGATCGGCGCGATGCCGTGCGCCTTCATCGCATCCGCATGCTCCTTGTTGTCGCGGATCGCCAGCAGGCCGCCATGCACCTTCGGATGCAGCGTCTTGACGCGGCCGTCCATCATCTCGGGGAAGCCGGTGAGGTCGGACACGTCCTTCACCTTGAGGCCGGCGGCGCCGATCGCTTTCGCGGTGCCGCCGGTCGAGACCAGCTCGACATCATGCGCGGCAAGCGCCTTGGCGAACTCGATCAGGCCGGTCTTGTCGGAAACGGAGAGAAGGGCGCGGGTGACGCGGCGGGGATGGTCAGTCATGAGCAAGATCCTCTGTCTTAAGGAGTGTCTATGCCCAGGCGCGCGGCGGATATCTGTCGCGCTTCCCGATGGTGCTCCATCCAAGGTCGCCAGTCGCGCGAGCGAGGGCTCGATAGCAGTTTTCGGCGCCCTTCACAACGCCGGACAGGACTGGCAGACGCGCGTTTACAGCGGAAGTTCCGGCTCGCGCCGGGCGTTGCGGCGGGCATTGGTGACCGCGGGCGAAGCGGTGGAACGGACAAAGCTCCAGCGGATCGACGGAGCCTGGCGCGCGTCCTGCCGGATCACGATCTGCGCGGTGCGACGCGGCCCGTCATTGCCGGCCAGGAACACGCTGTCTTCGAGGTCGACCTTGTCGTCGAGCGCCTCGAAGGTCCAGACGTCGCGGTTCGGCAGCACCAGCATGACGCCGCGCGCATCCGACAGCCGGCTCGCCTTCACCGCGGGATGCAGATGGAAGCGCAGCGCGAAATCGGCATCTGCGCCCTTGAAACGGCCGCCCTGTGGCGGCGACAGCGTGTCCTCGCCGTCGATACGCACGCCGTCATTGGCGATCATCAGCACGCGGCGATGGATCGCGCCGAACTTGGAGAGATAACCGTCATGCGAGGTCGTCAGCAGCGTGCCGTTCTGCACGATTTCGCGATAGCTCTCGACCTCGACCGGGCCGCTGGTGACGGGCGAGCCGTGCAGGAGGCGCTTCATCGCCGACATCTCGACGAACTGGCATGAGGACGTGTCGTGATAAGCCAGCGTCGAATGCGCAGCGGTGCCGCGCGCGAACGGCCGCCAATTGTCGCGGCCTGTGGTCGGCATGCCGCAATTGGTGACGATGCGGCTGATGCCGGAAGACAATTCGAACGACAGGCAGCCGGCATGGGCGTCGTGGCTGACGCCGGCCGGCGGCGGCGGGCCGGTGTCGATGATCAGCGTGGTCTGGCCGGCATCGAGGCGCTGGAAGCCGGTATGCGGCATGTTCGCCATCGGCGCGCCGTGGGTGTCGTCATAGGCGAGCAGGGTGGCGAGCAGGTCCGAAGGCGTCGCGCTCATGCCGTTGAACAGCGCGAAATTGCCGTCGCCGTGCCGGAAGAAGCGCAGCATCGGCATCATGCGGTCGATCGCATTGAGCAGCGCTGGCGGCGGCGCGATGTTGCGCGCGGCAAAGGTCTGTCGCAGTGGCAACAGGTCGATCAGCAGCTCGATCAGCGCGCCGGGATTGCGGGAGATGTGTCCGCCGTCCGGCAGGATCTGTCGCTGCAATTCATCCGAGAGCTTTTTCGAGGCGCTGCGGATGTGGCTCGCCTGATTGGCGAGGCACAGCGCCGCGTAGCACAGCGCGATCAGCACCTGGAGCTTCGGCACCCCGTCCGGAATGTTGACCATGGTGTAGCGCAGGAAACGGATCTCGCGTGCGAGCGCGCGCAGATAACGACGATAGAATTTGTTGTCGGTGTCGTTGAGCACCAGCGGGGCCTGCGACAGCAGCGAGATCACGCGCCGTGCCAGCACGTCGGCGCGCCGCGCGACCGGGCGGCGCTTGTTGGCGGGGTTGGCGATCCAGTCCTCGATCAGCGCGCGCGCATTGGCCCGCGTCAGCGCAGTATCGGCGGCGCGCAGGTGTCGCAGCCAGCCGAAGCCGAGTAGCGCAACCTCCCAGTCCTCCGACGGCGGCTCGAGATCGAAGATCGAGCGGCCGTGGCAATTGACGATCTTGCCGGCGAAGACGAAGCGACCGGCGTAGATCTCGGCGGCGCGGGTCGCGTCCGCCGTGCGCAAATCATGCGGCGCGATGATCAGCCGGTCGGTACGGCCGGGCCAGACCCGCGACAGCGCAACGGAACCGCTGCTCGCGCGCGCGAGCATGTTCCGCGCGAAGCGGTTCATCACCAGCGTCGAGATACGTCTGCGTTGAGCGACCGACACGCCTTGCCTTGAAGGGGGAGAGGATTAGCGACGAATCCTTCTTAATCCCAAAATCGGACGGCCGACACCATCTTCAGGGGGCACGAATCAACCCCGTCGCAAAAACCGGTGCAAAATCAGGATTTAACGAGCCGCGCCGCGTAGAACCCGTCGAGCCCGCCGAGCTTGGGATCGGCGTTCGGCAGGTGGCTCGGCAGGGTGCGCAGATCGCCCGCGGCGGTGATGATCTCGCTGAGATCCGACACCTCGGAAGCTTCGATCGGGTGACGGCGCAGGCCGGCCTCCGCGGCAAGCAGCGTGGCGATCGCCTGTTCGCCCTCTTCGGGTTCCAGCGAACAGGTGCAGTAGACCAGGGTGCCGCCGGGCTTGAGCAGCGAGACGGATTTCGTCAGCAGCCGCTGTTGGAGTGCTGTCAGGGCGGCGATGTCGGATTCCTGCCGGAGCCATGCGACGTCGGGGTGGCGGCGGATCGTGCCGGTCGAGGTGCAGGGCGCATCGATCAGGATACCGTCAAATCCCTCAGCGGGGCCGGCCCATTCCACGGCGTCGGCGACGACGGTCTCGGCCTGGAGCGACAGCCGCGTCAGATTCTCGCGCAGGCGTGCCACCCGGGCCGGCGAGCGGTCGATCGCCGTGACATGCGCGCCTGATAGCGCCAGCTGTGCGGTCTTACCGCCGGGGGCGGCGCAGAGATCGGCAACGGCCTTGCCCTTGATGTCGCCGAACAGCCGGGCCGGCAGCGCGGCGGCGGCGTCCTGCACCCACCACTGCCCTTCGGCAAAGCCCGGCAGCACCGTCACCGAGCCGTGCAGCAGCATCCGTACCGTCCCCGTCGGCAGCGTCTCGCCATGCAGGCGGCTCGCCCATTGTGCGGCGTCCGACTTCACGGTGAGATCGAGCGAGGGTTCGTGGCCGAGCGCGAGCGCCATGTCCCGCGCGGTCGCCTCGCCGTAATGCGCGCTCCAGCGCGCCAGCAGCCAGGGCGGCAGGTCCAGCGATTGCGCGGCGACTTCATCCACCAGCGCTTTGCCTTCGCGCGCGCAGCGGCGCAGGACGGCGTTGACGAGGCCGGCATAGCGCGCGGCGCGCCGGTCGGATTGCACGAGACGAACGGAGAGATCGACGGCGGCGTGATCGGGCACGTCCATCCAGAGGATCTGCGCGGCGCCGATCAGGAGCGCGCTCTGCGCCCGCGGCGCGTCGGAGGGAATGCCCTTGTCGAGCAGGCGGGACAGCACATGGCCGAGCGTGCCGAGCCGGCGCAGCACGGTCGCGACCAGGCGCCGCATCAGCGCGCGGTCGCGGTCGGCGAGCGTCTTCAAGCCGGGATGGGCGCCGCCGCCGTCGAGCTGGTCGTCAAGCGTGCGATGCTTGTGCAGCACGCCGTCGACGATGTCGGCGGCAATCCGCCGTGCCGCAAGACCTGGCACTTCGGACGGAGGAGCGAAACGTTGAGATGGCATGCGGAAGCAAGGTTCTGTGCGAGCGGCAGTTCCGCCGCAATGGGCGCATGCCTTGAGAAGCCGATCTCTGGCACGCGAATATGCCAAATGTAAGAATCGCTTCCGGCTTTTTCAGCCCTCCGGGCCCGATTTCAGGAATGCGTTATTTGGCGTCGCACCACGGGCCGTCCTGCGCTAGAACGCGGGATGATGAGTGACCCATCTCCCGTTCCTGATCGCAAGCCGCTCACGCCGGCCGCCCAGCGCGCGCTGGCCGAAGCCGAGGCGCGCCGGCAGGCTGCCGCAGCCCACGCCGAGGCCGCACCGAAGGAGTTGCAGGGGCCGAAAGGACCCGAGCCCACCCGCTACGGCGACTGGGAACGCAAGGGTATCGCCTCCGACTTCTAGGCCTCCGCCGGCCCCGGCAGGGCACTTTCGCCCCCGCCGCTAGAGATGCCGCTACAGATAATGATTATCCCTGAGATAGCGGATGATGCGTTCGCAGGCCGCGTCGGTCGATAGTTCCGACGTGTCGATGGTGATTTCCGGCGACTGCGGGGCCTCGTAGGGATGGTCGATGCCGGTGAACGCCGGCAATTCGCCCGCCCGCGCCTTGCGGTAGAGCCCCTTGGGATCGCGACGCTCGCATTCGGCGAGCGGGGTCGCGACATGGATCTCGATGAACTCGCCCGCCTCGACCCGGTGGCGCGCGAGCTCGCGCTCACTGCGGAACGGTGAGATCAGCGCGACCAGCGCGATCATGCCGGCATCGACGAACAGCGCCGCGATCTCCGCAGCACGCCGGACGTTCTCCATGCGCTCCGCGTTGGAGAAGCCGAGGTCGCGATTGATGCCGTGGCGGAGATTGTCGCCGTCGAGCAGAGCAGCATGACGGCCGAGCTCGGCAAGCCTGCGGTCGACGAGATCGGCGATGGTGGACTTGCCGGCGCCGCTGAGTCCGGTGAACCAGAGCACGCAGGGCCGCTGCTGCTTCAGCCGCGCCCGCACGGATTTGTCCACCGCAAGCCGCTGCCAGTGAATATTGGTGGCGCGACGCAGCGAAAGATCGATCATTCCCGCCGCGGCGGTGCGGTGGCTGATCGGATCGACGAGAACGAAGCTGCCCAATTCGCGGTCGTCGCGATAGGCCTCGAATACCAGCGGGCGGTCGAGATTGAGGTGGACGTAGCCGATCTGGTTGGCGCCGAGCGTGGCGGCGCTCTCCTGCGCCATGGTGTCGATGGCGATGCGGTGCTTGAGCGTGGTGATCACCGCACCGGTCGAGGCCGTGCCGCATTTGAGGACGTAGCGCCGGCCCGCGGCCATGGCCTCGTCATCGAACCAGACGAGATGCGCGGCCAGCTGATCCGAGACAAGCGGTGCAGGTCCCGCAGTCAGCACGTCGCCGCGGCTGACGTCGATCTCGTCGGTCAATGTGAGCGTCACTGATTCACCCGCCGCAGCCCGCTCGCACTCGCCGCCGGGCGTGAGGATGCGCGCGACGTGCGTGCGGCGGCCCGACGGCTGCACGGTCACGGTCTCGCCGGCCGCGATCGTTCCGCTGGCGATCCGTCCGCAAAAGCCGCGAAACTCCGCATGCGGCCGGTTGACCCATTGGACCGGCAAACGGAAGGCGCGTTGCGAGACGTCGCCGGTAACGTCCACGGATTCCAGATAGGTCGTGACCGTCGGTCCGGTGTACCAGGGCATCCGCGTGCTTGCGGCGACGATGTTGTCGCCGTCGGGCGCGACGACCGGGATGCACTGGACCTGCGAGATTCCGAGCTGCCCGGCCATGGTCAGATATTCGGCGGTGATGGCCGCAAAGCGGTCCCCGTCGAATCCGATCAGGTCCATCTTGTTCACGGCGAGCACGACGTGGCGGATACCGAGCAGCGACAGGATGTGGCTGTGGCGCCGCGTCTGCGTGATCACGCCCTTGCGGGCGTCGACCAGCACGACGGCGAGGTCGGCATTGGAGGCGCCGGTCGCCATGTTGCGCGTATATTGCGCGTGCCCCGGCGTGTCGGCGACGATGAAGCGGCGCAGCTTGGTGGCGAAGAACCGGTAGGCGACGTCGATCGTGATGCCCTGCTCGCGTTCGGCCTGCAAGCCGTCGACCAGCAGTGCGAAGTCGAGACCGCCGCCGGTGGTGCCGACCGTCTTGCTCTCCGAGGCGAGCGCGTCGAGCTGGTCGTCGAGCAGTGTCTTGGAATCGTAGAGCAGGCGGCCGACCAGCGTGCTCTTGCCGTCATCGACGCTGCCGCAGGTGACGAAGCGCAGGGTCGGGCGATCGCCCTGTTCGAGCCGCGGCGCGTCCGCGGCGGCGATCGTGGGAGCCTCGTGATAGGACATCAGAAATATCCTTCCGCCTTCTTGCGTTCCATCGATGCGGGACTGTCGCGGTCGATCATGCGTCCCTGCCGTTCGGAGCTGCGTGAGGCCATCATCTCCCGCACGATGTCCGGCAGGGTTGCCGCCGTCGAGATCGTTGCACCGCTGAGAGGATAGCAACCCAAGGTGCGAAACCGGACGGAGCGCCAGCGCGGCTCTTCGTTCGGGCGCAGCGGCATCCGTTCGTCGTCCACCATGATCAGCGCGCCGTCGCGCTCGACCACCGGTCGTTTTGCTGCGAGATAAAGCGGAACGATCGGGATGTCCTCGAGCAGGATGTAGTCCCAGATGTCGAGCTCGGTCCAGTTCGACAGCGGAAACACCCGCATGCTCTCGCCGGGCGCGAGCATGGTGTTGTACAGGCTCCACAGCTCCGGCCGCTGGTTCTTCGGATCCCAGCGATGCGCCGCGCTCCGGTGCGAGAACACGCGCTCCTTGGCGCGCGACTTCTCCTCGTCGCGCCGCGCCCCTCCGATCGCGGCGTCGAAGCCGTGAAGGTCCAGCGCCTGTCGCAACGCCTGTGTCTTCATGACATCGGTGTAGCGGGCCGAGCCGTGGGTGAAGGGGTCGATGCCCTGGCTCAAGCCGTCATTGTTGGTATGGACGATCAGATCGAGGCCGAGCTCGTGCGCGCGGCGGTCGCGAAACGCGATCATCTCGCGGAACTTCCAGGTGGTGTCGACGTGCAGCAGCGGAAACGGCGGCTTGCCGGGATTGAATGCCTTCATCGCCAGATGCAGCAGCACCGAGGAATCTTTCCCAATGGAATACAGCATGACCGGCTTGCGAAACTCGGCCGCTGTCTCCCGCAGGATGTGGATGCTTTCCGCCTCGAGGCGTCGAAGATGGCTGGCGGCGCTGCGTATGGCAGCGCCGTCCGGCGCGTTGGGCGCCGCCGCCATCGTGGGAGCGATCTGGCCGGTCATGCGGCGGTGACCATGGCATCGCCGAACAGGCGCGCTGCGGTGTCGGTGTCCAGCGAGAGGTCGCGGACGCAGGCGTCGACCGAGGCGCGGTACATGTCGTCGATGCCGTAGCGTTCGATGATCTGGAGCTGGGCATCGCTCAGCGATGCCGTCTTGCGGGTCCGGTAACGATAGGCAGTGTCCGATCCGTGAAGGCCGACCACGGTGTAGATCTTGGGCTCGCTGAGGAAGGTCACGCCAGATCCCTTCGTTTCGATCTGTCCGCGCTCCTTCCAGTCGGTGACGGCGCTTTCGGTGAAGCGTTCGCCAAGGCCAAGCCGGTCGAACAGCTTTCGCACCGATCCGGTCGCGTCCTTGCTGGCTTCATAGACGTAGTGCGTGACCGGCACGCCGTGCCGCCTTGCATAGCTCTCGACGCGACGCGCATTCAGCGAGGAGATCACGTAATTCTGGATCAGGCGATCCTCTGGAACGCGGTCCGACCATTTCTCGAGCCAGGATGCGAGCGAACTGGCGGGATCGCGGTCGAGCATGATCATGTGAAGCTTCTCGGCCGGCCAGCCGGCTTCGATCAGCGGCTGGAGCGGCAGGAATAGGCTTTCGGTCAGCACATAGGGCCCGGCCATTTCCTTGCTGAAAATATGCGGCTGCTCCGCCGCCGTCGGCATGGCCCAGGGCTCGCCCGCATTTCCAAGGAGCCGATGGCGCAGCACGACCTTCACCGGCTGGAAGTAGGACGGCATTCCGGCGACGCCGAACAGATTGGTGAGCGCGGTCGAGCCCACGCGGCAGCGGCCCCACGCGCAATAGAGCGTCGGGAAATCCGCAGGGCTCCAGCGCCGGAACGTTTCGCCGAGGCAGTCCCGCACCTCCCACATCAGCTCATCGAGCGCCGCAGGCCTGTTCTGGTATTTGCCGTCCGGTGCAAGGACCATCGTGTCGAGCGAGGGATGGTCGTGACGAACGAGATCGGCGAGGCGGTCGGTTTCTTCGACTGACGTCGTGATGGTGCTCATCTGCTGACCTTTCGGGTTGAGGATCGAATCGACCACGATCTGCGCACGGCGCAGGTTGATGTCGACGGCGGCAGCGTAGAAGTGCGCGCCCTTGGTGGGGCCACCGACCGCGTAGACGTTCGGATAGGGTGTGCCGTGGCGATCGTGGACTCGGCTGTCCTCGTAGCCGCAGCGAATTCCGCCGACCGGGTCGAACGCGACGAGCCCCTGTCGCTGCATGTCCCGATAGAGCGGGCTGGCGTCGAGCCGGTAGGACGGCCCTGTCGCGTCGATGACGTAATCGACGTCGTAGTGATCGCCGTCGCCCAGGATCGCGCGAAACCGGCTGCCGATGCCGGTTACGTCGCGCAGCCTTGCGCGGGCCGATAGCCTGCCCGACCGCATCAGGTCACGGATACGGATTGCGTTCTCCAGCGGCATCGCCGAACGGTTGCGAAGCCAGCCGGAATTGTAGACTTTCATGAAGCGCATTTTCTCGGCGTCGCTCATCCGGCTCCAGGCGCCGCACATCACGTCGATGACGCTGACGAGATAGGAGTAGACGTTGGGCTCGCCAGTCTCGGCTCGGGCGATGTTGTGCTCGAGATCGGCCAACGCATCGCCGCCGACGTTGCGGCAAGACAGATCGCAACGAATCCCGGTGGTCTCCAGCAGCAGCTCGGAAAGGCGGGCGGCAAAAGCATCCGCTTCGATCCGCTCACGGCTGGTCACATAGCGATCGAGGGCGTCGCGGAAGTCGGTCGCGATCGCGGGAATCGTCGCGGGCTGCACCGTGGGAAACAAGCCGCTTCTGGAGAGGCAGGTCATCCTGACGGCTTGATGGGTCTTGGCCAGTGCCGCCACGGTGTCGACCGCGCTGAGTCCGCTTCCGAGGATGCCGACCTCGACGTCGCCGCGATCCGCAAAGGCGAATGGGGCGTAGGGATCGCGAATGTAGTTCAGGTGTCCGGCCAGATCGTAATGATCGGCGGGCCCGTTGTGACCGGTGCAGAGGATCAGCGTGGACGAGATATGCGTGATGTTGCGGTCGGTCGTCAGCAGCACATCGCGATCCGGCGAGAATCGCATGCGGACGATTTCGGCATGTTCGACATGAACAGGCACGCCGGCGCTGCGGCATTGCGCGATCGCGGCCAGTCGCACCGAGTCGAGGTAGTCTTTGTAGACCATCCGCGGCAAATGCTTGCCGCGATGGCACGAGAGGCCGCGGGCCCGAAGCCAGCGCAGAAACTCCTCCGCGTCGCCCGGACGGATCGACATCGTCGACGCTTTCATGTTGAGCAGATGACGATCGCTCTGCGTGCGATAGGCGACCCCACCATCGAAGCCGGACTTGTCGAAGAGCTGAATTCCGCTGATCGCGCCGTTGTCTCGCTCCGATGCGGCGAGCTCCGCCAGATAACGCAAGATCGTGATGCCGGTTGCGCCGCCGCCGACAATGCTGATGATCATCGTTCAATCCCCCTGGTTTTTACCGTGTTTGACCCAGGCGCGAGCGGGGGCTCGGCGTGGGGGCCTCCCAAAGCCGTTGGTTTGTCGATGCGTCAGAAAGTTGGCTTGCCGCCGGCCTCAGGCCGGCTGCCGGACGTGCGGGGCCTCAGGCGGCCCGCACCGTGTCGAGGAATTTCGCGACCTCGTTCTTGAGGCGGCCACTCTCGGTCGAGAGTGAGCGCGCGGATGCGAGCACTTGCGTCGACGCCGAACCGGTGGCGCTGGCGCCATGACTGACCTGGGCAATCTTGTCAGCGACCTCGACCGTTCCCTTGGCGGCTTCGCTGACGTTGCGTGCAATCTCGGCCGTCGCAGCCCCCTGTTCCTCGATGGTGGCCGCAATGGTCGTCGAGATGTCCGAAATCCTGGAGATGGTCGCGCCGATCTCCTTGATGGCGCCGACGGAGTCTTCCGTCGCGGTCTGCATGCCGGCGATCTGCGCGCCGATTTCATCGGTCGCTTTCGCCGTCTGCGCCGCCAGTGCCTTGACCTCGCTGGCAACCACCGCAAACCCGCGGCCGGACTCGCCGGCGCGTGCCGCTTCGATGGTGGCATTCAGAGCCAGCAGGTTGGTCTGCTCCGCGATCGCGGTGATCAATTTGACGACGTCGCCGATACGGCCGGCGGCCTTGAGCAATTCGTTGATCCGGGCGTCGGTGCGCTCGGCCTGCTTCACCGCGTCGCCGGCGATGCGGCTGGAATCATGGACCTGGCGGCCGATCTCGACGACCGACGCGCTCATTTCCTCGGCGGCGGATGCCACGGCACCGACGTTGGCGGAGGCTTCTTCGGACGCCGCCGCGACCATTCCGGAAAGCTGCTCGGTCTCTTCTGCCGTTCCCGACAGCGTGCCGGCGGCGGATTCGAGCTGCTGCGAGGCGACCGAAACCGAATTGATGATGCCGCCGACTGCGTCCTCGAACGCGCCTGCCAGCCGGATCATCTCCTGCTTGCGCCGTGCGGCGGCCGCGGCCTCCTGATCCTTCTGCTCGGCCTCCATCTGCTCGATGCGGATCAGATTGTCCCTGAAGGTGCGGGCCGCACGAGCGTTGTCGCCGACCTCGTCACCGCGGGCCGTATAGGGAATCTCCACGGCCTTGTTGCCGCCGGCGAGTTGCAACAGCACGTCGCCGATGCGACGGATCGGCCGGGCGATGTTCAGCACCGAAAACAGCGCCGAGCCGGCCAGGACCAGGATCACGAGGACCCCGACGGCCAGGCTGACCTGGGTCGCCTGCTGCAGCGCGGCCATGAGCTGGTTCTGCCGCAGGGCCATGTATTCGTTGTTGGCGGAGACCAGCTTGTCGACGCGCGTCGTGATTTCCCGGGCGGCCGGAAGCACCCGCTCTTCGAACACGCGCGTCTTGGTCTCCTCCGCCTTCACGGCAGCGCCGGTCGCTGCCTTGAAGCGTCCCGCGAGGGCCGTCAGCGCGTCGACCCCGTCCGCGATATCCTTGTCGCCGGCGGATTGGCGCGCCTGTTTCAGGACACGGAGCATCGCGTCGGCACGTCCGCCGATACGATCTTTCTGCTCGACGTCACCCGTTGCCGTGAAATGCCAATCGGCGGCACTGACCGCCTTGAAGGACGAGTCGGCTTCGCGCAACGCGACCTCGATGCTGAGACGGCTCTGCGATGCGGCGAGCGCCGGCGATGCGAGCAATTTCTCGATCGCCTTGTTCCAGGCGTCCTCGATCTGGTTGGCCGCGGCGAATTCTGCGATGGCGGTGCCACGGGCTTGGCCGAGATCGCTGCCCGCCTTCAGGGAGGCCTCGAGCAGGGTCTTCACCTCGCGACAGAGCTCTTTGGCCTCGGCGCGCTTGGACCGATTCAACGCGGCGTCTATTTCGGTCGTGGCATTGGCGATGGAGCCGCGCAATGTTTCGAGATGTTTGGCGAGCACGTCGGCGGAGGATGCGGATCCGATCTCCGCCACGGCCAGGCGTGCGCGGGTCACTGCGAGCTCGGCGCCCTGGGCATTGGCCTTGTTGGCGGTGTTGATGACCACCAGCTCGCTCAGTTCCGCGATCTGCCCGTTCCTGACGAGCTGATTGGCCAGCATGCCGCCGACGAGAAGAACCCCCGCACTCGCGGTTAATCCCAGCTTTGTACCGATGCGAAACTTGAACGATGCCATGCTTGCCGCTCCCCCACACGCATACCGAGTACTCGCCCTTAATACTAAACGGCGGGTGAATATCAATCTCCGTACAACTACAGGAGGTATCGGATGGAGAGCGTTTGGAACAGCGTGCCTTGCATAGGTGAGATTTTCCGGCGGGAACGATCCGGGCGGCGGCGCCGCGATCGCGCCTTGCCGGTTTCCCCGACTCAGTCCTAGCGTGACCCGATGCCTTTCCACGATCGCCCCAATGCCTATCGGCCGCGGTTCGGCGGCTCGCCGTTCGGCCGTCGCGTCTCCGGATTGTTGCCGTGGATGTTCGTGGTCGGCATCGTGGTGGCGGTCGTGCTCATCTTCCGCCACGGAACGAACTGGCCCGTACCGCGGGCGGATGGCGACCGCATGCGGGACGCCGAGATCGTTCTCCAGAAGGCCGGCCATCCCGACAGTCGCGAACCGGTCGACGTCATTCGCACCATTGACGGCGACACCTTTCTCGCGCGCCTCCGTCAGAGCGACGGCCGCGATCTCGTCGTGCGCGTTCGCCTGCGCGGCATCGATGCACCCGAACTGAAGGCGTCCTGCCAGGAGGAGCTGGACAAGGCCGAAGCTGCGGCCCGTGCGTTGCGCGATCTGCTCGGCCAGGGCGGCGTGACGATCACCAACCTTGGTCCCGACAAATACGGCCGCGTTCTCGCCGACGTTGCGACCAAACGCACCGCCAACGTCTCGGCGGCGTTGCTCGCGGGTGGCTACGCGCGGAGCTACAATGGCGGCCACCGCGACGGCTGGTGCGCGCGCGGCTGGCGCTTCTGGTAACAAAAAAGCCGCGTCGAAGGACGCGGCTCTTCGTGTGGCCTTGATCCGGCGATCAGCGCGTCACGACCACCGTCGTGCCGACGGAGACGCGACTGTAGAGATCGGTGATGTCGTCGTTGAGCATGCGGATGCAGCCATAGGAGACGAAGCCGCCGATCGAGCCGGGCACATTGGTGCCGTGGATCGCATATTCGCCGCCGGACAGCGTCATTGCCGCAACGCCCATCGGGTTGCGCGGCGAGCCGCCCGGAATGACGTCGGGGATGCTCGGCTTGTCGCGCTTCACTTCGGCTGGCGGCGACCAGGCCGGGTTGCGATATTTGCCCTCGATGCGCGTGGTGCCAGCCCATTGCTTGCCGGACTTGCCGACGCCGACCGGGTAACGCACGGCTTGGCCGTTACCGATGATGAGATAGAGCCGCCGCTCGCTGGTTCTGACCACGATGGTGCCCGGCGAATAGTCGGCTAAATGCGTCCCCACCATTTCCGGCCGTGCCTCGGCTGCCGTCGACATCAAGACCCCAGCCCCGATGGTGGCGGCGAGCGCCACAGCAATCCTCATCGACATCATTTCCCCCTGCTCGAACGGATCGTCCAAAAATTACGCAGAAAGCGGCAATCGCCTGCGTGCCCGGAGATTCTTAATCGCGCCCGTTAACCGGATGGTTTCCACGCGCGGCCGCCAAGGGCCCGCCAGCAGGGGGAACAAAGGAAATGTTCGAAATAAAGTAAATGACAAGAAAACAACACTCGGCCGGAAAGATGCGGCCGTGCGCGCACGCGCGCTGACAAGCGCGTGAGGGTGTGAACGGCTGTTGTTTTGGGGGCGCTGGCGCGCGAAGGCAATCTCGTGTCCCGGACGCGCTACAGCGCTCTTGCGCTGCGGCGCAGAGCCGGGCCTCAGCTCTTTCTTCGCCGATGGATGGGCCCCAGTTCTGCAGCGCACCGCTCAAGAAGCGTTGCGCTGCGCCCGGGGCACGAGAGCGTTCTTACGCCGACTTCTTGTTCTGCCGGTTCTTGACGAGGTCGTCGACTACGGCCGGATCGGCGAGCGTCGAGGTGTCGCCGAGGCTGCCCGGTTCGTCCTCGGCGATCTTGCGCAGGATGCGGCGCATGATCTTGCCGGAGCGGGTCTTGGGCAGGCCCGGCGCGAACTGGATCTGGTCGGGCGAGGCGATCGGGCCGATCTCCTTGCGCACCCAGGTGACGAGCTCCTTGCGCAGATCGTCGGTCGGCTGGACGCCGGCCATCAGGGTGACATAGGCGTAGATGCCCTGGCCCTTGATGTCGTGCGGGAAACCGACGACGGCGGCCTCCGACACCTTCTCATGCGCCACCAGCGCGCTCTCGACTTCCGCGGTGCCCATGCGGTGGCCGGAAACGTTGATGACGTCGTCGACGCGGCCGGTGATCCAGTAATAGCCGTCGGCATCGCGGCGGCAGCCGTCGCCCGTAAAATACTTGCCCTTGTAGGTCGAGAAATAGGTCTGCTCGAAGCGGGCGTGGTCGCCATAGACCGTGCGCATCTGGCCCGGCCATGACCGGGTCAGGCACAGATTGCCTGATGTCTCGCCGTCCAGCACCTTGCCGTCGGCGTCGACGATCTCGGGCACCACGCCGAAGAACGGTTGCGTCGCCGAGCCCGGTTTCAGCTTGGTCGCGCCCGGCAGCGGTGTGATCAGGATGCCGCCGGTCTCGGTCTGCCACCAGGTGTCGACGATCGGGCAGCGGTCGTCGCCGACGACGCGGTGATACCACTCCCAGGCCTCGGGATTGATCGGCTCGCCGACCGAGCCGAGCAGGCGCAGACTCGTGCGCGAGGTCTTCTTCACGGGCTCGTCGCCGGCTTGCATCAGCGCGCGGATTGCGGTCGGCGCGGTGTAGAAGATGTTGACCTTGTGCTTGTCGATGACGCTCCAGAATCGCGAATTGTCCGGATAATTCGGCACACCCTCGAACATCAGCGTGGTCGCGCCGTTCGCCAGCGGTCCGTAGAGGATGTAGCTGTGGCCTGTGACCCAGCCGACGTCGGCGGTGCACCAGTAGATGTCGCCGTCGTGATAGTCGAAGACGTATTGATGCGTCATCGAGGCGAACACGAGATAGCCGCCCGACGTATGCAGCACGCCCTTGGGCTGGCCGGTCGAGCCCGAGGTGTAGAGGATGAACAGCGGATCCTCGGCGTGCACGTGCTCGACCGGGCATTCCGTCGTCACCATCGCCGCCGCTTCGTGATACCAGAGGTCGCGCGTCGGATTCATGTCGACCTTGCCGCCGGTGCGCTTGACCACGACGACCCAGTCGACGCCGTCGGCTTTAGTGAGCGCCGTGTCGACATTGGCCTTCAGCGGCACCTTCTTGCCGCCGCGCAGGCCTTCGTCCGCGGTGATGATCAACTTCGATTGGCAATCGTTGATGCGCTGGGCGAGGCTGTCGGGCGAGAAGCCGGCGAACACCACGGAGTGGATCGCGCCGATCCGTGCGCAGGCCAGCATCGCGTAGGCCGCCTCCGGAATCATCGGCAGATAGATGGTGACGCGGTCGCCCTTCTTGACGTTGCGGGTGCGCAGGATGTTGGCCATCCGGCAGACCTCGTCGTGCAGCTCCTGATAGGTGATGTGCTTCGACTGCGAGGGATCGTCGCCTTCCCAGATGATCGCGGTCTGGTTGGCTCGCTTGGCGAGATGCCGGTCGATGCAGTTATGGGCGACGTTGAGGACGCCATCCTCGAACCATTTGATCGAGATGTTGCCGGGCGCGAAGGAGACGTTCTCGATCTTCGTCGGCGCCTTCATCCAGTCGATGCGCTTGGCCTGCTCCGCCCAGAACGCGTTCGGGTCCGAGATCGAGCGGGCGTACATTTCCTGGTACTTGGCCTGGTCGACCCAGGCGCGCTTCGCCCACTCCGCCGGGACGTCGTAGATCTTCTCGGACATGGTTTCCCTCCACACGCGGCAGGCCGAGTGCATGCAACTGGCAAGCCGACTTCATCGTTGAACCGATTATGCGTCGGGCTAACCGGCCCCGACAAGGAGCACAAGCTGGACCTTCGGCGAGCGGCCGGCCATGCGGCGGATCAAGGCCATCGGGAGCAACTGTCGCAGATCTGAAACAGCGGAAGGCGCGGCTTTTGGGTCTTTACCCAAATCTCGGGAATAGGCCGGTGCAGGGCGCCCATGCGTCGCAGGTGGTATTTAGAAACCGCCTCTCACTGATTCGGGACTCGCAATGCGGTTCGGAACACCCTAAATGGCCAACCCGGGTCCAAAGAGACCTCAAGGAACAAAAATCAGAACAGCGGCATTGAACGGTAACAAACAGGGCCAAGGCTTAACACTATGATGGATCAGCAGAATCTCGGGACGATGCGGCCCGCTTCAGCCGATCCTGCAGCCGTTGCACTGGCCAAAGCCCTCGGACAGTGGCCGAAACCGGCCAGTTCCACCCGTCCCAGCCCGAAAAAGGTCTTTGATTCAGCTTCCCCGGCCGCGGTCGAGGACCTGGCCAAGGAGCTTGGCCTGCGGCTCGGCGACCAGAACGAGCTGACCATCCGCCGCATCCGGCGCGGCAAGGGCTATTCATTCGTCCGCCCCAACGGCGCCCATATCCGCGACGCCCGCACCATCCGCCGCCTGCACGCCATGGCGGTGCCGCCGGCCTATCGCGAGGTCCGCTACTCGGCTGATCCGAGCTCGCATCTCCAGGCGGTGGGACGCGATGCCGCGGGCCGGCTGCAATATCGCTATCACGCCGACTGGGAGAAGGTCCGCGAGCACCGCAAGGCGCATCGCCTGGAGAAGCTCGTCGGCGCGCTGCCGAAGATTCGGCGCAAGGTCTCGGCGTTCCTGTCAGGCGACGAGCCGACGCGTGAATTCGCGCTCTCGGCCGTGATCGAGCTGATCGCGCGCACCGCGATCCGTCCCGGCAATGAATCCTACGCGCGCCTCAACGGCACCCGCGGCGCGACCACACTGCTGAAGTCGAACGTGACGCTGGAAGACGATTGCTTCGTGCTGACCTTCAAGGCGAAGGGCGGCAAGGCGGTGCGCAAGGAATGCGACGCAGCCAAGCTGGTGCGTGCCATCGGCATTTTGAACGGCGTTCCCGGCAAGCGCATGTTCCAGTATCGCGATGCCAACGGCATCGTGCGTGCGGTCAGCACCACACAGGTCAACGCCTTCCTGCGCGAGATCGCCGGCATCAAGATATCGCTGAAGGATTTTCGCACGCTGATGGCCTCTGCCGTCGTCGTGGAATCGCTGTCGCGGATCACGCCCGCGACCAGCCAGCGCGGCCGCAAGAAGCAGGTGCTGGACGCGATCCGCGCCGCCGCCGACAAGCTCTCCAACACGCCGGCGATCTGCCGCAAGAGCTACGTCCACGACACCATCGTCACCGCCTTCGAGGACGGCATCCTCGAGCGCTTCGCCGCGACCATGAAGGGCCAGCGTTCGCAGGCTAGGCGCGAGCAGCTCTTGCAGCAGGTGGTGGCGACCGCAGCGGTTTGATCCGCGCGCCGTCGCTAGTCTGAAACGCCCTTATCCGGACCGGGATCGCTGCCCGCGGCCGCGCTGGTGAGCCGCTCCAGATAATGCGTCCACCCCTTCGCGTGCGCGGCGGCCTGTTCTTCGGTCGGCAGCCCGCTATGGGTCATGCGCAGCAGCGTGCCGCCGTCGCGCTCGATCAGGTCGATCTCGATCAGGCTCGAGCCGGGTGGCACTTCCTGGCCGCCCTCCCAGCCGAACGTGTAGGCCAGACGGTGCACCGGCACGACCTCGCGGAACGCGCCGCGGGCGACGCCGCCGCGGGGGCCGACGCCCTTCAGCAGATAGAGCCCGCCGGGATGTGGTTCGGTGGTTGCGTCCGAGCCCATCCAGCTCAGGATCTTCTCGGGATCGGTCAAATAGGCGAAGACGGTGGCGCGCGGGGCTGCGATCTGGGTCTCGCGTCGCACTACGAACGGCTCGGTCATCGGCGATCATCCCTGGGCTGACACTGGGACATGGCGGCGCCGAAGCGGGCCGTCAAGGATTGCCCGTGACAAAGACGGTCCACCTTCGTCATCATCGGGCCATGCAACTCTCCCCGACCCTCGCCTGGCTCGTCGATGCCGCCTCGGATAGCTCCGGAGCCGACCGCTTGCTCGCGGAACTCGGCGCGCATCTGGTCGCCGACGGCGTGCCGCTGGCGGCGGGCAGCCTGACGCTGGAGGTGCCGCATCCGCTGATCGCGAAGCGGACCTGGTTGTGGCGCGCGGAAAACGGCCGGGTGATCGAAGCGCTCGGCTTTGCACCGGGCGGACTGGTACCGGACCTGCCCGACGACGCCGGTCGCCGCTGGCTGCGCGACTTCCCCGGCGGCGAGATGCACGAAGATGTCGTCGGACGGCCCGACGGGCCGTTGCTTGGCTGGATCGGGCCGCGTCCGTTCACCGCAGACGAAATCGAGCAATTGCGCGAGGCCGCGCGCTTCGCCGCAACGCCCCTCGCTGTGCTCGCGGCGCGGGCCACGTTGCGTGCGACGTTAGATGCCTATCTCGGCAAGCGGAGCGCGGAGCGGGTGCTGGCGGCACCGCTGCGGCGCGATCTTGGCGAGACGATTCAGGCCGCATTGCTCTATGCGGATTTGCGCAATTTCACGCCCCTGTCGGAAACCAGTCCGCCCGCAGACGTCATCGCGGCGCTCGATGCCTGGTTTGATCGCATTGCCGGTGCCGTTCACGCTTTCGGCGGTGAGGTGCTGAAATTCATCGGTGACGGCGTGCTCGCGATCTTTCCGGTGGTCGAGCCGTCACCGCGCCGCGCCTGCGAGGCGGCTCTGCGTGCGGCCGGCGCAGCCGAAGCCGGCATGGCGTATCTCAACGCCGAGCGCCGCGCCCAGGGGTTGCCGCCGCTCGCATTCGGTGCCGCCCTTCATCTCGGCGAGATACTGTGGGGCAATATCGGCGCCGCCAACCGGCTCGATTTCACGGCGATCGGTCCTGCCGTCAATCTCGCCAGCCGGCTCGAGGGACTGTGCAAGCCGCTTCGAAGGACCGTGCTGGTGTCGGGCGCGCTCGCAGCGGAGACGGAAATGCCGCTGATTGGGCTCGGATCGCATGCGCTGCGCGGCATTGCGGCGCCGTGCGAGGTGTTCGCACTACCGGAGACGCAAGCCGGGCTACGGCGCTAGCTACATCCCGCCCATCTTGCATACGAGCTTCCACTCCTCGGCGGTTACCGGCTGCACCGACAGGCGCGAATATTTCACCAGCGCCATGTCGGCGAGCTTCTTCTCGGCCTTGATCGCGGCCATCGTCACCGGTGTCTTCAGCGGCTTGTCGGCCTTGATGTCGACGCAAACGAATTTCTCGGTCTTGTCGGTGGGATCGGGATAGGCCTCCTTGACGACTTCCGCGATGCCGACGATCTCCTTGCCCTCGTTGGAATGATAGAAGAACGCCTTGTCGCCCTTCTTCATGGCCACGAGGTTCTGGCGCGCCGTGTAATTGCGCACGCCGGTCCAGGCTTCGCCCTTGGCGCCCTTCGCCACCTGCTGGTCCCAGGACCACACCGACGGCTCGGATTTCACCAGCCAGTAGTTCATCGCAACTTGCCCCATTCTCGGATTTGCGCCGCGACAATACAGGGACGCGGATGCCCGCGACAAGCGTGGGCATCCGATATCCCCTCGCAGCGCTCATTCCTTCAGATATCGATCGAAGAACCTTGCGATATCGGTGAAAGCTTCCTTCGTCTCCGGCGCATTGATGTTGAACTGGTACTGCGCGTGCGACTGGCCTTCGTAGATGTTGAGATCAGCGACCACGCCGGCGCGGCGCAGTTTGCGATGCGTGCGAACCGTGTTGCTGAGGAACAGATCGCGCGTGCCCGATGTCAGGATGGTGGGCGGGAAACCCCTGAGGTCGCCGTAGATCGGCGAGATGTAGGGATTTTTCAGGTCCGTGCCATTGGCGTAGAGCTTTGCGGCGCGGCCGAGCCAGCCGTCCCAGGTCACCAGCACATTGTCGACCCACTCATTGCTGGCATAGGTGTCGCCGACCTTGTCGATGTCGGACCACGGCGTGCCCGGCGCGATCGCAGCGGGCTTCGGCAGCTTCTCGTCCTTCGCCCGCAGCACCATCGCCAGCGTCATCGCGCCGCCGGTCGACGTGCCGAAGATCGCCATCCGGCGTGCATCGTGCGTCTTGGTGACGTCCTTCCAGACCGCCATCGCGTCGTCCATCGCGGCGGGATAGGGGAAGTCGGGCGGCATGCGGTAATCGACCGAGATCACCTTGAAGCCACCAAAGCCCGCCATCATGATCGCTTCGGGCAACGCGGCCTCGCCGGGCCCGAACACATAGCCGCCGCCATGGACGTGGACCAGAAGGCGCCGGCGGTTCTCGGGCGCGATCCTGTTCGGCGTGACGATGAAGCAATGCACGCCGGCGATCTTCGTCTCCTCCACCTTGACGCCGAGCTTCTCCTTCATCGTGGGAACATTGGCGATCGACAGTTTTGCGCGGCGGTCGATCAGATCCTTCCATTCCGCCGGGGTCTTCGGGTCCGCATTGAAATGCGGCGGAAACGGCGCGCCGATCATGGCCTGCATGTCGGAGCTGACGTCATTGGACGGATTGCCGATCGACTTGAGGGGCGCGATCCGCTTGCCGTTCTCGGCATTGGACGCCGCCTCACTCTTGGCGAGCTCGTCATAGGAGATCGCGGCCTGGGTGTAGGCGGCGGTGGGTAAAGCGATGGCGGCGAGTGCGGTGATGGCGATCGAAACGATCGCGCGATGCGGTTTGCGCATGCGTTCTTCCCCTGGATCCGTTTCGTTATTGTTGGACCGGGATCCTGCGGTGTGCCGCTAGGCTAAACCAGCGTGCACGAGCCGTGAAGTGCGACCTGCGGCGCTGGGCGGCCGCTATTCTTCGGCCTTGAACGGCCGTGTCAGCAATCCTTCGATCGCAGCGTCGACGGTCAACCTGTCGTCGAGGATGGCGGCCACCGCCTGCGAGACCGGCATGTCGACGTGCCGCGCCGCCGCGAGCTCGACCAGCACCGGCGCGGTGAATGCACCTTCCGCAAGCTTGCCGGCCGGCGCGGTTTCGCCGCGACCGAGTGCGATACCGAGCGCGAAGTTTCGCGATTGCGCGGTCGAGCAGCTCAGCAGCAGATCGCCGAGGCCGGAGAGGCCCGAGAGCGTTTCCGTGCGCGCGCCGCAGGCACGGCCGAGCCGTGCCAGCTCGCTGAAGCCGCGCGTGGTCAGCGCGGCAAGCGCGGAAGCACCGAGGTTGCGGCCAACCACGATACCGGCGGCGATCGCCAGCACGTTCTTGGCCGCGCCGCCGATCTCGACGCCGCGGATGTCGGTGGAGCGATAGGGTCGGAACGTTGGCGAACCGAGCGCCTGCACCAGCGCGCTCGCCAGGGCCTCGTCCTTCGCCGCCAGCGTCACTGCCGTCGGCAAGCCGCGCGCCACGTCGTCGGCGAAGCTCGGGCCGGACAGGATCGCCGGCTGCGCGTGCGGCGCGGCCTCGGCGATCACTTCGGT
The DNA here is from genome assembly GCF_027594865.1 of Bradyrhizobium xenonodulans. Taxonomy (NCBI): domain Bacteria; kingdom Pseudomonadati; phylum Pseudomonadota; class Alphaproteobacteria; order Hyphomicrobiales; family Nitrobacteraceae; genus Bradyrhizobium; species Bradyrhizobium xenonodulans. Next base: position 284,362 of record NZ_CP089391.1, read on the forward strand.
CATGAATTTATGCGTGCCGTGCTCGATGCCCTTGGCACAAGCGACGATCGGCACCGGCTTTGCCAGATGCGAGGCGAGCATGTTGACGGCGCCACGCAGATGCTGCGCCGGCGTCACGATCAAAACCATGTCGGCGCGCGCAGCTTCCGCGAGCTCGTGCGTGACGACGATCTCCGGCGCCAGCTGCACGCCGGGCAGCCGCGGATTCTCGCGGGTCGAAGCGATGCGCGTCGCATGCTCGGCATTGCGCGCCCACAGCGTCACGTTCCGGCCGGCCCGCGCCGCCACCGTTGCCAGCGCCGTACCCCAGGCGCCCGCACCGATCACCGTGACGCATTGGAACGCAGCCATTGCTAGTAACCCGCCCGCGTCTTGCCGTAACCCGCCGGCGCCGTCGCGTTGGCGTCGAGCAGCCAGCGCGCGCGGGGTTGGGCTTCCATCGTGTCGGTCATGCCGAGCGCAAGGCGTTCGGCGCCGGCCCAGGCGATCATCGCGCCATTGTCGGTGCAGAGCGCGGGCGGCGGCATGATCAACCGCGTGTCTGCCTCTCGTGCGACGCCATCCAGGGCGCCGCGGATCGCATGATTGGCCGCGACGCCGCCGGCCGCCACCAGGGCATGCGGCGCACCGAACCGCTCGCGAAAAAGTCTCAAACCGACGTTGAGACGGTCTGCGGTCGAGTCCAGCACCGCGGCCTGGAAGCTCGCGCAGAGATCGCTCACGTCCTGCGGGGTGATCTCAGTTAACCGGCTCGCCTCGGTGCGCACCGCCGTCTTCAATCCCGACAGCGAGAAGTTGGCATCGGGGCGTCCTTGCATCGGTCGCGGGAAGGCAAAGCGCGTGGCATCGCCGTTTGCCGCGGCGCGCTCGACCTGCGGTCCGCCCGGATAGGGCAGGCCCAGCATCTTCGCGACCTTGTCGAAGGCTTCGCCGATGGCGTCGTCGACGGTGGTGCCGAGCCGCACATATTGGCCGACGCCGATGACCGCGACGATCTGGGTATGGCCGCCCGAGGCAAGGAACAGGCAGTAGGGGAATTCGATGGCGTCGGTGAGCCGCGGCGTCAGCGCATGCGCTTCGAGATGGTTCACCGCGACCAGCGGTGTGTCGTGCACCATCGCGATCGCCTTCGCGGTGGTGAGGCCGACGATGACGCCGCCGATCAGTCCCGGTCCCGCGGCGGCCGCAACGCCGTCGAGCTGGGCGAAGCCGATGCCGGCCTCGTGCATGGCTCGGTCGATGATACCGTCGAGCAGGTCGACATGCGCGCGTGCGGCGATCTCCGGCACCACGCCGCCGAAACGGGCATGCTCCTCGACCTGCGACCGCACGATATTGGACAGGATCCTTCCGCTGCCGTCGGGCGCGCGCTCGATCACGGCCGCGGCGGTCTCGTCGCAGGTGGTTTCGATGCCCAGCACCAGCATTGGCGAATCGTTATCCAATTTGCGGCCTTGCGCTCATCCGTAAAGCAGAGTTCTGGTAACGCGGTAGCATTCCGGGGTCGGCTTGCGCAATCGCCACGCGTAACCGCCCCCCGTCAATGCTCACGTGCCCCCGGGAACACCAGCGATGTCCATTCTTGTCACACGGCCGCATCCCGACAATGAGGCGACGGCGGAAAATTTGCGCGCGCGGGGTCATGTGGTGCTGCTCGCGCCGGTGCTCAAGTTCGAGCCGATCGCCTTTCACGACGAGAGCGAGGCGGGCTACGGCGCGATCATCGTCACGTCGGCCAATGCGATCCGTGCCGTCGCGCCGCAATTGCGGGACCTTGGCCTCCTGGAGCTGCCGCTGTTTGCGGTCGGCGAGCACACGGCTGCCGTGGCACGCGAGGTCGGCTTCAACGAGGTGATCGTGGCCGGCGGCGATGCCGCGGCGTTGCGCGACAAGGTGGTGCAGAGCGCGCGCGACAAGCTGCTGAAGAAGAAAAGCACGCTGCTTTATCTCGCCGGCGCCGATCTGTCGCGCGATCTCGGCGGCGATCTTAGCGCGGAGGGTTTTGGCGTGGTCACGCAGACCACCTATCGCATGGCGCCGATCAAGCATCTGCCGCGCGAGGTCTGCGAGGGTTTTGCGGCCCACGGGGTCGAGGCGGTGCTGCACTACTCCCGGCGCAGCGCACGTGCGTTCCTGGAAGCGGCACGAGACGAAGGCGTTGAAATCTCGGCACTGGCGATTCCGCAATGCTGCCTGTCCGAGACGGTCGCCAGCGTGCTGCGCGATGCCGGCGCGTCGCAGGTTCTGGTGGCCGCGACGCCGGACGAAAATGCCTTATTTGACACCTTGGAGCGTGCTTTGCGTACCCGTTTGGCGTAAGAGGTCGGGCCGAATCCGACGCAATCGGGTCCGTTTTGGGTATGGAAGTGTGAGGAACCGTCACGATGGCCGACGACAAGCCTGAAGACGCAGGCAAGCCTCAAGACGCGGGCAAGCCTGAAGACTTGGGAATGGCCCCCGAGTCCGGCCGTGCCAAGCGCACCCCGCCCACCATCGATCTCGAGGCGACAGAAGTCTCCACCCAGCCGCAGGAGACGGCCGCCGAACCGGAGGCTCAGCCGGCGGCCGAGCAGGCCGCGCATGAGCAGGCTGCGGTCGAAGAGGCCAAGGTTGAAGAGGCCAAACCCGAGCCGCAGCCCGAGCCCGTCGAAGCGCAGGCTGCCGTCGCGTCGCCGCCAATTTCTCCCTGGGTCATCGCGCCGTTCTCTGGCGCCGTCGCAGCAGCCATCGTGATCGGAGTCGGCTGGATGCTGGGCTGGCCCGCGGTGCAGGCGCCGCCGGCCGCGCCGCAAGTGACGAGTGCGACGGTCGATGCGCTGAGCGGCCGCGTTGCCGCAGTCGAAGCGAAGGCCGCCAAGCCCGCAGCCGATCCGGCCATGGTGGCGCGGATCGACGCGCTGGAAAAATCCGTTGGCGCCTTGCGCGGCGACATCGCCAGTCTGCGCGCGCAGCCCGCGCCGCGCGATACCGCGGCATCTTCCGATCTCGCCAACCGGGTCGCGCAGCTCGAGCGCGCCAGCAAGTCCGAACGCGCCGAGCTCGCGCAGCAGGGCGAGAAGATCGCCGACGCCAGGACGATGGACGACAAGCCGCTGCGCCATGTGGTGGCGGCGTCTCTGCTCGACGTCGCCGTTCGCCATGGCGATCCCTATCAGTCGCAGCTATCCGCGGCGCGCTCGCTCGCCGCCAAGGCCGAATTGTTGAAGCCGCTCGACACCTTTGCATCGTCAGGCATTCCGACGCCGGTCGCGCTGAGCCGCGAGCTGCTCACCATCGTGCCGAAACTGGCACCGCCGCCGGAAACCCCAGCTGCGAATGCCGGCATCGTCGAGCGGCTCCAGGCGGGGGCGTCAAAGCTCGTCCGCATCGAGCGCACCGACGGGGTCGGCAACGATCGCGGCGCTATCGTCGCACGAGTGACGGCTTTCGCGCTTCGTAACGATTTTACCGAGGCGCGGCGCGAGCTGAAGACCCTGCCCGAGGCCGATCGTGCGCCGGCGCAGGCCTGGCTCGACAAGGCCGATGCCCGCGACGCCGCGCTCGCGGCATCGCGCAAATTCGCCGACGATGCCATGGCGGATCTCGTTAAGCCCGCTCAATAAAGGTTCGCGCAACAATCAGCGCGTATAGGGATCGTCATGCTTCGCATCGTCCTCTTCCTCGTTTTGATTGCGCTGGCGGCGGCCGGCGCGGCCTGGGTTGCCGACCAGCCCGGCGAAGTCGTGATGACCTGGGGCGGCTGGCGAGCCTCGCCGACCATTCCGGTGTTCGTGCTCCTTCTCGGCCTGTTTGCGGTGGCGATCGTTTTGCTCTGGAGCGCCCTGACCGCGACGTGGCGACTGCCTGGGCGCATGCGCCGTCGTCGTCACGAGAAGCGTCACGCCCGTGGCCGCCACGCCATCACCCACGGCCTGCTCGCGATCGGTCATGGCGATACCGCGCTCGCCCGCCGGCACACGGAAGCGGCGCGCCGGCATGCGCCGAACGATCCGCTCGCGTTGCTGCTGCACGCGCAGTCGGCCCAGCTCGAAGGCAATCGTGACGAGGCCCAGCGTGTCTTCCGCGTCATGGCCGAGCGTGAGGATACGCGGCTGCTCGGCCTGCGCGGCCTGTTCATCGAGGCGCAGCGCGCCGACGACGCGGTCGGCGCCGTGATGATCGCGGAGGAGGCGATCAAGCTATCGCCGTCCTCCACCTGGGCCTCGCATGCGGTGCTCGGCTTCCGCTGTGCGCGCGGCGATTGGAGCGGTGCGCTGGCGATCCTCGATTCGAATCTGTCCGCGGGCCTGATCGACAAGGCGGCCTATCGCCGGCAGCGCGGCGTGCTGCTCACGGCGCGCGCGCTCGAATTGGCGACGATGGACCGCGACGTCGCGCGCGAGAGCGTGATGGAGGCGATCAAGCTGGCGCCGACCCTGGTGCCGGCCGCGGTGCTGGCCGCAAAGTTCGAAAGCGAGGCGCATCAGGTGCGCCGTGCCATGAAGCTGGTCGAAGCTGCGTGGCTCGCCAATCCGCATCCGGATCTTGCCGACGCCTATGCGCATGTGAAGCTCGGCGATTCTGCGCGGCAACGCTTGCAGCGGGTCGAGACGCTCGCGGCCAAGACGGCTGCCGACAAGCCCGGCCATGTCGAGGGCCAGCTCGCGATCGCGCGCGCCGCGATCGATGCCTCCGAGTTCGCCCGTGCGCGCGCGGTGCTGGCGCCTTACGTCAACGATCCGACCCAGCGCGTCGCGTTGCTGATGGCCGAGATCGAACGCACCGAGCATGGCGACGGCGGCCGCGCCCGGGCCTGGACCCTGCGCGCGGTGCGCGCCCGCCACGATCCGGTCTGGACCGCGGACGGCTATGTCAGCGACCGCTGGCGTCCGGTCTCCCCGGTCACCGGCCGCCTCGACGCCTTCCAGTGGCAGACGCCGGTCGCAAGTCTGCCTTCCGACAAGGGGACCACGATCGAATCGTCGGCCTTCGAGGAAGCCATGCTGGCGGCGCCGCCGCCGAAGCGGGTGACCGCGGCCCCGAGCGAAGGTGTCGTGGAACCGGTCGTGACGGCGCCCGCTCCGGTGCCGGCCGCACAGGACAATTCGCCTCCTGAGGCCAAAGAGACGGTCAAGGAAACCGCCGCGGAGACCGTCAAGGAAGAGCCGCCGGCTACACCCGCGGAGCCGGTCAAGCCGGGCCCGGAGGCGGCCGAATCATCGCCGGCGGCGGCAACGCCGGTGTTCCGGACCCGTGCCGACCTCGGCAAGCCTGCTCCCGGCCCGATCCCGGCCGTCATCCCGATCGTCCGCGCGCCGGACGATCCCGGGATCGATGACGAGGGTCCGAGTGATGAATTTACGGAACAAATCGGCACGTCCAAGGCCGATGCGAAGGCCCAGGCCGGCGGCTGGCGCGGATTCTGGTCCCGCTGGGGCGCGTGAGGCCCATTTCGCCTCCCGCTTGTTCTTGCCAATTCGGGCCATGCCCGATATCAGGAGCGCGCGTATCGGGACCGGCATTGCCCAAGTCCCGGCAGGGTTCGCCGCAATAGCTCAGTCGGTAGAGCACGTCATTCGTAATGACGGGGTCGGGGGTTCGAATCCCTCTTGCGGCACCAACGCCCCCATTCGTCCGATCGTCATCTTGCCTAGTGAAGCCGGTGCGCGTTGCGCTTCGCGCTTGTGCCACTACGATGCGCCGCCGATGAAATGCGCGTGACGGGGCAAGTGGTGGCGACGGAGAACAGGGTCGGGACGACGAATCAGAGCGCTTGGCTGCGGATCTCCTTTCTCGTCATTCTCGCCGCAGGCATCACCGCCATCGTTGCCACGCGATCGCTCGAGGCCTCACGCCTGCACAGCCGGCTGTCCGTTCCTCCGCTCTATGACGACGTCTCCTATTTCCTCGACGCCGTCAGGTGGATGAATGCTGCAAGCGAACAAAGCATCTTCGCCAGCGCGTGGAGCTTGTTGCATGACCACGCGCCATTCTCGACGCTGGTCGCGGTGATCGGCCTCGGGCTTTTTCCCGGCAGCTTCATCGGCCCCTATCTCGTCCACGCGGTGATCGTCTTTGCATTCCTACTCGGAATCGTCTGGCTGGTCTGGCGCCGGCCTGTGCTCGAGATCGCGGCGTGTCTGATTGCGGTGCTGTGCGTGCCGGTGCTGTGGCATACGGTGACCGAAGCGCGTCCGGACCTGCCCTCGGGTCTTGCCATCGGCCTTGCCGCGGGCGCCATCGTTCACCGCAGCGTGCTCGATCGCAGTGCGCGTGCTCTGGCCGCTCTCGGCGTCGGCTGCGGGCTCGCCGTCAGCATCAAGCCGACTTCATTCTTTGCCGTGCTCGCCTTGTTCGGCGGCGCCTTTGCGATCCGGCTGTTCGTCGATTGCATCGAAGCCGGCGGATTGCGGATCTCGATTCGCAGAGCGGTCGGCGCGCTCCTGTGGTTCGTGCTGCCGTTGATCGCGACCACGGCCGCGCTGATCGGACCGGCCCTTGTCGAGACCGTCACCTACATCCTCACTGTGTTCGTCGGCCAGCGCGATCTCTGGACGACTGGCGAAAGTTTCTGGGCCGGATTGCTGCGCTTCTCAGTTGGCGGAGAGGGACAGTTCGGCCTGCACTACTGGTTCGCCATCGGGCTCGGCCTGATGCTGCTGCGTCTCGTGCTGGCGGCCGTTCACGGCAAAGCCGCGCTGCTGGATGCCGTCGTCCTGCTCGCCGCCGTGCTGATCGCCTATGCCATTCCGTCCGTCGCGGAGCTCAAGACCTATTATTTCGGCGCGATGTTCTATGGCGTCTTCATCGTTGCGATGGTCCTCAACGGCTGCACCAGCCTGGTGCTCATTGAGGCCCTCCTCACCCGCTTCGGTCTCGGGAGCGGTGTCCGCATCTACATGCTCACAGCCGTTCGGGTGCTGGCGCTTGCCCTCGTCGCCCAGCTGTTCGTCTGGCACGTCGTCATCGGCGAGATCAGCACGGCGACGCCGCTGAGCGCGCAGCAGCAGGAAAGCATTCGCCTTGCAACTGAGCGGCTCTGGTCGCTGCTGCGCGACATCAAGCCGGAGAAGCCCGGCCCGCTCACTGTCGGCTTTTCGAGCCCTTATCCGGTGACGTCGGCGACGATCCAGCTCTATGCCGCGCAGGCGAAGACGAATCTCGTCATTCGCAACGAGCTGTATCACCGGACCGCGCAGGCGACGGGCGATGCGCTGTTGCAGTCGGAGATCCTCGTGCTTTCGAGTTCGATCCCACACACGCTGGTCGGGCCGCGCGTCGGCGACGAGCTCATCGCCCGCCTGAACACGGAAAAAGGCTTCTGCTCGATCGAAACCCAGACCTTTCCGGACGTGACGCTGCAGGTCTATCGCCGCGGGTGCTGATCGCGGCGTGGTGGGTTCGAATCGATCTGAGGTCCTTGTGAGGTTGATCACATCAGCCGGGAGGCGACTCCCGTATTGTCCCGGGTACGCAAACACGGGGAGATTTCACATGCGCAAGATCATTCTGGTTGCCGCCATGGTCGTGGCCTCCGCATCTGCCCATGCGGGCGACCGCAGCCTGTCGCTGTCTGGAATGGCCGGGCAGCCCGCCGCTTCGCAAGCCGCGACGACCGCCGTTCCCCCGACGCAAATCAGCGACGTCGCGCCGGCCGCGGAAGCTCCGAAATATGTCGACCGTCCGCCGGCAGTGTCGGCGCCTGCACCCGTTGCGGCGACGGCCCCTGCCGTCACCACGCCAACGACGGCCGCGGCGCCTGTCGCGACGACCAGGCCCGCCAAGACCGCAAGGGCGGAGAAGCCGAAGCGCAAGCGCGAATGGACCGAGCGCCGCATCATCGGCGAGCTGCATCGCCACGGCATCTACTGGTAAGCCGTTGCTTCCCTGCAAAAAGCAAATGGCCGGGCGAAAGCCCGGCCATGCGCGTATTGAAGCCGTCGACGTATTACTGCGAGACCGTCTGCACCACGCTACCGATCGGACGTGCGCTCGAGGTCGGCACTTTCAGGTCCTTCAGCAGCGCTTCGTCGTATTCCGGCAGCGTCTGGAAGGTCGTCTTGGCCTTCATCTGCACGATCTTGTAGCCGCCGGCCTTGAGCCGCGCGAGCAGCGCCGGCATGGCTTCGCCGGTGTGCTTCTGGAAGTCGTGCATCAGGATGATGCCCTTGCCGAGCTTGTCGAGCCTGGTCATCACAGTCTCGACGATCTTCTCCGGCGTCGCGCCCTTCCTGAAGTCGAAGGAGTCGATGTCGGTCGAGAACATCGCGACGTTGCGGGTGCCGAAATAGCTCACCATCGCCGGATTGTGCTGAAGCTGCGGGAAGCGGAAGAACGGCGCCGGATTGGTGCCGAGCGCGAATCGCACTGCGCTGAAGCCCTTCTCGACCTCGTCCTTGACCTGTTGCTCCGTCATCTTCTTGCTGTTCAGATTGACATGCGACCAGGTGTGCGTGCCGACCGTGTGGCCCTGGGCCAGCACCTGGCGCAGGATTTCCGGATGGTAGGTCGCGTGCTTGCCGACCGAGAAGAACAGGCCCTTGGTGCATTCATCCGCGAGCGCCTTCAGCACGGCGGGCGTGTTGACCGGCCACGGACCGTCGTCGAAGGTCAGCACGACCTCCTTCTCGGTGAGGAAGTCGAACTGCTTGAAGTGCTCGAAGCCGAAGCCCGGGCCACCTGTGGTGTCGATCTCGACCACGCGGGCAACGCCGAGCGCGTTCGGATTGGCGCAGGCCTGTTTCTGCTGCACCGGCATGGCCGGAGCGGGCGCAGGCGCCGGAGCGGGAGCCGCCGGCTTGGCCGCGATCGCAGCCGTGGTCTGGACGTCATCCTTGGCGGCGAGCTTCGCCGGTGCCGGCAACGGATCGGCGGCACGGGCGGCAACTGTCTTGGGAGCGCCCTGATCGGCGCGGGAGGAATAATAAAACCAACCGCCGGCGGCAATCACGACCGCGGCAACTACACTGGCCAGCATCAGGCCCAACGCATTACGCATCGCTACTCTTTCCAATTACGCAACCAAACCTGCGGAATTTCCCGCGCGACGAGCCATTAATGCGAAGGAACAGTTAACGTGACACCAACGCGACGGCGGTTGCGGAGGAATTTCAGCGATCTGCGCCAAAGTGACCGAGGTCACAGAGGGCGGGCCGCCCGTGACCATCATCACAGTGGAAACTGTTTTGCTGGAGCATCGTAGTTCCCATCAACAACGGGCCCCGCTTCCAGCGGCGCCAATGGGAGCTTCAAATGACCACCTCGCTGACCACCAAGTCTCTGACCAGCAAGATCCGCGACACCAGCCTGGCGCTGGGCTTTGCCGCCATCGTCTCGATCGTTTCGACGACCTCGAGCTTCGCCTTCTCGGCCGAGGCGCAGCAGCAGTGCACCGGCGATGCCTTCCGCCTGTGCTCGGCGGAGATTCCCAACATCCCGAAGATCACGGCGTGCATGATGAAGCATCGGTCGGATCTCAGCGCCGGCTGCCGCGCGGTGATGGACAAGGACCTCGCCAAGGGCGCCTCCCGCAAGGTCGCTGACGCGCAGGACAGTCAGTAAGCGCAACGATCGTTGCGTCGGTTAGCTCCCCGCGCGATGTGCCCCGGCGTCAAGCCGGGGCGACGCGGCGGCGCCATGCAGCCTGTCGATAAAGCCGTTGCGGCTGAGGGATCGTCGCACTAGCTTCGCCCGCACATTCTTCCGGGTAAGAGGCATTACGCGATGACCAGATTTCTTTTCATTCTTCCTTTGCTCCTGTGCGCATCGGCCGCGTCCGCGCAACAGCAGCCTGGCCACGATGCCTGTGCGCGCGATGTCACGCGCTTCTGCCGCGCCGTGATGAACAATGGCGATGGCGCCGTGCTCGCCTGCCTGAAGCAGAACCGCGCGCGGCTGAGCAAGGGCTGCGACAAGGTGCTGACGGACCACGGGCAATAATGATTCCGTAGCCGGGATGGAGCGAAGCGTAATCCGGTAAGTTACGTACTGCTCCCCGCAGCGGTCGCGACCACCGGCAGCACCTCGGCGCTGGCACGATCCGGCGTCTCGTCCTTCCAGCGCACGGAGCCGAACGGGCGCTCCAGCATGCGGCGGATCCGCACCGGCTCGGGGCCGATGTGGAAGGCGATCGCCTCCTGATGCAGCGCGCGTTCGGACTGCGTCGAGCGGTTGCGCTGGCGTAAGTAGTCGAGCCAGGTCGGACAGTGATAGCGCTCGGTCCACAATTCGGGATCGGCGATGTCGCGCGCGATCGACCAGCCATAGGCGCCGTTGCGCTGGCGGGAGAGCTGCACGTCCTGCATCACGTTGTGGAAGGCGCGCGCGTTCTCCTGGGCGACCCGGTATTCGATCTCGACCACCAGCGGTCCGCTGCGTGCCGTGAGCGACAGCTTCACCTCGGGATCGGCGAGCACGTCGGCGTCCTCGTTGCGGGCGCCGACGCGCGGCATCGTGAGCCACAAGCCCAGCAGCGGCGAGATCAGCATCAGGCCGGCGGCGGTGAGAAGTGCGATTTCGACGCCGGCATAATCGGTGAGATGGCCCCAGCCCCAGGCGCCGATGGCGATGCCGCCGGAAATCGAGGCCTGGAACGCGGCGAGCGAGCGGCCCGCGACCCAGCGCGGCGCCGAGAGCTGCACGCCGATGTTGAACAGCGCGACTGCGGCCATCCAGACGGCACCGGCGAGCACCAGCGCAGCCGCCGTCAGCACCGGCTCGGTGCTCACGGCGAGCGCGGCCATCGCAAACGCCATCGAGATGGTGCAGGCGCGGATCGCGGCCTCGCCGCTCATGCGCTTGCGCAATTCGTGGATGTTGAGCGCGCCGACCACCGCGCCCATGCCGAAGGCGCCGAGCATGATGCCGTAGGTCTGCGCACCGCCATGCAGCAGGTCGCGCGCCACCAGCGGCATCAGCGCCATGATGGCACCGCCGATCAGGCCCATCACCAGCGTGCGCAGCAGCACGATCTTGATCGGCGGGGAATTGGTGATGTAGCGGAAGCCTGAGACCATGGCGCGGTTGAGCTTCTCCCGCGGCAGGCGTGACGGCTCGGTGTTGCGGCGCCAGAGCAGCAGCACCACCAGCAGCGGCAGATAGAGGATCGCGTTGCAGGCAAAGGCGGCAACCGCACCGAGCGCGGCGACGATGACGCCGCCGACCGCGGGACCGAAGCTGCGGGCGATGTTGTAGCTGATGCCGTTCAGCGCGACCGCCGAAGGCAATGCATCGGGCGGCACCTGCTCGCTGACCGAGGACTGCCAGGCCGGACCGAACAGCGCGTTGCCGCTACCGACGACGAAGCAGAAGGCGAGCAGCAATTCCGGCGTGATGAGGTTGAGCCAGGCGAGTACCGTCAGCGCGGTCGCGCCGGTCAGCGCGATCGCCAGCGAGACCAGGGTGACGATGCGGCGGTCATACATGTCGGCGATGGCGCCGGCCGGCATCGAGATCAGCATGATCGGCAGCATCAGGGCGGTCTGCACCAGCGCCACCTTGTCGGCCGAGGCCGCCATCTGCGTCATCGCCCAGGCCGCGCCCACGCCCTGGATCAAGAGGCCGAGATTGGAGAGCAGGCTGGCCAGCCAGATACGCCGGAACACGGTGTACCGCAGGGGGGCGGTGATGCCGTCGGCTGCAATTTTCTGACGGTTCGGCTGCTCGGTCATATCCCCTTCCATATGGGCTGGCAGAAGTGGGCTTGGAGTGGTCTTTGGGTGATTCCGGCAAGTTCAGTGATGCCTGCGAAAGTCCTTCGCTGTCCAGTGGTTAGGCCGGTATAAGCGGTGCAAAGACATGGTTTTGCCGGGGAGGAACAATGAGGCTGTCGCGACGGACGATCCTGCAAGGTGCTGGCAGCTTGCCCTTCGCAATTGCGAGCTTGCGGGCGGGCGCGCTGGCCCAACCCGCACCCGCCGGCGCGCCGAGCGAGGTGCCTCCGATCCTGTTCGTCCACGGCAATGGCGACTACGACGCGCTCTGGATGACGACCTTGTGGCGGATGGAATCCAACGGCATCGCGCGCGACCGCATGGCGGCGATCAATTTCACCGATCCCAATGCGCGCAGCGACGACAAGGTCGAGCAGGCGAACCGCTCCTCGACGGAGGACCAGCGCCGCGAGCTCGCCGCTGCCATCTCGGAGTTGAAGCGCCGCACGGGCGCACCGCGCGTGGCGCTGGTCGGCAGCTCGCGCGGCGGCTATGCGATCCGCAACGTCATCAAGAATGGCGGCGCCGGCGATGTCAGCCACGCCGTGCTGTGTGGTACGCCCAATCACGGCGTGTTTGCGACCGATGACCAACCGAACAACGAATTCAACGGCCGCGGCGCGTTCCTGCGCGGCTTGAACGAGGGCGAGAGCGAGGTGACGCCGGGCACGGCCTTCCTCACGCTGCGCAGCGACGGCATGGACAAATACGCCCAGGCCGACGGCCGCTTCATCGGCAAGCCCGGCACGCCGACCGGCGTCACCGTCGAAGGGCCGGAGCTGAAGGGCGCCACCAATCTCGTGCTTGGCGCGCTCGACCATCGCGAGGTTGCGTTCCACCCGAGGGCCTTCCGCGAGATCTACAAGTTCATCGCGGGACGCGAGCCCGCGCGGATCGCGATCGTGCCGGAGCAGAGCGTCAGGCTGAGCGGCCTCGTGACGGGCACGCCTGGCGGCGTGTCGACCAATCGGCCGGTGACGGGTGCAACCGTCGATGTCTTCCGCGTCGATCCTGATACCGGTGAGCGTAAAGGCGCCGCGGTGCACAGCGCGAAGACCGGAGCCGACGGCCGCTGGGGTCCCGCGCAGGTCGATCCGTCATGGTCGCTCGAATTCGTCCTGACATCGCCGGATGCGCCGACGACGCATATCTATCGCTCGCCCTTTCCGCGCTCGTCCGATGTCGTGCATTTGCGCGCCGCCCGCCCGCTCGGTCCGGCCGACAAGGATGCCGGCGCCGTCGTGATCTTGTCGCGCCCGCGCGGCTATTTCGGGCTGCCGCGGGACGTGGTGCTGCTTGGTGGCAAGGAGCCTGCCGACGTCAAGCCGGGCGTGCCTACGGATTCGACAGCAACCCTGCGCCTTCCGGCCAGCGAAGTCGGGCGTAACATCGCGGCCCAGTTCGGCGAAGAACGGATTGTGGCACGCGCCTGGCCTGCCGCCGAGAACAGGATTGCGATTGCTGAGCTGACTTATTAGCTATCTGCCTGCGTGACATCGGGAGAGAGCCATGAACATCGCCAGCGTGCGTCGGCCCATCATCCCTCCGACCCCGCCGCGTGCGCCCGATGACATGTCGTTCCTCGGCCGGGTCGCCGTCCTCAGGCAGAACATGATCGCGACCTGGGGGCAGCGCGCCTACGAGGAAGACATCATCAAGGGCCGCTTCTTCCTCCGCAACAGCTTCATCCTGAACCAGCCGGACGCGATCCGGCACGTCCTGCTCAGCAATTACGAGAATTATTCGCGCACGCCGGCGGGCATCCGCATGCTGCGCCCGGTGCTCGGCGACGGCCTTCTGATCGCGGAAGGCCATTCCTGGACGTTTCAGCGTCGCACGCTTGCGCCTGCGTTCACGCCGCGCGCGACTGCAAACCTCGTGCCGCATATGACGGCGGTGCTGGACGAGACCATCGCGAAGCTCGATGAGCGAACGAGCGAGCCGGTCGACCTTCGCGAGGTGATGCAGCGCATGACGCTGGAGATCGCCGGCCGCACGATGTTCTCGTTCGGCATGGAGCGTCACGGCCCGACCTTGCGCAATTTCGTCATGGAATACGCCGCGCGGCTGGGACGGCCCTATTTCCTCGACATGGTGCTGCCCGTGTCCTGGCCGAGCCCGATGGATTTTGCACGGGCCCGTTTCCGCAAGCGCTGGACCGAGTTCGTCGCCATGCTGATCGCCGAGCGGCGTTCAATGGGCAAGAAGGACGGTGCGCCGCCGCGCGACCTGTTCGATCTCATGGACGAGGCGCGCGATCCGGAAACCGGCAAGGGCTTTTCCGACGAGCAGCTTGTCGACGAGGTCGCGACCATGATCCTCGCCGGTCACGAGACCACCGCAACCGCGCTGTTCTGGGCGCTCTATCTGCTCGCGCTCGATCCGGAGACGCAGGAGGAGGTGGCGTCCGAGACCCGTGGCGAGCATCTCGACAGCATCGCCGACATCGATCGCCAGAAGTTCACCCGCGCCGTGATCGAGGAGACGATGCGGCTCTATCCGCCGGCCTTCCTGGTCGCGCGGGCCGCGCGCGAAAAGGACAATGCCGCCGGCGTCGAGATCGGCAAGGGCGACATCATCATGATTGCGCCGTGGCTGCTACACCGGCACGAGAAGTTGTGGGACCAGCCGAACGCATTCATCCCCAAGCGCTTCATGTCGAAAGAGGCGCCGGACCGCTTCGCCTATTTGCCGTTCGGCGCAGGACCGCGCGTCTGCATCGGCGCGCCGTTCGCGCAGGCCGAATCCGTGCTGGCGCTGGCCCGGCTGATCGGCGCGTTCCGTGTCGAGCTCGCCGATACGACCGATCCCGTGATCCCGCTTGGCGTCGTCACGACCCAGCCGGACCACTCACCTTTGTTCCGCATCACGCGTCGGTGACAGACATTCGTCTGGCCGATGGCGTGATGCACTCCAGATAGAGTTTGCGCCATGAGCGACATCCAGGCCCAGTTTTCCGTTCTGAAGCAGACCGCTGACGCGAAGGTGGTCGATGCGATCGCGCGTCTCATCGAGGACGGTGAGGACCACGAGCTCAACCGCGTCAATGTCCTCGATTTCGCCACGCAGCATGGCCTCGACGAAGAGCATGCGATCTCGGGCTTTCTGCATTCGGCCCGGCTCGGGCTGTTCGATCTCGGCTGGAACGTGCTGTGTCCGGGCTGCGGCGGCGTGCTGGGGGCGCATTCGACGCTGAAGGCGCTCAAGCCCGACGATTATCACTGTGCGCTCTGCGCCTGCGGCTACAAGGCCTCTGTCGACGATCAGGTCGAGGTGTCTTTCACCGTGAATTCGCGCGTGCGGCGCATCGCTGCGCACGACCCTGATACGCTTCCGGTGTGGGAGTATTTCAAGCAGGTGTTCTGGAGCTCCGGCGTCGACTTCAACAAGGAATCGTTCACGACGCTCGCGAACGAGGTGACGTTGGACACGATGGAGCTGCCGGCGGGCGAAAAGGCGACGATGTCGCTGCAATTGCCGAACGATTTCATCATCATCTTCGAGCCGGTGACGCACGCCGCCCATTTCATCGACGTGCAGGGCGAGCCGACCAAGGACCGCCAGCAGCTCGCCATCATGTACAACAAGGTGCAGGCGCCGACGGGGACCACGACCATGCGGCCGGGTCCGCTGCGGTTGTCGTTGGAGAACCAGGCCGGCGTGCGCGTGTTGCCGTCGGTGTTCATCGCCGCCGAGGCGCTTCATCACCTGATCGGCAAGCGCAAGCCGTTCCTCACCGCCAAGAGGATGCTGTCGAACCAGACCTTTCGCGATGTGTTCAAGGCGGACAATCTCAGTCTCGACCAGCGGCTCCAGATCACCTCGCTGACGTTCCTGTTCACCGACCTGAAGGGATCGACCGCGCTCTACGAACGCGTCGGCGATCTCGCCGCGTTCGATCTCGTGCGGGCGCATTTCCATGCGCTGCTCGAGATCATCTCCTCCGAGAAGGGCGCGGTGGTGAAGACCATCGGCGACGCCGTGATGGCGACCTTCATCCGCCCCGAGCATGCGATCGTCGCCGGCTTCCGGATGCGCGCGGCGATGGACGAGCTGAACAAGCAGCGCGGCACCGAGGATCTCATCGTCAAGATCGGTATTCATGAGGGGCCGTGTCTGGCGGTGATGCTCAACGAGCGGCAGGATTATTTCGGCCAGACCGTCAACATCGCCGCCCGCGTGCAGAGCCTGTCGACCGCGCAGGAAATCCACATCACCGGTCCGGTGCTCGATGCGCCCGCGGTCGCCGAGCTGCTCGAGCAGCGCGCGATCAAGCCGATCCAGAAGCAGGCGGCGCTGCGCGGTATCGCCGACAAGATGGTGGTGTACGAGATACCGTGATGGACTTCCGTCTGAGGGCTTGGCTTGCTACTCGCGCCCGATTGATAGCGGCCAGATTGCCGAAACGTAATGCAGCGCGCGGAACTGACGCACGTTGCGGCGGTTGAGTTTCCCGCTCATATAAGGCTGGTAGCCGCCGGCTCCCCGCGGCGTCATCGATTTCGGTAGGACCTTATGCTCGACGGCTTGCGCCAATTCATCGCCGACATTGTTGCTCCCCATGGCCAGGACCGCGCGTTCGGCGATAGCGATTACCGGCTGGCGGCGACCGCGCTGCTGGTTCACGTCGTTTCGCTGGATGGCCAGCCGACCGCGGCCGAGCAGCGCAAGCTGCACAATTTGATCGAAAGCCATTTTGGGCTCGATCGCGGCACGGCCGATCGGTTGATCGCGGATGCGACCCAGGTCGAGGGCGAGGCGGTCGATCTCTATCATTTCACCAGCGTCATCATGCGCTCGCTCGACGAGGAGGGCCGCAGGCGCATCGTCCAGATGATGTGGGAGCTGGTCTATGCCGACGGCCAGGTCACCGAGTTCGAGGACAACGTGGTCTGGCGCGCCTCCGACCTGCTCGGGATCTCCCAGCGCGACCGGATCGAGCTGAAACATGCGGTCGCGGACCGCGCCGGCGGCCAAAACGGTGGTCAGGTCAAGGACAGCGCCGTCGGCGGCTAATCCGTCCCACACCGCAAATTGCCGGTTGTGCGGACCACATGACGAAACTTTAATATAGCCTTGGGAGACGGCCGGGTTCCGGATTCTCCTGTAAATACGCCGTTTTCCTGCTCTCCCTGTCTCCCGCTCAAGCCGCCATGCTGCAAGCGCCGCTTGCCTGTCGCGCATGGCCTATGCTCTCGTTCGGTCATTGCGGGCTAAAAAACTTCAATTCAAGAGACTTGGATCAAGAGACTTGGATCGTGACTGAGCGGGTAACGTTGATCACCGGTGCTTCGGCGGGCATCGGTACGGAGCTGGCACGTGTGTTTGCCGCGAACGGGCATCGCCTCGCGCTGACGGCGCGACGGGCGGATCGGCTGGAGGCGCTCGCGAACGAGCTCGCCGCCACGTGTGGCAAGAAGCCGATTGTGATCGCCTGCGATCTCCAGGATATCGATGCCGGCGAGAAGATCGCCGCCGCACTCGCCGCCGAAGGCGTCGAGCTCGACAATCTCGTCAACAATGCCGGCTTCGGCGTGTTCGGCGACGCCATCGAGCGCGACCGCGTCGAGCAGGTTGGCATCGTCGATGTCAACGTCCGGGCGCTGACGGATCTGTCGCTGCGCTTCGCCGACCAGCTCATCAGGAACAAGGGCGGTCTGCTCAATGTCGGATCGGTCGCCGGCTTTCTCCCCGGCCCCGGCATGGCCGTCTACTACGCGTCCAAGGCCTATGTGATTTCCCTCACCGAGGCCCTGCGCGCCGAACTCGCGCCGCGCGGCGTTCGCGTCACCGTGCTTTGCCCCGGTCCGGTGCCCACCGAATTCCAGGCGCGCGCCGGCGTCGGCTCCGGACACGACACGGCCCTTCTCAATGTCCCTGCCGCCGTGGTTGCAGAACAGGCCTATCGCGGCCTGATGGCCAACAAACGGGCAGTGCTGCCTGGTCTCGGCATCAAGATCGTGCCGTTCGCGCTGCGTTTCTTCCCGCGCGGCTTCATCCTGGCGGCCACCAGCCGCTTCCAGAGACAAAGGCGCTAGAAGCCGGACTCTCCCGTATTGGCCCGGAGCTTGCTTTCATTTCGGTGTGTGCGCGAACTCACACGAAATTAACGATCGCTTAGTTATGCTGGCGGTCTGAACCGATAGCACTCGCAGAGGCCATGTCGTTCCGGACGGACAGGTTTGGTGGCGCAGAACTGGTGCCCTTCCCCAGAAGGACGCCGACCGCCGTCGCCTCAGAAACCCGGTTGCCGGTTCTGATCATCCTGCATCAGGAATCCTCGACACCCGGCCGCGTCGGCAATGCGCTCCGCGCGCTCGGCCATCGTCTCGACATCCGCCGTCCCCGCTTTGGCGATCCCTTGCCGGAGACACTCGATCGGCATGCCGGCGCCGTCGTCTTCGGTGGTCCCATGAGCGCCAATGATCCCGACGACTACATTCGCCGCGAGATCGACTGGATCGAAATTCCGCTTCGCGAGCAGCGGCCGTTCCTCGGCATCTGCCTCGGTGCGCAGATGCTGGCGATGCAGCTCGGGGCCCGCGTCGCGCCGCATGCGGAGGCGCTGACCCAGATCGGCTACTACCCGATCCGCCCCACGGCCGCGGGCCACGCACTCTGCCCGGCCTGGCCCGCGCAGGTCTATCATTGGCATCGCGAGGGATTTGAACTGCCTGCCGGCGCCGAGCTGCTTGCGGAAGGCGATGATTTCCCGGTGCAGGCGTTTCGCGCCGGCAATGCCTTCGGCGTCCAGTTTCATCCCGACGTGACCTACGCGATGATGCATCGCTGGACCACGCGCGGCTATGACGGCTTCAGCGCACCCGGCGCCCGACAGCGGCATCATCATTTCGCGGATCGCGCCGTCTACGACGTCGCGGAGCGCGCCTGGCTCGATCACTTCATCCACGGCTGGCTGGCGCATCGGCCGGTACTGGCGCAAGCCGCCGAGTAGTCCGCGCGTTCGCGCGAGGCCCTTGCCTCTCTCCTGGATATGCTAGGCTCGTCGTCAACGAGCGCGCGTAAACGCGCGCCGGCAGACAAAGGGAGAGCGCGATGGCCTATGAACACATTCTCTATGACGTCAGCGACAAGATCGCGACCATCACGCTCAATCGTCCGGATCGCATGAACGCGTGGACGCCGACCATGGAGCGCGACGTCCGTCACGCGATGGAGGTATCGAGCGCGGATGAGAATGTCCGCGTCATCATTCTCACTGGCGCGGGCCGCGCCTTCTGCGCCGGCGCCGACATGGATGCGCTGAAGGGGCTCGATCCCAACGACGTCGGGCGCGCATCGAACCTGCCGCCGTTCGACATGAACCGCCGCCCGGACTGGCAGACGCGCTACGGCTTCTATCCGTCGATCGGAAAGCCCGTGATCGCCATGCTCAACGGTGCGACCGCCGGCATCGGCCTCGTCCACGCGCTCTATTGCGACCTGCGCTTCGCCGCCGACAATACCGTCTTCACGACGGCCTTCGCCCGGCGTGGCCTGATCGCCGAACACGGCATGTCCTGGATGCTGCCGCACATCGTCGGCCATGCCAATGCGATGGATCTGTTGCTCTCGGCCCGGCGCGTTTCGAGCGAGGAAGCGCTGCGGATCGGATTGGTCAACCGGCTCTGCCCGCCCGAGAAGCTGCGCGAGGAGACGTATGCTTACGCGCACGATCTCGCGGACATGGTTTCTCCGAGCGCGGTGGCCGTGATCAAGCGGCAGCTCTACGAGGTGCCGTTCCAGACCCTGGCCGAGGCCACGATCGAGGCCAACAGGGAGATGATGGTGGCGCTGAACGGCAGTGATTTCCGGGAAGGCGTCGCCAGCTTCATGGAGAAGCGGCCGCCGCGATTTACGGGGAAGTAGGGGGAGTGTTCCTCAACCAGTCCGTCTTCGCCCTGCGGGCTTCGCCGGACACCACGCTTCGCCCTTCAGGCTCCTCGTGGCTGCGCCACGCGTAGCCCGAAGGGCGGAGCGTGGTGGAGCCAGGCGGGATCGAACCGCCGACCTCGTCATTGCGAACGACGCGCTCTCCCAGCTGAGCTATGGCCCCTTTGCTGGCCGCTCTGGTAAACGCGGCCGACAACCGGGCGCCATTTAAGTCCCCGCCAAGGTCAAGTCAAGGACGGGTGCAACCCGGTTTTAGCCATTCCGGCGTCCGAACTTCCCTTGTTTGGGCCTGACGGAACCGATATCTAGCAAAAGGCGTCAATCCCGACCGCAGCCAGAGTTTTTAAAAGCCATGCGTGCCGTTCTCGACATCGTCATCATCGTGCTCGACCTCTACGTCTGGCTGCTGATCGCCTCCGCGATCCTGTCCTGGCTGATCGCCTTCAACGTCGTGAACACCCGCAACCAGTTCGTTTCGGCGGTGGCGGAGTTCCTGTACCGGATCACCGAGCCGGTCCTGGCGCCGATTCGCAATTTCCTGCCCAGCCTCGGCGGCCTCGACATCTCGCCGATCATCCTGATCCTGCTCATCATGTTCATCGAGCGCGTGATTCTGTACTACATCTACCCGAACGTGATCTGAGCGGGTTGGAGCGCCTTGGTTGCAAACAAGGAACCCTGGCGTTACTCGGCCGCAGGAATCAGCATCGCGCTGCGGGTGACGCCGCGCGGCGGCCGCGACGACATCGACGGGATCGAGCAATTGGCCGACGGCCGCAGCGTGCTCAAGGTGCGGGTGCGCGCGATCGCCGATGGCGGCGAGGCCAACAAGGCCGTTCTGGTCCTGTTGGCGAAATCACTCGGCGTCCCCAAGGCCAGCGTAAAGCTGCTATCCGGTGCCACCTCGCGGCTGAAGCAGATCGCGGTCGACGGCGATCCGTCGCGGCTCGGCGAAGCCCTGCGCAAGCTCGTCCAAGCCAAATCGGCAGACACGAAATCGATAGACCAAGGGAACTGACATGACCGCCAAGATCATCGATGGAAAGATCATTGCCGCGGAACTCCGCGGCCGTGTCGCCGACGAGGTCGCCCGCGTCAAGCGCGAGCACAATCTGGTGCCGGGCCTTGCGGTGGTGCTGGTCGGCAACGACCCCGCCAGCGAGGTCTATGTCCGCTCAAAACACACCCAGACCCAGGCAGCCGGCATGGCCTCGTTCGAGCACAAGCTGCCGGCCGACGTCTCGCAAGCCGATCTGCTGGCGGTCGTCGCCAAACTCAACCGCGATCCCGCCGTGCACGGCATCCTGGTGCAACTGCCGCTGCCGAAGGGCCTGAACACCGAAGCCGTCATCAACGCCATCGATCCCGCCAAGGACGTCGACGGCCTGCATCCGAACAATGCCGGCCGGCTCGCCGGCGGCTTCCAGGCGCTGTCGCCCTGCACGCCGCTCGGCTCGATCATCCTGACCAAGAGCGTGCACGCCTCGCTCGAAGGCATGAACGCCATCGTCATCGGCCGCTCCAATTTGGTCGGCCGTCCGCTGGTGCAATTGCTGCTGAACGAGAACGCCACGGTGACGATCGCGCACTCGCGATCGCGCGATCTGCCCGGCCTCGTGAAGCGCGCCGATCTCGTCTACGCCGCGGTCGGCAAGCCGGAGATGGTGCGCGGCGACTGGCTCAAGCCGGGGGCGACCGTGATCGACATCGGCATCAACCGCATCCCCAAGGACGACGGCAAGACGCGTCTCGTCGGTGACGTCGCCTATCAGGAAGCGCTTGGCGTGGCCGGTGCGATCACGCCGGTGCCGGGCGGCGTCGGCCAGATGACGGTGGCGTGCCTGCTGGTGAATACCCTGCGCGCGGCCTGCGCGATCGCGGGGCTGCCGAAGCCGGCGGTGTAGTGATCTCGCGTGCCCCGGCCGCAGCGCAGCGTGTAACGATGCGCTGCTGAGCCGGGGCCTAGTGCAAGTTACATCATAGGTCCCGGCTCTGCGAAGCGTCACTTCGTGCCGCATCGCGTCCGGGACACGGACGCCTTAGCCTTTTTTGTTCTTTTCGCGCTCGATGCCTTCGAGGATCAGCTTGTGCGCATCCTCGGGGCCGCCCCAGCGCAAAATCTTCACCCACTTGCCCTTCTCGAGATCCTTGTAGTGCTCGAAGAAGTGCTGGATCTGCTGAAGCGTGATGTCAGGCAGATCGGAATACGACTTCACCTTGTCGTAGCGCTGCGTGAGCTTCGACGACGGCACGGCAAGAATCTTCTCGTCGCCGCCGGCTTCGTCTTCCATGAACAGCACGCCGACCGGGCGCACGCTCATGACGGCGCCGGGAATGATGGCGCGGGTGTTGATGATCAGCACGTCGCAGGGGTCGCCGTCATCGGACAGCGTGTGCGGGATAAAGCCGTAGTTACCGGGGTAACGCATCGGCGTGTAGAGGAAGCGGTCGACCACCAGCGTGCCGGCCTCCTTGTCCATCTCGTATTTGATCGGTTCGCCGCCCACGGGGACTTCGATCACGACGTTGACGTCGTGGGGGACATTCTTCCCGATCGAGATAGCATCGATACGCATTCAAGGCTCCGTTGTTGCCGAGGATAAATCGCGCCCGGCAGCGATTTTGGCGCTGTCATACGCGGGCTTGGCCCGCCAATCCATCGTGTTTTTGTGAAATAATGAATCCGGCGATCACCGGCTCAAAGGCAACGGTATCGACGGATGGGAAACGCTGCCGGCCAAGCTTTCAGCAGCTCAATGGGTCAAATCTTAGTTGGTCCAGGCGAAGGCCACCTTGTCGAGCGACTTCGGCCCGAAACGCTCCGAGGAGCGCGCCACCATACGGCCACCCAGGGCCCGGTAGAACTCGGTCGCGGGATCGTTGTCCGAGAGAGCCCACACCACCATACTCTTCAGGCCGCTCTGCATCAGGTCGCGGCGGGCGGCTGTGAACAGGCGGCGGCCAAAGCCGAGGCCCTGGAATTCAGGACGCAGGTAGAGCTCGTAGATCTCGCCATCGAAATGCAGGCTGCGGGCGCGGTTGCGGCCGTAATTGGCGTAGCCGGCGATCTTGTCGCCGAACACGAGCACGCTGACGCGACTGCCCTTGCGGATCGCACTGTCCCACCACTGCGGACCACGGCGGTTGATCAGCTTCTCCAGCTCACCGCCGGGAATGATGCCCTGATAGGCGGCGCGCCAGGCTTCGTCATGGGTGGACGCCACCGCAGTTGCATCTGCAGCTTTGGCCGGCCGGACCTCGATCAGGGTTGTGCTCATGGACACAATCAAACCAAGTCGCCGCGCTCGCGGCAAGACCTATCGTTAATTATCGGTTAACCTGTGGACTTTGTGCATCAGTATTTCAACCATGTTGTACCGAAAAAAGACAAGACGCCATTTCGGGTGGCATCGGCCTGCCATGCACCAGTGCAAAACTTCCCGGCGGCAACGAATGAACCGCCATGGCAACGCAGAAAGTCCGCCGATATTGATTCGTTCCAACTAGTCTGGCTGTCGCTATCCGTGTTCGGCTCCGGCAATTCATGCGGTTCTTCAACACCCTTTTCAGCCCCCTTGCGCTCCTGCCTTTGCTGTCGCTGCTGACTGCGCCGCCTCTGTGCGCGCAGGTCACGTTCGGGCCGTCGGGCGAGGAGGGCGAACCGTTTCGCCGGCAGGAGTGGCGTGTGCCCTCACCCGATACCAGCGTTGCCGCGCACGCCCTGCTGTTTCGCCCCGCCGGGGTCGGCCCGTTTCGGCTCGTGGTGATCGCGCACGCCTCGACGCAGAATGGATTGCGTCGTGCGCAAATGCCGCAGCCGGAATACCGCGCGCTCACGGCCGTTCTCGTCGCGCGCGGCTTTGCCGTGCTGGTGCCCGAGCGGCTCGGCCATGGTGCAACCGGCGGCCGCTACATCGAGGACCAGGGCGGATGTGACGAAGCGGACTATGCGCGCTCGGGCCGCGCGACCGCCGAGCAAATTTCGCTCGCGTTGAACTATCTGCGCAGGCAGGATTTCATGCGCAAGGATGCCGCGGTCGTGATCGGTCATTCCGCCGGCGGCTGGGGCGCGCTGGCGCTCGCGAGTGCCGATTCGAAAACGATCTCGGCGATCATCGCGATCGCGCCGGGGCGCGGCGGCCACGCCAATGACGAACCGAACCGGATTTGTGCGCCGCAGACGCTTCATGCGGCCGCCGCTGAGTTCGGCAAAGCCGCGCGCATTCCCGTCACATGGCTCGTTGCGACCAATGACAGCTATTTCGCGCCGAAGTTTTCGCTGGGCTTGGCCGATGCGTTTCGCGGCAGCGGCGGCAACGTCGACTTCCGCACCTTGCCGGCCGTCGGCAGCGAGGGGCACTGGATGATCGAGAGCGAGGCCGGCGTCAGAGCTGCCAGCAACGAGCTCGATCGTGCGCTGAACCGGTCCAAACCCGCGGCAACCAAGAAGCCATGACGCTGTATCTCCTGGTCAAATACCTGCATGTGCTCGGTGCCATCGTCATCCTCGGTACCGGCACCGGCATCGCCTTCTTCATGCTGATGGCGCATCGCACGGATAACGCGGAATTCATTGCGCGCACGGCTTCGGTGGTGGTGATCGCGGACGCAATCTTCACGTTGTCGGCCGTGATCCTCCAGCCGGTCACCGGCGGCCTGCTGATGATGCTCTCGGCGATGCCGGTCACCGAGCGCTGGCTGCTCGCCTCGCTCGCGCTCTATGTCATTGCTGGCCTGTTCTGGGTCCCCGTCGTCGTCATGCAGATCGAGATGCGCGATCTCGCACGCAAGGCGGCCGAGCAGCGCGTCGTGCTTCCGGAACGCTATTTTGTGCTATTCCGCCGCTGGTTCGCATTTGGCTTTCCCGGTTTCGGCGCGACGATGCTCATTCTCTGGCTGATGATCGCAAAGCCGTTCTGAGGGATACGATGGGTCAGCGAACCATTTTGGTGCTCGGGGCCTCCGGCCTGATCGGCCGCTTCGTCACCGACGATCTGCGCGCGCGGGGATTTCGTGTGGTGGGCGTGGCGCGCAGCCTGTCGCCGGCGCAGACAATGAGCGCGCGGGACATCGAGCTGCCGATCCTGTCGCTCGATGCAGCCGCGCTGACGCGCCTCCTCAGCGAGCATGCCGTGGATGTCATCGTCAACTGCCTCGGCGTGCTTCAGGATGGCCCCGGCAGCGACACCAATGCGGTGCATCGCGATTTCGTCGCACGGCTGCTTCGGGCGATCGGCGACAGCGGCCGTGCGATCCGGCTGGTGCATATCTCGATCCCCGGAATGGCCGAGGCCGATCGCACCGCGTTTGCGACGACCAAGCGCGAGGCCGAGCGGCTGATCGCGGCATCCGGCATTCCCCACGCCATCTTGCGACCCGGCTTCGTCGTGGCGCCGTCAGCCTATGGCGGCAGCGCCATGCTGCGCGCGCTCGCCGCTTTCCCGCTCGACCTGCCGGCCAAGGAGATGGTGACGCCGTTCCGGCCCGTCGCGGTCGAGGATATTGCGGCGACCATCGCCTGGCTCGCCGCGCGCGATATCGAAGACGTCTCCGTGAAAGCCGTGAGCTGGGACCTGATGCAGACCGAACCCGTCACCATGGCTGGCGTCATCGCGCAGTTTCGTCTCGCATTCGGCACGGCAGGCTGGCCGCGCGTCGCAATGCCGCCCTTCATGCTCGGTCTCGGCGCAAAGCTCGGCGATCTCGTCAATCATCTCGGCTGGATGCCGCCGATGCGCACCACCGCCATCGCCGAGCTGCGCCGCGGCGTGCGAGGTGATCCCTCCGCGTGGATCGCCGCCACGGGCATCGCGCCGAAGAATCTGGCGGATACGATCGGGCGCCGCCCCGCCACCATCCAGGACAAATGGTTCGCGCGGCTGTTCCTGATCAAGGCGCTGATCGTCGCAAGCCTGGTCGTGTTCTGGCTCGTCTCGGGATTCATCGCGCTGTTCGTCTCCTATCGGGCCGCGGCCGGCATTTTGACGTCGCACGGCTTCGCACCGGCACTGGTCGATCCCATCACCATCGGCACCAGCCTGATGGACATGAGCATCGGCGTGCTGATCGCCTTCAGCCGCACCGCGGCGATCGGGCTCATCCTGGGCATCGTCGCTTCGCTCGGTTACATGTTCGGCGCAGCGATCCTCACGCCTGACCTCTGGATCGAGCCGTTAGGTGCGCTGGTGAAGACAGGACCGGCGATCGTGCTGATGCTGGTGGCATTGCTCATGCTGGACAATCGGTGATGGGGAAATGGCCCGACGACGACGTGATCCTGTTCGACGGCGTCTGCATCTTCTGCTCGCGCTGGGTTCGCTTCGTCGCCAAGCGCGACACGGCGAGGCGGTTTCGCTTCACACCGATTCAGTCGGACTACGGCGCGAAGCTCGCGCGCACCTTCGGCATCGATCCTGACGATCCCGATACCAACGCTGTGGTCCACGGCGGCGAGGTGTTCATGAAATCAGACGCTGCACTGACAGTGCTGTCGCTTTTGCCGGGATGGGGCTGGGTGCGGATGCTGTTCGCCGTGCCGAGGCCGCTACGAGACCCCGTCTACAACCGCATCGCGCGCAACCGCTATCGCATTTTCGGCAAGTACGAGGCGTGCTTCGTGCCGGATGCCGATCTGCGGGCGCGGGTGATCGAGTAGTACCCTCGTCAAGAGAAAGAGGCTTCGTAGTTGAGCGGCGAAAGGCGAACGAGTTTCTCCAGCGGCGGAGTTAACTCGAACATACGAGGGTGTGCCGAGAAATCAAAAACCCGGCAAAGTCTAAAAGCGTCTGGCCGTTCTGAAGCCAGAGAGAGCTCGTTTCTCGTGATGTAAAACGGTGTGACGTCCGCGCCGACCGTTGTCTTTACTTCGAGCAGTCGTTCTCTGCCTTGCGCGTCGAAAGAGAGTATGTCGTAGCCTGCGCCGTCACCAAGTTCTTCCGAAATCCATCGAATTTTCCTGGCAAGATCGGGGCGTTCAAGCTGAGTTAGTCTCTGGCGTTCGTGATGGAAGACCAGCTCTTCTCCGTCGCGACCTAGTTTGCGGTTACGGAAGTCCCGTTCGACCGGGTTAAACTTACGGATCAACCGCTCTATGTCCGCCTTGCGCGGCGAAACTGGCAGGAGCGGTGGAGGGGCTCCCACAAACAGGCCTTGCCGCTCAGCCCACCCGTCCACGACCTTCTCCGGGTGCAACGCAGCCGGATTATGAGAAAGGTACCGATCAATCGCAGGAATAATCGCGGCTTGATGATTATCGGCCGGGAAATAGCCCTTGATGCTGGGCAGGCCCAACTTGACCAGCACTGCCGAAATGTTCCGATGCTTGAATTCGACGGAACTCTTGCTTCGATCGAGACTATCTCTCAAAGCCCGATTGTGTGCGGCCTTGTTATAGGGAATGCCGGAGATCTCTTCGTCGAGCATGCTAAAATAGTCGGCGACGATGCGATCGAGCTCTTCGTCAGTCCAGTCTGGTTGTCCGCCGCCGGCCATACGCAGGAAAATGAACCAAATGGTTATGGGCGTCCAGTCCCGGGTTCATGACCAGTCGGATGTCGCCACCAGCACTTCCTGCGCCGCCCGTTCTCCACTGTCCCGCGCTCCATGCGCCGTCGTGAAAAACTCCGGCGACGTCGCCTCGCCTGCGAAGAACAGTCGTCCATCTACCGGCGCCGCCAGCACAGCGCGATCTCCGGCGTGGCCCGGCAGCGCGTGCGAATACGATCCCCGCGCGAATGGATCATGCGCCCAGCGCGACTCGTATAGCGGCTTCAGCTTGCGGCGGATGTCGTTGCCGAGAAAGCCTGCGATCTCGTCGATGCTCTGCGCGGCAATGGCGCCTTCGCCGGCATCTTCCAGCGCGCGGGCAAAGCTGCCGCCGAAAAAGCCTTCGATGCAGGGCTGGCCGAACGGGCGGATGTGGTAGGTGCCCATCTCGGTGCGCATGGTGGCGCCGCGCAGGTTTGCTTCTTTCGGGAAGGCTTCGGCGCCGTCGAGCGCCAGCGTCACCTTGTCGTCGACACCGAGCGGCAGGCCGGCTGCCGCATCGACCTTGGCGGGGAGCGGCGGCGAGAAACGGATGTCTCCGTCTGCGATCAGATTGGTCGGCACGGTGACGATCACCTTGTCGGAAGTCAGCGTGCCCTGCGAAGTCTCGACGCGGATGCGCTTGCCGGAATGATCGATCAGCGTGACGTTGCAATTCAGCGCCACCGGGCAGGGCGCGCCATAGGCTGCGACCAGCGCGCCATAACCGCGACGGATACGCCAGTTGATGTCGCTGTCCTCATAGGCGTCCCAGTCCAGCGTCGACATGTCCTTCAGCTCGCAGCCGTTGACGTAGGTCGAGACCGCGTCGATCATGGGATTCCAGCGGTTGCCGGGTTCGAGGCTGAGGCTGGCGGGTTCGTCCTTGCTCCTTTGCGCGGCCTTCCACATGCGCTCATAGAATGCCTCCATCGCGCGCATGAAATCGTCGCGCTCGCTTTGCGGAAAGGCGTTGCCGAAGGCCCGCTCGCGCCAGGGCGGCAGGTCCTTGTTGAGCTCGAAACCGAGTTGTTGCGCGATGGCCACGAAGGAGTTTTTGTCCGCCGAGTGCAGCCAGCCGCAGCCGACGTCGAAAGTGACCTCGGGCGAGGCCTGCACGGTCCAGGCCCGGCCGCCGAGCCGGCCCCGCGCCTCCAGCACGATCACGGAGAGGCCGGAGCCAGCCAGCGCATGCGCCGCGCCGAGGCCGGCAGCACCGGCGCCGATGATTGCGACGTCGACGGAGGAGGGCAGAGAGCTCATGGCCGGGCTCTAGCACGTTCGCTGAGTGTGCTGAAGCCGCCACACGCACAACTGTCATCACCCGCGAAGGCGGGTGATCCAGTATTCCAGAGGCGGTCGTTGTCGAGCCGATAGGCTGCGGCGTACTGGATTCCCCGCTTTCGCGGGGAATGACAGTGAGGACTTGGCTTTTACGCCACCGCTTCCTTGGCCTTTTCCGCGCGCTTGCGCTCGTTCGGATCGAGGTGCTTCTTGCGCAGGCGGATCGACTTGGGAGTGATCTCGACGAGCTCGTCGTCCTCGATATAGGCGAGCGCCTTTTCCAGCGTCATGCGGATCGGCGGGGTCAGGCGCACAGCCTCGTCCTTCGACGTCGTGCGGATGTTGGTGAGCTGCTTGCCCTTGAGAACGTTGATCTCGAGATCGTTGTCGCGGGTATGCTCGCCGACGATCATGCCCTTATAAACCTTCCAGCCGGGCTCGATCATCATCGGGCCGCGGTCTTCCAGCTTGAACATGGCATAGGCCACCGACTCGCCCTGGTCGTTCGAGATCAGCACGCCGTTGCGACGGCCCTGGATCGGGCCCTTGTAGGGCAGGTAGTTGTGGAACAGGCGGTTCATGATCGCCGTGCCCTTGGTATCGGTCATCAGCTCGCCCTGGTAGCCGATCAGGCCGCGGGTCGGCGCGTAGAACACCAGGCGCAGGCGGTTGCCGCCGGACGGCTTCATCTCGATCAGCTCGGACTTGCGCTCGCTCATCTTCTGCACGACGACGCCGGAATGCTCCTCGTCGACGTCGACCACGACCTCCTCGATCGGCTCCAGGGTCTGGCCGGTGGCTTCGTCCTTCTGGAACACGACGCGCGGACGCGACACCGAGAGCTCAAAGCCCTCGCGGCGCATGGTCTCGATCAGGATCGCGAGCTGCAATTCGCCGCGGCCCGATACTTCCATCGCGTCCTTGTCCTGGGATTCGACGACGCGCAGCGCGACATTGCCTTCGGCCTCGCGCAGCAGGCGGTCGCGGATCAGGCGGCTGGTGACCTTGTCGCCTTCGGTGCCGGCGAGCGGCGAGTTGTTGACGATGAACGACATCGATACGGTCGGCGGATCGATCGGCTGCGCCTGCAGCGGGATCTCGACGGTCGGATCGCAGAACGTGTCGGCCACGGTGCCCTTGGGCAGTCCGGCGATGGCGACAATGTCGCCGGCTTCGGCAATATCGACCGGCTGGCGCTCAAGGCCGCGGAACGCCAGGATCTTGCTGATCCGGCCGGTTTCCACCAGCTTGCCGTCACGCGACAGCACTTTCACGGCCTGGTTCGGCTTCACCGTGCCGGATGTGATGCGGCCGGTGATGATGCGGCCGAGATAGGGGTTGGCCTCGAGAATGGTGCCGAGCAGCCGGAACGGACCTTCCTCGACCACCGGCGGCTTCACATGCTTGAGCACGAGATCGAACAGCGGCTTCATGCCGACGTCATGGGATGCGTCCGGCGAGTCAGCCATCCAGCCGTTCTTGCCCGACCCGTAGAGAATCGGGAAGTCGAGTTGCTCGTCGGTGGCGTCGAGCGCCGCGAACAGGTCGAACACCTCGTTGACGACTTCGGAGATGCGGGCGTCAGGACGATCGACCTTGTTGATGGCGACGATCGGCTTCAGGCCGAGCTTGAGCGCCTTGCCGACCACGAATTTGGTCTGCGGCATCGGGCCTTCGGCGGCATCGACCAGCACGATCACGCCGTCGACCATCGACAGGATACGCTCGACCTCACCGCCGAAATCGGCGTGGCCGGGGGTGTCGACGATGTTGATCTGGGTATCTTCCCAATGCACCGAGGTGCATTTGGCCAGAATGGTGATGCCGCGCTCACGTTCCAGATCGTTGGAATCCATCGCGCGCTCGACCTGGCGCTGGTTGTCGCGATAGGTGCCGGATTGCTGCAGCAGCTTGTCGACCAGGGTGGTTTTGCCGTGGTCGACGTGGGCGATGATGGCGATGTTGCGAAGGTTCATGAGTGAGCTTCTTTGCGTTCGAACAATGGGTTTAGCGCGATCTCGCCGGTCGGACCGGGACCTCTTCTCGAAACAACGCTGGAAGACTGGAAAAGGGCGCTCGCCGCCCAAAAAGGAAGCCCGGCCATATCGACCGGGCACCCTACGCGTTGCGGCGCAATATATGCAAAAACCGCCAAAAAACAATGTGTTCTTTGGGCCTTGGTTGACTGAATTTTGTCCGGGAATCTCCGGGGGTTAGCGACCGTTTTGGACGGGCGGGGCCTTTCGCCCCTTGATCGCCGCCCAGATCAGGGCGGCCCCGCCGATGCCGACGACCAACCCCAGAAAGACCAGCGGCGCCATGTCGGCGGCGATCCGGCCATCCTCGACCACCGACATTCCGCCGAACAGGAGCGCGCAGAGACCCGGCAGCAGCATGAATATCCCTAAGATCGCCATGAGCGCGGTCAGGCAGCCGCTGCGTGGCGTGGGCGGGGGAGGAGGTGGTAGGGCCGAAGCCGGTTGCTGGTTGTCAGGATTGCTCATGATGGCGGTGGCCCAAGTCCCCATTTTCTGATCGCGGCGGCAAGCAACAGGACGGCGGCGGCGACGCTCAGCACCAATCCGATCAGGCCGAGCGGGCCCCTGCCATCTAAACTCACCAGGCAAACGCCTGGAAGGAGCAGGATGATGCCGATGATGACCATCAGTGCCGTCAGGCAGCCGTTCCGTTGCGGCGGCCCGGCGGGCGGCGGCCGCGAATTCGGCGCGCCCTCGGTGCCGCTCATCCCCGCAATGCCCTTTCCGCACCGACTTCCGAAGCAAGCGCTGCCCGAATGCCATCGATCTTGCCGTTGCGGTAGAACAGATTGTAGGTGTCGAACGGAATGATCGCGCCGCTCTCGGTGACGAAATGGATGCAGGAGCGCTTGACGTTGCCGACGCAGAAATTGAAGCGATCGAGGAATTGCACGATGGTGACGCGGAAGACGTTTTCGTAACCGAGCCCCTGAGGCACCTCGAAGCTCGGCAGGCAGCACAGCAATTCGCAGACGCGCTCGGAGGTGTTGAGCGGGCCTGACGACAGCGAAAAGAGATCGACGAATTTCTCCCGCAGCACCGGATATTTTTCCGGGCTGATCGTATTGGGCATCGCGGCGACCAGCTGCTCCTGCGGGATCAGCGAGGTCAACGGCAGCACCTTCTCGCCGTTGCGCAGGCCGTAGCCGATCGAAATGCTCTCGGGATTGCACGGCAGCGGGATCATGTCCTTGTCGCCGAACACGCCGGTCTCGATCACGCGCTTGCGAATCTCCGACAGCATGATGCGGTCGGTATTTTTGTCGAAATTCTCGTTGCGGCCGGCGTCCTGCACCGGCTGGAGCGTGACGCCGCGCACGCATGTCCAGGTGAGCGCGTGGCGGACGATGTCGCCGATCTCGGCATCGTTGACGCCGCGCTTGATGGTCGCGACCAGGGTGGTCGACACGCCGTAATGTTCGAGATTTTCCAGCGCCTGCTGGCGGATTTTTCGCAAATCCGCGCCGCGCAGATTGACCAACGCATCGCGCTGAAGCGAATCGAACTGGAGATAGACCTCCAGTCCACGCTTGTTCTCGGCGAGCCGCGCCACGAAATCCCTGTCGCGGGCGATGCGCAGGCCGTTGGTGTTGATCATGACGTGGCGGATCGGGCGGGCGCGCACGGCGTCCAGGATCGCGAAGAAATCCGGATGCAGCGTCGGCTCGCCGCCGGAGAGCTGCACGAGATCGGGCTCGCCTTCGCTTGCAACCAGCGCGTCCAGCATCTTCTCGACCGTCGCGAGCGGGGTGAAGCGCGACCGCGCGGGCGAGGATTCGGCGAAGCACACCGGGCAGGTGAGGTTGCAATGCTCGGTGATCTCGATCAGCGCCAGGCAGGAATGCTGCTCGTGGTCGGTACACAGGCCGCAATCATAGGGGCAGCCGAATTCCGTCCGCTGCTGGAATTGCAGCGGACGGTCGCCGGGCTTGATGAAATCCTTGCACAGCCGCCAATAGGCCGCATCCGTCGACACCAGCGTCGACTGGACGCCGTGCTCCCTGCAGCGCTTTTCATACCAGACCTCATTACCCAGGATCTGGATCTTGGTTGGCACCAGCTTCAAGCAGGTCTCGCAGAGAGATTGGGTCTGGCCCCAGAAGATATAGGGACGCGACTTACGCAACGGCGCGTTCATGCAGGGGTCTCGCTTTTGGCCCTGTCGCCAGCATGATTGCGGCGTAGAGCAGGATGGACAGCGACAGCAGGTGAAACAGGGTGAAGGGGCCGATCAGCGTGCCGTAGGGCTTGAGGAATTCCCATAGGAAGCGCTGCGCTCCATAGTAGACGAGAACCAGGTAGAACCCATTGGTGATCACAAAGGCGTTCCGGTTCACGACGGCCAGCACATAGAGCAGCGCGAACAGGGCCATTGCCGCGCTCTCGTAGAGCTGCACGGGATGGCGCAGGATGCCGTCGCCGAAATCATGGCCGAACGGCAGCGTCGTCGGCGTGCCATAAGTGAAATCGTCGAGGCCCGCGAAGTAGCAGCCAAGCCGGCCGAGCGCGATGCCGAGCGCCAGCGGCAGCGCGAAGCGCGCGCCGGTTCGCACCGTGATGCCCGCGGACCATTTGTAGAGCTCGATCGCCACGATGCCGCCGGCGAGCGCGCCCTCGACCGAGCGCGCGATGCCGCTCTGGCCCGACAGCCACAGATTGCTGGAGCCGAACAAATAGGCCCCCAGCCCCGCACCGAACACCAGCGCGGCGACATAAGGCATCACGAAGGATTGCGCCGGAAACCGCAAATCCTGTCGCGACAGCCACCACACAGCGGCAGCCGCCGTCAGCCATGCCAGGATGTCGAAGACTGTGTGAAGGAAAGCCCCGCTCATGCGGGGGTGAGTATAGCACGGCCACGTTCAAAAAAAGCGCGCCGCGCATTGACCACCTTCTCACATGGGGAGAAGGAAGAAGCTATCCGGCCTCGCGCTCCTCGGTCGGATAGACGCCGCGCAGCACCTCCTCGAAGTGCATCTTCACGGCATCGTTGCACAGGCAGGCGCGCAGGCGCAGGCCTTCGATATTGCGGACCAGGATCGAACCGCGTCGCGTGTCGAGCACGCCCTCGACCCGGAACGACTGGAGTACGCGGCTCGCATAGCTGCGGCCGACTCCGAGCAGCGTCGCGAGCTGCTCATGCGTCAGCGGCACGCTGCTCTCGTCGCCGGTCCGCTCCATCGCCGCAATGATCCACTTCGCCGTACGTTGTTCAATGGAGTGAATGGCGTTGCAGGCGGTGGACTGGAAGATCTGCGCCAGCATGCAGTCGGCGTAGCGGGCGAAGATGTTGCGCAGCGAGGCCGAGCGCAGCTTGGCCGCTTCCAGCTTGGCGACGTGAATGTGCGCGAACGGTCCGCCGAATTTCACGCAGATGCGGGTATAGGCCGGCAAAAATCCTTCGCTGACGATGCCGCCCACCGCGCCTTCGCGGCCGACCAGGATGGTCTCGACATCGCGGCCGTCTTCATTGGGGACGAGAAATGTCGCGAGCGAGGGGCCGCAGGGAAAGTGCACGACCTGAACGTCGTCGCCGGGATTGTAGAGCAGCTCATGGGCCGCGGCATCGTCAACGGCGACGTGTGGCGCGAGCAGCGCGTAATCCGCCGGGCTCAGGCGTCGCAGCAGATTGTTGGCAGGCCGGCTGTTGACCTCGGTCGTCTTGCTGATGCGCGCGTCCATCGTAAATCCCCTGCTCTCCTTCAACACTAGCGCGGTCCGTTCGTGGGCTGTGTGCACAAGTGGACAGACGTAAAAACTGTTCTGTGGTGAGTTTCGTTCCGGGAACCCTCCGATGCGCTGGGCGCAGGCGTCGGGATGAGGCTGTCCTTCACGGATAAAAACATGCAGCCCTCGATAGCCAGCACCATGATACCTATTTCGCCGGATGGATCGGCCGACGTTCCCGCTGACGTGCTGATCGTCGAGGACGATCCGATCATCGCGATCGACTTCGAGGATCGCCTGCTCGGCTTCGGCGTGAAGCGCGTGCGCACCGCGGGGTCGGTTGCGCAGGCGCTGGCCGCGATCGAAGCGCGCGCACCGGATTTCGCGCTACTCGACGTCGAGCTCGGTCGCGAGAAAAGCTTCGCGGTCGCCGACCGGCTCGCGGCAGCGCAAATTCCCTTCGTCTTCGTGACCGGCTACGGCGCCGAGGTGCGGATCGCGCCCGAATTCAAGATGCGGCCGCGGCTGCAAAAGCCCTGCCCGAGCGACGCGCTCGAGGCCGCGCTGCGCATGCGCGGCGCCTGACCACTCGTCCGAGTTCTCGCAGCTTCAGGAAAGTTTCGGATCGAGCGTGGTCGACCACAACGCGACGTCGGCGCGGTCGCGCAAGGTCACAATCATCTGGCCGGATGCACCATCGATCTTGACGTGACCGAAGAACTGCATGCCGGCCGACGGCGGCAGGTTCTGATTGTTGGGGCCGGGCGCCTTGACGAAACGCACCTCGGGTCCAAACGTGTTGTCCATCTCGCCCGGTCCGAATGTCCCGGCATGCAGAGGACCCGAGACGAATTCCCAGAACGGATCGAATTCCTGAAACTGTGCCTTGTCCGGGTTGTAGTAGTGCGCGGCGGCGTAGTGCACGTCGGCCGTCAGCCAAACCGTGTTGCTGATCGGTGCCATCTTGATGAAGCGCAGGAGGTCGGCGATCTCGAACTCGCGGCCGCGCACCGGGCCATCACCTTGTGCAAACGCCTCCGAACCCTTTTTGTTTGCGGCATCGTCATAGACCAGGATGCTGAGCGGCATATCGGAGGCAATCACCTTCCAGGTCGCACGCGAGTTGAGCAGCCCGCGTTTCAGCCATGCCATCTGATCCGGACCGAGGAAATAACTGGCCGGGCCGTATTCCGTTTCCAGATTGGCGCCGTTCGGGCCGCGGTAGCTGCGCTCGTCGAGCACGAACACGTCGAGATGCGGGCCATAGGAGATCTGGCGATAGACGCGGCCGGGCTCAACGATGCTCTCGCGCATCGGATACATCTCGTGGAAGGCGCGGCCTGCGCGGGCCGCGAGCAGCGTGATGTCGCGCACCTTGTAAGTCGCCGGCAACTCCTTCGACAGCGACCAGTTGTTGGTCACCTCGTGGTCGTCCCACTGCGCGAAGATCGGCACCTCGGCATTGAAGGCGCGGAGATTGTCGTCGGTCAGATTGTATTTGTGCGCGGCGCGGTACTCGTCGAGCGTCTCGGCGACCTTGGCTTTCTCCGGAATCGTGACGTTCTTCCAGATCTTGCCGTCGGCGAGCTTCACCTCGGATTGAATGGGGCCGTCGGCATAGATGGTGTCGCCCGAATGCAGGAAGAAATCCGGACGATGCTTGCGCATCGCGGAAAAGGTGAACATGCCGCCGTCATCGGGATTGATGCCCCAGCCTTGCCCTGCGACGTCGCCGCCCCAGACGAAGCTGACGTCACGGCGGTCGGCCGGCGCGGTGCGGAAGCGGCCGGTCACCGGCTCACCCTCAACAGCGGTGTGGGAGAGATCGCGGAAGCGGACGCGATAAAAGATGTCCTGTCCGCTTGGCAGGTTTTCCAGCAACATCTTTGCGGTGAAATCGCTTTCGGGCAGCGCCGCGATCGGCGGCAGCGCGCGGGCGTTCTTGAAGGATTCGGTGGTCGCGACCTCGACCAGCATCTGCGCGGGACGATCGGTGCGCGCCCAGACCACCCCGCCGTCGACGGTGACGTCGCCGGACTGCACGCCATGGGTCACCGCCGGCCGGTCGGCGGCGCGCGACAGATGCGGCATCGCGATGGCGCCGAGCGCACCGGCACCGGTCGTGAGGAAGCGGCGGCGGGAGAATTTGATTTTCATGGGACGGTCTCGATATCGCGTGAGACGGCCGCTCAGGCAGCCGCCACGGTGAAGTCAGACGCTATAGTGAGACATTGTGACGCAGCGATTACGTGCGCAAGCGTCTACGCGTTGCCGGCGGCCCTGAACTGTGTGCCGGCGCGCGGCGGATTCTGCGGCAGGCTGAATAGCACCGCCTTGCGGTCGGCGACGGCGGCGTGGAACTGGTCGAGGACGATGTTGAAGGCCGTGAGTGCGCTCTCTTCAATCGCGCCGTGATCGAAGCAGCGCAGCGTGTCGCGCAAGATCTCGTCGGCTTCGGCCTGCATCTGGTCGAGCTCTTCGGTCGCCTCGCTCTTGCGGGCCGCCGCGATCATGTCGAACAGGCGTTCGCGCAAATGGCTGTTATTGTCGCGCTCGTCCTTCTTCAGATAGCCCGCGAACCAGGCGCCCAGCGAGCCCATCGCGGAGAGCGCCATCAGGCTCCACCAGATGTAATCGCTGTATTTGTCGAGGAAGGTCTTTTCCTCGCCGTCGACGAAGGCGGCCGCGCCGGGATGCACCGGGATTACCGCATCCTTGTCGGTGTCGGGCGTCTCGATCTTCGCTGCCAGCGGGAATTCAGTCACGAGTTGCTGGCGCACGGCGAAGAGCTGGCGCGTGAACGCCGCGATGGTGGTCTCGGACACAGCTTTGCGCGCCACGATGTGGTGCGAGAAGCTGATGGTCTTGACCTCATCCTCGGGACGATCGGGCGAGCCGCCATAGGTGCCGGCGGGAATCTCCGAGGCTTCATAGACCGGGTGGTTCTGCGCGATGGCATCCGCGGAATCGATCGCGAGGAAGGTCGGCGTGCCGCTGTCCTTGGCGGAGGCAGCGATCGCATCCGACGTGATCTTGCTGTTGACGGGGCCCGCCGCGAGATAGGCATCGGCTTTCTGGGCCTTGATCGCTTCGGCGGCTTCATTGGCCGGGAACTGTATCACCTCGACCTTGGCGGGATCGACGCCGTATTGCTGGAGGATCACCTTGAGCAAATTGACGTTGGCCTGGGTGCGGCCGATCACCCCGACGCGATGGCCGGCGAGCTGCGCGATCTTGGTGATCTTCGCGCCCTTCTTCTTGCCCTTGCCGGGGACGGACCACAGCACCACGACGTTCTTGCGCAGGGTCGCGACCGCCTGCGCGTTCTTCGGCACGTCGACGTCGCCGCGCACGATGGCGAGATCGGCCTTGCTTTCTGCCAGCGCCACGGCGCTGGCGGTGGCGCCGTCGGTCTGGATCGGTCGCAGCCGCACCTGGCTTTTGTTCTGGGTGAAAGCCTGCGTCAGCGCCTGCACGACCTTGAGGTCGTCGCTGTTGGCGGGGCCGACCGCGATCTTCAGCGTCACCGGCCGCATCGCAAAATAATAACCGCCGGCGAGCGCGCCAATGATCGCAAGGACGAGCGCCAGGGACACGAGCGCCGTCTTCCGCGCCGCGGATCGCGGCGAAGGCGGAGAGGGCGTTTCGGCCAGGTCCAATCCCCCGGTCATCGATCTCCCAAACAAGCGCTTGAGGCTCAGTTTCATCTTGGCCGGCGATTTACGCCCGCAATTGTAGCAAATTTCTTGTCCGACGGGGTTACATCTCCGTCATGGTTAGCGGATCGACGAAATCCCGTATGAACCCGGGCCGTATGCACGGTGTTAGGGTAAAGTTCCCCTGAAAACGGAGGCCATCATGGCAGAGCGGCTGACGGCGGAAGCACGCAAGCAGGCGCTGGGCGCCGTACCGGGCTGGACCGAGGTTCAGGGCCGAGACGCCATCGGGAAGACCTTTGTCTTCAAGGATTTCAACGAGGCGTTCGGCTTCATGACCCGCGCGGCGCTGGTCGCAGAGAAGATGGACCACCACCCCGAATGGCGCAACGTCTACAAGACCGTGGAGGTGGTGCTGTCGACCCATGACGCCGGCGGCGTCACCGCGCTCGACATCGAGTTCGCCAAGGCGATGAACGCGATCGCCAGGCTGACGGCTTAGCTGACACCGGGCTGACATCTTGCGAGGGCTGGTGGCATCCCCATGTTGTGATCAGCGGGTGATGCGGCGATCCGCCGTTCTTCGCGAACGTTGCTTTTGGCTGAACGGGGAGTTTCTCGAACATGGCTGCCGAACACAGCGTCGGCTTCGAGCCGGCCGATCGGCTCGCGGAAGATCGCGAGAGCGTGCGCCGCCGCTTCTGGCGCAAGCTGAAGCGTGTCGCTGCGCACCTGCCGTTCGCGGAAGATCTGCTCGCGGCCTATTACTGTGCGTTCGACCGGCAGACGCCGCGCCACGTCCAGGCCTCGCTGCTCGGGGCGATCGCCTATTTCATCCTGCCGTTCGACTTCGTTCCCGACGTGATGCCGATCCTCGGCTTCACCGATGATGCCGCCGTGCTCGCCACCGCGATCCGCATGGTCGCCAGCCACATCACGACGGAGCATCGCGAAGCCGCCCGCGCTGTGTTGAAGCGCGGGGTGGATGAGGGAGATGCGGAGGCCGCGTAGCCGCTGTCGCCCCGCATTCCACTGTCATTCCCCGCGAAGGCGGGGAATCCAGTACGCCGCAGCCCATCGGTTCAATCACTGTCGTCTCGGAATACTGGATCGCCCGGTCAAGCCGGGCGATGACAGCTCGTGTGCGGATCGCGCTCGCGACAACATTGGTCGCAATGACAACTGCTACTTCTTCTCCGCCCGCGCCTTCTCCGCGTCCCAGGCCTGGAATTGTTTGAACAGCGCTTCCTTGTCCGTGTCGGACACCTTTGCGGCCGCAGGAGTCTGCTTCAGGAACGCCTCGAAGCGCTGGCGCGCGACCGGCTCGACGCCGTGCTTGTCGAGCCATTGCTGCGCCACCGGCAATCTGCTCCAGCCGGACAGGGGAGCCGCGAGCGAGACCTCCTTCCACTTGGGATGGAAGGGCGGGTTCTGGAGCGCGGGGAATTTCGTGAAGAACGCGTCCACGAACAGTGCGAGCTTGCGGTAGCGCTCGGTGTTCGGCGCCCAATTATACGCCGCGAGCACCGCAGGCACCGCGATCGTGTCGACGCTCTCGCCCTCCTTGATCAGGTTCGGATAGTCCTTTGCGGTCAGTGTCGCCGGCAGATAGTCGCTCTGGAGCGGCTTGGCATAGTCGACCCTGGCAAGATGGAAGCGGCCGTCATTGCCGAAGGTCGAGACCGATTTGTACGGCTTGCCGCCGACCACGATGACGGCGTCGATCTCGCCGGCCTTCAGCTTCTCCATCGCGATGCGCTGCTCGACATAGACGAATTTCGCCTTGATCCCGAGCCGCTCGAACACCGTGAGCGCGGTGATGAAGGTGCCGCCGTTCGGCAGGTCCACGCTGACGGTCTTGCCTTCGAGATCTTTCAGTGTGGCGACCGTTTTCGGCGCGATTACCTGCATCTCCTCGTTGTAGAGTTTGGTGACGTAGGTGAACTGCCGCTTGATGTCCTTGGCAAAGCCCTTGCGCTCGAGATAGTCGAGCGTGTCGGCCCGCACGATGCCGAGATCGACGCCTTGCAGGAACAGGATGTCGGCGACGCTCTGAACCGAGCCGCGGCCGACGATCGGCAGCACGCGAATCCTGTTGCCGTCGTCGAGCACGGAGGCGAGGTCGGCGCCGAACTGCACATAGGTGCCGCCGATCGTGCCTGTGATCAGCGTGACGGTGTTGGCGTTCAGCGACTGCTTGGTCGAGGTCGAGCCGAACCGGAAGATGGCCTTCAAACTATCCGAGACCTTGGCCGGATCGTATTCGGTCTGCTCGGCGCGCGCCGATAGGCCACAGACCGCCATTATGGCGACGAGCGCCATTTTCAAAGTGGTACGCATGATGTCCCCTGCTGGCTCTAGTTCTGGAGTTGGGTGAGGCGCTGCTGCGCCTCGGCCGATCCAAGCTGCGCGGCTTTCCGGTACCAATCGCGCGCGGCTGCGGCGTCCGCGGTGACGCTCCGCGTGTCCCTGGTGCCCAGCACGGCTGGATCATAGGTCTGCGCCAGCACGAACGCCGCTGTCGCATCCTGTGCATTGGCCGCGCGTTCGAGCAGGAGCCGCGCCGCGGCGATGTCGCCGACGGTCATCAGGCTCCTGGCGCGCGCCATCAGCGCCGCCAGCGTGTCCGCGTCGAGCGTCTTGATGGGCGGAAGTGTCTTGGCGGGCGGAGGTGGCTCGGCCGGTGCCGCAACGGCTATCGGCACAGGCGCCGGTGCCTGCGCCTGTAGCGCGCTCTGATAGGCCGTTACGATCGCCTCGCGGCTCGGCGTTGACGGTGCAGGGAGATCCTGCGTGTCGGCACTCGCCAGCTTCGCGTCGGTCACGCGCGCCGGATCCTTGCGCGGCGTCTGCGGTACGGCCGGCGCATTGGTCGACGCCATGGCTTGGTCCGCCGCGATGCCCATCCAGCTACCGGCGTTGGCGGCGAAGAGGCCGCGGAGGTCGGACTGAAACAGCGCGGCCAGAACAGCCAGCGTGGATGCCGCCAGAACTGCCGCGAGAGCACGCGGGATAATTCTGGAGCGCAGCTCCATTGGCGCATATTCGCGTGGGTCCGGCGCGCCGAGCGGATCGGACAGGAAGAGTGGAATTGGATCGTCCTGCGAAAGATCGGCCCGTGCGGCGCGCGCACGGATAAAGGACGCGGTCGGCGGATGTGATGCTACTCGATTGGAGTCGAGCGCCCTCGACTCCGTCGACGGGCGACGCGCCGTCGTCTCCATGGTGATGCTCCCCATACTAACGCAACGCAGGGGCATTCCCGGCTTCAGTCTTCTTGCTTTTGTCCAGAAGTGTCCCGCAAATGGAACCGGTAAAACGCCGTTTGAATCAGCCCAAAAAGCGACGACGGTTTGCGCGAATTGGGAAATAGTTGGGTTTGATTCGGGCGAGGCGGGGGAATGCACCGCAATTTTGGCGGTGATGGTTGAGGAAGGCTCAACCAGACGGCGGCGCACGAAAAAGCCGGCGCAGCTTCGGCGACGCCGGCGATGACGGTTGAGTATGTGGTGGCGCGGTGCCTACATCCTCACGGATGCAAAATCACCTTGCCCATGGCCTGGCGTCCCGCGAGCACCTTCAGCGCATCCGCCGTTTGCGCCAGCGGGAAGGTGCGGTCGACATGAGATGAAATCTTTCCTTCGGCCGTCCACTTCACGAGCTTCTCGAGATTGGCGCGGTTCTTTTCCGGATTCTGCCGGGTCCAAGCACCCCAGAACACGCCGCGGATGTCGCAGCCTTTCAGCAGCGCCAGGTTCAGCGGCATCTTCGGAATGTCGCCCGCGGCAAAGCCGATCACGAGGAAGCGGCCCTCCCACGCGATCGAGCGCAGTGCCTGTTCGGCATACGCACCACCAACCGGATCGAAGATGATGTCGACACCCTTGCCGCCGGTGAGCTTGCGCAGGCCCTCCTTCAGATCTTCCTTGCCGTAGTTCAGCGTCAGCTCGGCGCCATGCGCCCTTGCGAATTCGAGCTTCTCGTCCGACGAGGCGCAGGCGATCACCTTCAGGCCCATCAGCTTGCCGAGCTCGCAAGCCGCAAGGCCAGTGCCGCCGGCCGCGCCGAGCACTGCAAGCGTCTCGCCCGGCTTCGGGCTGGCGCGATCTTCCAGCGCATGCAGCGCGGTGCCGTAGATGATGATGATGCCGGCCGCGCGGTCGTAGTCGAGATTATCGGGGATCTTGACGATCGACGCCGCGGGCAATGCGATCTTCTCGCGGGCGCCGTTGTGGCCGCAGGAGGCGACGACGCGATCGCCGACTTTCAGATCGGTCACGCCGGGGCCGATGCTCTCGATCACGCCGGCAACTTCGGCTGCGGGCGAGAACGGAAACGGCGGCTTGATCTGGTACTTGCCCTGGATCATCAGGATGTCAAAGAAGTTCAGCGCCGCCGCCTTGATCGCGATCACGGCCTCGCCGGGCCCCGCCACGGGATCCGGCACTTCAGCGAGCACGAGATCGTCGGGCTGGCAGTATTGCGAGCAGAGGATGGCTTTCATGGCGGCACCTTGAGCGTTTCGAGTGGAATTATAGTTGGGTCGGTTCTGCCGGAATTAATGCGGTCGGACAATCCGGATTCTTTGCCGGCCGCCATGTTCGGCCTATCCTCGTCATTGCGAGCGCAGCGAAGCAATCCAGACTATTTCCGCGGGGCGGATTCTGGATTGCTTCGCTGCGCTCGCAATGACGGAGTGTATGAAAACAACGAGGATTCAAACCATGTTTGAAACAAGCCTGCTCAAGAACAAGCGCATCCTCGTCACCGGCGGTGGCTCGGGTCTCGGCGCCGCGATGGGGCGCCGCTTCCTCAGCCTAGGCGCCGAGCTCGTGATCTGCGGCCGCAAGCTCGACCGGCTGGAGGCAACGGCGAGCGAGATGCGCGCGCAGACCGGCGGCAAGGTCACGACGATGGCTTGCGATATTCGCGATGGTGCCGCCGTCGACAGCATGATGGATACGATCTGGCGCGAAGCGCCGCTCGACATCCTCGTCAACAATGCCGCCGCCACCTTCATTGCACAGAGCGAGCATCTGTCGTTCCGCGCCGCGGATGCGATCCTCTCGCCGACGCTGCACGGCGCGATGTATTGCACGCTCGCCGCCGGCAAGCGCTGGATCGACGGCAAGCATGGCGGCGTCGTGCTCTCGATCCTCTCGACCTCGACCATCACCGGCCGCGCCTTCACCGTGCCGTCGGCGATGGCGAAGTCGGCCGTGCTGGCGATGACCAAAAGTCTTGCGGTGGAATGGGGCCCGAAGGGCATCCGCACCGTCGCGATCGCGCCGGGGCCGTTCCCGACTGCCGGTGCATCGGGGCAGCTCCGCCCTGAGGGTCGTGACGACGGCTGGACCTCGCGCAACCCGCTTGGCCGCACCGGGGAGCACAGCGAGCTCGCCGATCTCGCCAGCTTCCTGGTCTCGGACCGCGCCGGCTACGTCAACGGCGAAATGGTGGTGATCGACGGTGGCGCGCATTTGCGCAGCTCCGGTGCCGAGGATCTGCTCGGCTGGACCGACGCGCAATGGGCCGAGCAGCGCGCCGCGCGATCCAAGGGCTGACGAACTGGGCTGACCCGCTAACTACCTTCCCAAACTGAACTTTCCCGGTTATCCCTGCCCCGGGGACAAAGCGCGACCGGGCCATCTTCCAGTCACAATATTGAGGGAACCACTCCAGCATGTGGCGGGTGCTATCTTTAGCTTTGATGATCGGCATGATGACGTGCGGGATCGCGGATCTCGCGCGGGCGCAGACGGCGCAACCGGCGCCCAAGGCTGCACCGAAAGAGGCTGCACCGAAAGCGGCGGCGCCGGCGACCCATCCGACTGCCAAGTCGGCTGCAAAGCCCGAGAGCAAACCGGCCGCCCCGCCCGCAGCGGTTGCGGGCGGCGCCGAGCCGACCCT
This sequence comes from Bradyrhizobium xenonodulans, assembly GCF_027594865.1. Classification (NCBI taxonomy): domain Bacteria; kingdom Pseudomonadati; phylum Pseudomonadota; class Alphaproteobacteria; order Hyphomicrobiales; family Nitrobacteraceae; genus Bradyrhizobium; species Bradyrhizobium xenonodulans. The sequence continues at coordinate 328,024 of NZ_CP089391.1, forward strand.
GATCGGCCAGTTCGGCACCTGGGGCGCCTATTCGGCCACCCCCAACGGTAAGAAAGTCTGCTTCGCATTGGCCAAGCCGTCATCGTCGAAGACCAACCCGCCGAATCGGCCGCGCGATCCCGCCTATGCCTTCGTCTCGACCCGGCCGGCGGAAAAGGTGAACAACGAAGTTTCGGTGATGATCGGCTACGCGCTGAAGCCCGGCTCGGAATCCTCGGTCGAGGTCGGAGGGGCCGCTTTCGCGATGTACACGCAGGGCGACGGCCTCTGGATCAAGAACGCGGCCGAGGAAGAGCGGATGGTGGAAGCCATGCGCAAATCCGCCGATCTCGTGGTCAAGGGCGTCTCGGCCAAGGGGACCGAAACGACCGATACCTTTTCGCTGAAGGGCCTCGCCCAGGCACTCGACCGGATCTCGCAGGATTGCAGGCGTTAAGGCTGCCCGCATAGCTACGGTCGCAATCGGCAAGTCCGGTTGCTATATAGAGCCGGTTCCAAGTTTTTCCGTCATTTCGGGATGGTCCGAAGACCAGACCCGGAATCTCGAGGTTCCGGGTTAGGCTCTTCGCGCCGTCCCAGAACGACCCAGCAATTTAGGCCTAACGATGCAACCGACGACCGAGCCGCACAACGCCATCCTGGTGGAGAAGACTCCACTCGAAACCTACGTGCCGCCGGCAAAACCGTCGCTGATCGGCCTCTCGCGCACCGAGCTTGCCGACCGCCTCGGCGAGATCGGCGTCGCACCCGCGCAGCGCAAGATGCGCGTGCAGCAGCTCTGGCACTGGCTCTATTTCCGCGGCGCCCAAAGCTTCGACGACATGACCTCGATCTCGAAGGGCATTCGCGCCGAGCTCGCGCAGCATTTCACGGTCGATCGTCCTGAAGTCGTGGCCGAGCAGATCTCCAACGACGGCACCCGCAAATGGCTGCTGCGTCTGCCGAGCGGCGACAATGTCGAGCGCGCCCATGAGGTCGAGTGCGTCTACATCCCCGAGACCGATCGCGGCACGCTCTGCGTCTCCTCGCAGGTCGGCTGCACGCTGAACTGCTCCTTCTGCCACACCGGCACGCAGCGGCTGGTGCGCAACCTCACCGCCGGCGAGATCGTCGGTCAGATCATGGTCGCGCGCGATCGTCTGAACGATTGGGCCGATCGCGAGGACGGCACGCGCCGCGTCACCAACATCGTGATGATGGGCATGGGCGAGCCGCTCTACAATTTCGACGCGGTGCGCGATGCGCTGCTGATCGTCGGCGACAATGAAGGCATCGGCATCTCCCGCCGCCGCATCACGCTGTCGACGTCGGGCGTGGTGCCGAACATCGTGCGCGCCGGCGAGGAGATCGGCGTCATGCTCGCGATCTCGCTGCATGCGGTGCGCGACGAGCTGCGCAACGAGCTCGTGCCGCTCAACCGCAAATATCCGATCAAGGAGCTGCTGCAGGCCTGCCGCGACTATCCCGGCGCCTCGAATGCGCGCCGCATCACCTTCGAATATGTGATGCTCAAGGGCGTCAACGATTCGCTCGACGACGCCAAGCTGCTGGTGAAGCTGCTCAAGGGCATTCACGCCAAGATCAATCTGATCCCGTTCAATCCCTGGCCCGGCACGGCCTATGAATGTTCGGACTGGGACCAGATCGAAAAGTTCTCCGAGTACATCTTCAACGCCGGCTATTCCTCGCCGGTGCGCACCCCGCGCGGCCGCGACATCCTCGCCGCCTGCGGTCAGCTCAAGTCGGAAACCGAAAAGCTCTCGGCCAGGGAACGCCAGGCGCTGCGCGCCATGGCGATGACGGATTAGCGATTATGCTTGCGCTCTTTCGACTTCGTCATTGCGAGGAGCGCAGCGACGAAGCAATCCAGACTGCCTGCGCGGATGCATTTCTGGATTGCTTCGCTGCGCTCGCAATGACGGAGAGGGGGACGCGATGTCCCTGATCGGCCGCCTCGTCGTCATCTTCATCGGCTTCCTCGCCGCCTGTTTCGTCGGCGGCATGATCGTCGTCGTCGCGCTGCTGTTTCCGGAGTTTGCCGATCTCGGCGCGGGTCCCGTCGACCAGGGTGCGATCGACATCCTGCTTGGTTTCGGCTTCATCTTCGTCTCTGGCTTTGCCCTGGTGCCGGCGGCCGTGATCGTTGCGATCACCGAAGCGCTCTACATCCGTAGCGCGCTGGCCTATGCCGTCGGCGGCGGCCTCGTCGGGCTCGCCTGCTATCTAGGTCTCGTTCCCTTCCACTCCGACACGTTGCAGTTCGAGGGCATCGTGCGGCGTCACCTGGAGATCATGACCGGCGCTGGCATCGTCGCCGGCATGGTCTATTGGCTGATCGCCGGCCGCAATGCCGGCAACTGGCGCATCCCGCGGCCTCCTCGCAAGCCGCCTCCGCCGCTGCCGTCGAATTCGCGGCCGGATGCGCGGTGACTTGCTTACCCTCCCCCCGGGGTTTTCATCCCCTCTCCACTCCGCTAAACCGCGCGCCATGAACCGGACTGGACTTTTCATCGGCCTGGCGCTGTGGCTCGTGATCGGCGGCATTTTCGGCCTCTATCCCGAGCTCGATCTCAAGCTCGCCGCGCTGTTCTTCGATCCCGAGACGAAGACGTTTCCGCTCAAGCTGAACGACTGGGCTGGCTTCGCGCGGGATGCTGCGATGTGGGTTGCCTGGGCGTTCGTGCTGCCTCCGCTGGTCGCGCTCGTGGTCAAGATGATCCGGCCCGACCGTCCCTTGATGGTGTCGGGGCGCGCGATCGTGTTCCTGCTGGTCACCATCATTCTGTCGGCCGGCATCCTCACCAATCTCACCTTCAAGACCTATTGGGGCCGGCCGCGGCCGGTCGTGGTGACGCAGTTCGCGGGCGACCAGCAATTCGTGGCGTGGTGGGATCCGCGCGGCGACTGCGCCCGCAACTGCTCGTTCTTCTCGGGCGAGGGCGCGACCGCGTTCTGGACGCTGGCGCCGGCTGCGCTGGCGCCGCCGGCGTGGCGGCCGCTCGCCTATGCCGGTGCGGTGATCTTCGGTGTGGTCACCAGCGGGCTGCGGATGGCCTTCGGCGGCCACTTCTTCACCGACGTCTCGATTGCCGGCCTCGTCACCTTCGTCGTGATCTGGCTCGCCTACGCGCTGATCTACCGCTGGCCGCAGACCCGGTTCTCGGACGCGGCGGTCGATGCCGCCCTGACCCGGCTGAACATGCCCGCCTACCGCCTCCGCCAGCGCCTGTTCGGCCGCAAGACGAGCGCCGAACCGTCCGTTTAAGCCATTAAAGGGGTGCCGAGGCGTGCGAAATTTGATATTCGCGCGGTCAAGTTCACCCCTGACATCAGCCCTTGAGCCCCGATTGGAAGCGCCATGACCACGATCCTGAAAAGCCTCCCCAAGGGTGAGAAAGTCGGCATCGCTTTTTCGGGCGGCCTCGACACCAGCGCGGCGCTGCTCTGGATGAAGCAGAAGGGTGCGCGCTGCTACGCCTATACCGCCAATCTCGGCCAGCCGGATGAGGCCGACTACAACGAGATCCCGCGCAAGGCCGAAGCGTTCGGTGCCGAGAAGGCCGTGCTGGTCGATTGCCGCACGCAGCTCGTCCACGAGGGCATCGCCGCGATCCAGTCCGGCGCCTTCCACATCTCGACCGGCGGCATCACCTATTTCAACAGCACGCCGCTCGGCCGCGCCGTCACCGGCACCATGCTGGTCGCGGCGATGAAGGAAGACGGCGTCAACATCTGGGGCGACGGCTCGACCTTCAAGGGCAACGACATCGAGCGCTTCTACCGCTACGGCCTGCTGACCAATCCATCCTTGCGCATCTACAAGCCCTGGCTCGACCAGCAGTTCATCGACGAGCTCGGCGGCCGCGCCGAGATGTCGGCGTTCATGACCGCGCAGGGCTTTGCCTACAAGATGAGCGCCGAGAAGGCGTATTCGACAGACAGCAATCTGCTCGGCGCCACGCACGAGGCCAAGGATCTCGAAAGCCTCGACAGCGGCATCAAGATCGTCAACCCGATCATGGGCGTGCCGTTCTGGCGTGACGACTGCAACGTCAAGGCCGAGAAGGTCGTGGTGCGGTTCGAGGAAGGCCAGCCGGTAGCGCTGAACGGCCAGACCTTCTCTGATCCCGTCTCGCTGTTCCTCGAAGCCAACGCGATCGGCGGCCGTCACGGCCTCGGCATGAGCGACCAGATCGAGAACCGCATCATCGAGGCCAAGAGCCGCGGCATCTACGAAGCGCCCGGCATGGCGCTCCTCCACATCGCCTACGAGCGCCTCGTCACCGGCATCCACAACGAGGACACCATCGAGCAATACCGTATCAGCGGCATGCGCCTCGGCCGCTTGCTCTATCAGGGCCGCTGGTTCGACTCGCAGGCCCTGATGCTGCGCGAGACCGCGCAGCGCTGGGTCGCGCGCGCCGTCACCGGCGAGGTGACGCTCGAGCTGCGCCGCGGCAACGACTATTCGATCCTCAACACCGAGAGCCCCAACCTCACCTATGCGCCTGAAAGGCTCAGCATGGAGAAGGTCGAGGACGCCGCCTTCACGCCGGCCGACCGCATCGGCCAGCTCACCATGCGCAACCTCGACATCGCCGACACGCGGACGAAGCTGAAGCTCTACACCGACACCGGCCTGCTGTCGGGCAGCGAAGGCTCGCAGATCTTCCGGCTGGAGAGCGACAAAGGCTGAGGCGGCTCTCGCAGGCTGGGCAAAGCGAAGCGTGCCCATCCTACGAGTTCACGCCGTGCCGCAACCTCGCGCGCAACGGCGAAAACAAAAATGGCCGGGATCACTCCCGGCCATTTGCATTTGTACGTCTCGCCTCAGCGCGGCGGCGGTGCCGCGTTGGCCTGGCCGCCATTGAGCAGCGGCGTGATGTTGCGGACGGTGACGCGGCGGTTGATCGCGCTCGGCCCCTGCGTCTGCTCCTTCAGGTACTGCTCGCCATAGCCCTGTGACGTCAGGTTCTCCGCCGGCACGCCGAATTGCTGGGTGAGCAATTCTGCCGCGGCCTGCGCACGGCGGTCCGACAGCGACAGATTGTCGACGTCGTTGCCGACCGCGTCGGTGTGCCCCTCGATCAGGAACACCGCCTGCGGGTTGGCCTGGATCGCCTGGTTGAGGCCGTCGGCGATCGCCTGTAGCCGGGCCGCCTGCTCCGGCGGGATGGTCCACGATCCCGTCTCGAAGTTGATCGAGTTGACGTCGATGCTCGGCATCTGCATGCGAACGTTCGGGCTGTAGCGGATCTCGTCAAGCGAGTAGCGCCGATCGATTCGCTGCACCGGCGGGGCCCGCATCGTCTCGTAGATCACCTGCGGCGAGGCCTCCTGGGCATCGACGATGTAGCGATCGTAGGGAATGTTCACGACCGGCGGCGGCGCGTCGACATAGAAGCCGCCGACCGCGCGCGGATCGCGGTAGCTGTTGTCGATGATGACGATCTCGCGTCCGCGGGGGTCCCTGCGGATTCGCCGCAGCAGCGAGCCGTCGGCGCCGACCACGGTGACGATCTCGCTGCCGTCGGGACGGACCACGACGGTGCGGGTCTCGCCGCCGACGGTGTCGGTGCGGATGTCGCGGGCGCCATAGCGGAAGCGATAGAGATCGTTGCCGCGGACATAGGCCTGCCCGCCCGGATCGCGGATGATGATGCGGTCCGGCTCGGTGTAGACGGTGCGGCCGCCTTCGACGACTTCACGCCGCTGGCTGTGCATGTCGGCAATGGTCGCGCCGATCACGGCACCGGCCACCACGCCCGCACCGATCGCGAGCGGCGTCAGGTCACGCTGCTGCGGACGCGGCGGCGGCGGCAAGGGGGCCGCGACCGTCGGCGCGGCGCGGAAGGCCGGTGCGACCGTCGGCGGAGCGTATTGCGCCCTGTTTGGCGGAGGTGCTGAGGCTGGCGAGCCAGGGACGACGGTCGGTGCCGCTGCGCCGGCGGGAGCCGCAGGCCGGGGCGGGACGCCGCCGGCCTGGGGCGGCGCCGCCGGAGTCCCGGCAGCGGGCGCGCCAGCAGGAGGCGTTGCACCCTGTTGGCCGGGGGCCGGCGTCGTGCCGGGGGCGGGTGTCGGTGCCGCACCGGGACGTCCGGGCGGCGGCGTCGGAGCAGCACCGGGCGCCGGCGTGGCCGTTGGAGCGGGCGTGGCACCGGGAGCCGGCGATGGCGATCCCGCAGCCGGAGGTGCGCCGGGACGTCCGCCGGGCGGCGGTGTGCCGGGGCGACCAGCCGGCGGCGTGCCGGGCGCAGCACCCGGAGCCGGCGTTGCGGTCGGCGAAGGTGTTGCCGTCGGGGCGGGCGTAGCAGTCGCGCCGGGGCGTGCCGCAGGTGCAGCCGGTGAAGGCGACGGCGTTGCCGTAGGTGTCGGCGCCGGGCGTGCGGGTGTTGCTGAGGGCGGCGTTGCTGCTGCCGGCGGAGTCGGAGCGGGACGCGCGGCAGGCGGAGCTGCTGCGGGAGGCGGTGTCGGCGTGTGTTGCTGCGCGGCCGGGGGCGGTGGTGTCGGCGCGTGCTGCTGGGGCGCCGCGGCCGGAGGCGGCGACGGCTGCTTGGGAGCGGCTGGCGGCGGGGGCGGCGGTGTGGGTGCCTGACGCGCCGCTGGCGGGGGCGGAGGAGGTGGCGGTGTCGGACGTGACGGCGCGGCAGCCGGCGGCGGCGGGGCGGGCGGATGCGGAGGTGCAGCCGCGGGCGGCGGCGCGGTCGGGCGCGCGGGAGCTGCAGGCGGTGCCGCGGCCGGAGGAGGTGGCGCGGCCGGACGCGCAGCGGGCGGCGCTCCCTTTGGCGCTTCCTTCGGAGGCTGCTTCGATTTGTCATTCTCTGGTTGTGGCTGCGCCTGCGCGACCACGAGCGGCGGCGCGCTTTGCGCATGCGATGCGGAGCTTGCGAATTGCATCGCGGTCAGAGCCGTCGTTGCAAGCAGCACGAAACGAAGGTTGGTCATGGTGTTGAACTTCCCCGGAAGGTTCTTTGACGAAGTGCTTTGATGAACAGCTACGCGTTAGGCCGGAATGTGGCGGGCGAAGACGTCGCGGCCCGATTTATTTCTGCACGCAAATCACCTCATGACGATGACGTTCATTGCGCATTCAGATGCAGGTTGCAATTGCCTCACATGTGATCGCCCGCCTCATATGTGATCCCGCAGCGAACTCGCATCCGTCGCGGGATTCGGCGTGAGCGGTCCGTTCGGTCCGCGTGATGGAATCTCTTCAGGCATGCGGCCCGGCAATTCGTCGGGCCGCGGTGGCGAGCCGGGCTCACGCACCGGCGGTGTAATTTCAGGCTGCGGACCGCCCGGCGGGATTCCCGGCGGCGGCTCGGCGGGCGTGCCGGGCGTCGATGGTGGAATCTCGGGCGGTTCGATCGGCATCGGCGTCTTCGTGCAGTTGTCGGAGAACGACAACGATGATGTCGCGCCGATGTTCCCGCGCCTGCTGGGCCTCAATCCGGCTATGCTGGCGCGTGGCAGACCGCCTCGATGTTGTGGCCATCGGGGTCGAGCACGAACGCGCCGTAGTAGTTCGCATGATAATGCGGGCGGATGCCGGGCGCCCCGTTGTCGCGGCCACCGGCCGCCATCGCGGCCTGGTAGAAGGCGTCGACCGTGGCGCGATCCTTCGCCGCGATGGCGACATGCACCGGCTTGTTCATCGCGCCTTCGCCACCGATCCAGAAGTCCGGCTTGCCGCCGGCGCCGAAGCCTGCGGCGGCGGCGTGGCCGGTCTGCTCTGCCGTCACCTCCATGACCAGGCTGTAGCCGAGCGGCGCCAGCGCCTTGGCGTAGAACGCTTTCGCGCGCTCATAGTCGGAGACGGAGAAACCCAAATGGTCGATCATCGCTAGCCTCCGTTGTTCGCTCCCGTCAGCGCGACAGGAACGTATTGCTCCGCGTCTTGCGCACGATCGCAAAGCCGCGCGCGACCATGTCCGCAATACAATCCTGCTGCCATTCGTTTTGTGACAGATGCTCGATCACCACTGCGCGCGGCCATAGCGATTGCGGCGCGTCGCGGAAGAAGCCGATCAGCACGCGGTCCTCAAAACCCTCGACGTCGATCTTGAGCGAATCGACCTGGCCGACGCCGGCCTCGTCGAGAATGCGCATCAAGCGCAGCGACGGCACCTTGATGGCATCCGTGCTGGCCGTGCCAGTGACGACGTGCGTGGCGCCGAGATTGCCGCCGCCGCTTTCGATCATCAGCTCGCCGTCACTGTCGCCGGCGGCGGCCTGCACCAGGCGCACCTGCGTTGCCTTCGACGCGGCGTGGTTGAACGCGAGCCGTCCGAACGTCATCGGATGCGGCTCGATCGCGACCACCTTGCCATTGGGGCCGACCTGCCGTGCCATCACCAGCGCAAAGGTGCCGACATTGGCGCCGACGTCGACGAACGTGCCGCCCGCTTGCGTGTGCTGGCGCAGGAAGTCGAGCTCATCGAGATTGTAGTCGGGATTGAACAGCGCGCCGCGCTCGGTCGCGCTGCCCTGGTGATAGAACCGGAACGAGGCGCCCTGGTACTGCACGTCGACCGGGCCGCCGCGCAGCAGATTGACCAGCCGCGACATCCACGGCCGAAACGCACCGCGCTTCAGCCCGGACTGTTGTGCGAGGCGAATGATCGCAGCCTGCGCCGCATTCGGCGCAAACGCGCCGAACGGCGCGGACGAAGGGGCATTATCGGTCGTCAAGCAGGCGGTCCTCGTTGCAAGCGGCGCATGCATAGCCGGTTTTGCCGGCGACTCCAACGGCGCTCACGCCGCCTTTTTCGGCGGGGCCTTGCGCTGACGCAGGAAGCGGCCGAGCAGCTTCCGCCTGCCCTTGCGTGGGATCAGGTCGATGTCGCTGACGAGCTTGGCGCCGCCCTTGCGGCGCTCCAGCACGATCTTGCGGCTGTGGAAGGCTTCCAGTTCGATGCGATGCGCCACGCTGACGATGGTCGCCTTCGGCAGCTCGTCGGTGACCATCTTCATCATCTTGTCCTGGCTCTTCTCGTCGAGCGCCGAAGTCGCCTCATCCAGCACGACGATATCGGGGGTGTGGAGCAACAGCCGCGCGAAGGCGAGACGCTGCTTCTCGCCGCCGGACAATGTCTGGTCCCAGGGGCCTTCTTCCTCGATCTTCTCCTTGAGGTGATCGAGGCCGACCTTGTGCAGGGCTTCGCCGATCTCCTCGACGGTCCAGTCGTCCTCGGCGCCGGGATAGGCCACCGCACGGCGCAAGCTGCCGGAGGGCACGTAAGGCCGCTGCGGCAGCATGAACAGCCGCCGGTCGGGATGGAAATTGACGCTGCCGCCGCCCCATGGCCACAGCCCGGCGATGGCGCGCACAAGCGTGCTCTTGCCGGTGCCGGATTCACCGGCGACCAGCAGCCGTTCACCCGGCTCGATCACCACCTCGGTCTCGCCGACGACCGCAGTGCCGTCGTCGAGCGTCACCGAGAGATCATTCAGCTCCAGTATGGCGTCGTTGCTGGTCTCGCCGCGCTTGATGCGGCCGAACCCGTCACCCTGCTCGGCGCGCTCGAGGCCGTCGAGCGACATCATCAGCGAGGCAATGCGGTGGGCGCAGGCGTTCCAGTCGGCCAGCCGCGGATAATTGTCGACCAGCCAGCCGAACGCGCTCTGTACGATGGTGAAGGCGGAGGCCGCCTGCATCACCTGTCCGAGCGTCATGCTGCCGTCGAGAAATTTGGGCGCGCAGAGCAGAAGCGGGACCACGGGAGCAACAAGGCTCGATCCCTGCGAGACCAGCGTGGTGCGCATGTGCTGGCCGGCGAGCCGCGCCCATTGCCTGAGCACGCTGGTGAAGTTGCGGTCGATGCCGCCGCGCTCCTCCTCCTCGCCGCCGAGCAGGGCGATGCTCTCGCCGTTCTCACGCACGCGCGTCAGCGTGTAGCGGAAATCGGCTTCCGCCTGGTTCTTGTCCTCGGACACCTGCACGAAGCGCCGGCCGATCACCATGATCGAGCTGGATGCGATCGCGGCATAGAGCATCGCGGCGATCACGAGGAAGCCGGGAATGGTGATGGCCGACCCGCCGAGCGTGACGGTGAGCGCGCCGCCGATGGTCCAGAGCACGACGATGAAGGTCGCGGCCGAGAGCAGCGCCGAGGTGACGCCCGCGAGGAAATCGACCGGCGAATCGGTCGCGATGCGCAGATCTTCGGCGATGCGGTATTCCGGATTCTTGTGGTCGCCGCCGACGAGGTTGAGCTGGTAGTAGCGACCGTTGGTCAGCCAGCGCGTCAGCACGCTCGCCGTCAGCCAGGCCCGCCAGCGCCGCTGGATGCCCATCCGCGCGAACACTTGCATCACGCCGAGCGCGATGCTGCCGATCGCGAGCGGAAAGAACACCGCGGTGAGATGGAAGACGGTGGCCGCATCGCGCTGCTCGATCGCGTCGAAGATCGCGCGGTTCCAGACGTTGATGCCGTATTGGAAGCCGACGGTCAGGACGATCAGCGCGCCGAGGCCGATCGAGTAGAGCCAGGCCAGCCGGTCACCGTTGCGGCCCCAGAAGCCGCGCGCGCTGATCCAGAACCGGGTGAGGAGATAGTCCTTGCGCGCCTGCTCGGCCTCTTCGGGCGACAGTTCGGGGTCAGGCTCGATGACTTCCGGAGGCGGCGGCACGACCTCATCGCCGGTTTCGCCCTTGATCTCGACAATGGGCGGCTTCTTGCCCTGTTCGCGCTTTGCGGCCGGCTTGTGCATGAGTCGACAACGCCAAGGAAATCAAACGGTTCCCTTCGGTTCCGCGCCGAATCACTCGGCGGCGCCACCCCGCACGCGGCGCAGCCGGGCCGCCTTGTGGAGGATGCGCGAGAGCTCTTCGACCGAATAGGGCTTTTGCACGAGCTCGAAGCCGGCAGCACCTTCCTGGGACAGAGCCTCGCTGTAGCCACTGGTCAGCACGACCGGCACGCCGATGCCGCGGTCGCGGATCGCCCGCGCCAGATCGAGCCCGGTCATCCCGGGCATCACCACGTCCGAGAACACGACGTCGAAGCGCTCCGCGTCCATGACCAGCTCGGCGAGCGCATCGGTTGCATTGTCGATCAGGGTGATGCTGAAGCCGAGCTCGGTGAGGCCGTCGGCCGCGAAATTGGCGAGCTCGATATTGTCCTCGACCAGCAGCACCGACATGCCGCTGCCGGCGACCGCCGGCGCCGTGTTGGGCGCCTGCCGCTGTGGCAGCAGGTCCGGCGGCACGCGCGGCAAAAAGAGCGAGAACGTGCTGCCCTGTCCGACCTCGCTCGTGACCGTCACCTCGCCGCCGGATTGCCGGGCGAAGCCGAACACCTGGGACAGGCCGAGACCGGTGCCGTGACCGACCTGCTTGGTGGTGAAGAACGGCTCGAAGATGCGTTCGAGTCGCGCGGCGGGAATACCGATGCCGGTGTCGCTGACGGTGATGCCGACGAAGCCATGGTTGCTGGAGACACCGCTCGAGACACTGCCCGAGACATTGCTCGAGGCATTGCTCGAGCCTTGGGCCAGCGTGTCTGGAACGGTGATCGCGGCCTCGACCTTGAAAACGATCCGGCCCTTGCCGTGCATGGCATCGCGCGCATTGGTCGCCATGTTGATCAGTGCTGTCTCGAACTGGCTGGCATCGGCGTTGACGAGGCACGGCTCCGCCGGCAATTGCATCGCGATCTCGATCGCCGGGCCCAGCAGCGTGGCGAGCATGTCATGCAGCCGCTGCATCCGCTCGGCGACGTCGAACACCTCCGGCTTCAGGGTCTGGCGCCGTGCAAACGCCAGAAGCTGCGAGGTCAGCCTGGCCGCGCGCGCCACCGCATCGGCAATGGCCGTGATGTAGCGCTGGCGCCGCTCCTCGGTCAGTTGCGGCCGGTTCAACAGATCGACGGAGGCGCGGATCACGGTCAGGAGGTTGTTGAAGTCGTGCGCGACGCCTCCGGTGAGCTGGCCGAGCGCTTCCAGACGCTGGCTGTGCTTGAGCGCCTCCTCGGCC